>NZ_DAOTWH010000132.1:0-37921 GCF_034435895.1 Chloroflexus sp.
CGCTGCGCAGCGTGGAACCGAGCGAGCGCTGCATCAGCCGGCTCGTGCGGCGGGTCAACCGCCACCGCTGCCCGCTGCCACCGATAGGCCGGCCCGAACGCCAATCCAGCCGCGCCGCCTGCTCCTTGCAGCACCACACCCATACAGCCTCGCCGCTACTCGCCAAAATTCTCTTCAACCAGCTTGGTCAGCGCCGCAATCACTTCCGCCTCATCCTCGCCGCTGGCGCGCAGGCGAATCTGATGACCTTGGCGAACCCCAATCTGCAAGAGATTAAAGGCCGTCACCGGCACCTCTTTGGTCTGGGGCCGGCTCAGATTTTGAATGGTCACCGTGCTCTTGTAAGCCCGGACAGTCTCAACAAACACCTTCGCCGGACGGGCATGCAAACCAACCGGGTTATTGACCGTCAAAACGACTTCAGTCATACCGCTACTCATAGACTTTCATCAACTCACGCGCTTGTAACGCTGCCGCCGCCACTTGTGCCAACGTTGCTTCCGCATTCGAGGCCTCAACCGCCGCCAGATAAGCGCCCTCAACTAATGGCGCATTGCTAATCTGAACGGGCGGGCCGGAAAAGTGTTCGAGCGCCGTTTCGACACTCATCACCGCGCTGCCCAGATCAACCAACGCCAGAATGCCATCAGCGGCCCGCAACTGTTCGAGGCCGGCCAAGATCCGTTCCACACTCGTGCCCAGCGAACCATCACTGGCGCCGCCGGCGGCGGCAATCGGAATCTGGTCGCCGCCAATCTGCCCGACAAACTCTTGCACGCCTTCGGCGAGTCGCACGCTATGCGAGACGATCAGAAGTCCAATCATGCCTTCTCCTCATTGCGGCTACACGTCATCGCCAACGCCTGCAGTAAATACGCCGTTGAGGTAGCCCCCGGATCTTGATGGCCGATACTGCGCTCGCCGAGGTATGAAGCGCGCCCCTTCATTGCCAGCATCGGGATCGTCGCTCGCGCGCCGGCCTCCGCCGCCGCTGCTGCTGCTTGCACCGCCTGCCTCAGCGACCGGCCTGCGGCCAATGCGGCGCGCAAGGCTTCAAGAGCCGGAACCAGCGCGTCAACCATCGTCTTTTCGCCGGGTTGGGCCTTGCCCCGCGCCAAAATCCCGTCTAACGCCGCTTCGAGCGCCAACGCCACATCTTCGGCGCTCATTTCATGGCGATCGGCCAGCGCCATCCCGGCCCGGACAAAGGCCGTGCCGTACAATGGCCCCGACGCGCCGCCAA
Organism: Chloroflexus sp.; assembly: GCF_034435895.1. Taxonomy (GTDB): domain Bacteria; phylum Chloroflexota; class Chloroflexia; order Chloroflexales; family Chloroflexaceae; genus Chloroflexus. The sequence continues at coordinate 1,244 of NZ_DAOTWH010000132.1, forward strand.
CGGTCGAAACGATGGTCATGCCGGTGGTCTTTAGCATAGTACCGATATCTTTATCGGCCACCGCCGGCAGGCGGGCAATCACCGCGGCGAAACCGCGATCGAGGTTCACGCCGTGATCGGCATCGCCGATCGCAGCATCAAGCAAAGTCAGCTCATCGCGGTGAGCGTGTATCAGCTCCGCCGCCGCCATGAGAAAATGCGTGACGTGTTCTACCGTGATTGGCATCGTTGCCTCGCTCGTATCATCGTGATGCAGTGATTGACAAGTTGCGCGTACAACTGCAACCGGCTCTGGTTGGCCGGAGCTGGTTGGCTGGCGCGGCTGTTGGTCGACAAACGAGCTGCTCCTGTTGTATGCTAGACCATGCCGCGCGCTGGATCAAGGGCGAATGGTGGGACCAGTTCGCCTTTTTTGTTGCAATCCTGAAACATCCTGCCTAGGCATGAATAGCAATCGCCCGCAGATGATCTGCGGGCGATCTTGGCGGGGAGGGAGGGATTCGAACCCTCGAGGGGGTTGCCCCCCTAGCGGTTTAGCAAACCGCCGCACTAGGCCACTATGCGACCTCCCCATGACGTGACTGGAGGGGGCGGTGGGATTCGAACCCACGGGACGCATTGCTACGTCCTTCGGTTTTCAAGACCGACGCAATAAACCGGACTCTGCCACGCCCCCGCTTGGCTGGCCGGCATAAAAAATGGCAGGCGGGACAGGACTTGAACCTGCAACCGGTGGATTTGGAGGCCACTGCTCTGCCAATTGAGCTACCCGCCTTCGCGCCTTATATCCTACCATATCCGGCCAATTTTGGCAAGAGCGGGAAGGGCGGAAAGCGCCCCCGCTCGATTGACGATGCCGCCAGCACGGAGTGCGCCAGTGGGACTGCCGCACGCCAGAAAGAACTTCCCGCGATCGTGCTGCAATCGAGATGTTCGATTCACCTTGTGTCGTGTGTTCTCCTTCTCCCGGACATTGAGAGACGAATAGAATATTTGATCGAGTACAATTATTGACCGCTGTATGATGTCTCAACGCTCAGCGCTTCGCTCCCCTTTCCCGCACCAGTTGAGGAGCGGCCAGAGCCTGTGGTCGCATCCAACCGTTGATCGCTGTACCATGCTGCTAAACCCGGCGCTGCACTCCCCTCGCCCGCGCTAGTGGGCGAGGGGCCGGGGGTGAGGGTAAGCAGTGCATCACAACGCCATCAATCACATCTGCGCTTATGCATTCTGTCCGCCTTTGAACTCCCGGATGGCAGATGAGGGCAACCAGCGTCACCTACCGCTTCAATACCCCTCTGGCGCGTGATAGCGTTCGAGGTTCTGGAAGCGGGTGGTACGCGACTCGAAGCGGAGCGGGATAATGCCGAGCGGGCCGTTGCGGTGCTTGGCAATGTGTATCTCGGCGATCCCCTTCTTGTCGGTCTCTTTGTCGTACAACTCTTCGCGATAGATAAACATCACGATATCGGCATCTTGCTCGATCGAGCCTGACTCGCGCAGGTCGCTGAGCATCGGCACATGGCTCTGGCGGCCTTCGACCGCGCGCGAGAGCTGCGACAGCGCGATCACCGGCACGTTGAGTTCGCGGGCCAGCGCCTTGAGGCCGCGGCTAATGTCGCTCACCTCTTGAACGCGGTTGTCGGTGCGGCGGCCTGACATGAGTTGCAGGTAGTCGATCATCACCAGCGTGATGCCCACTTCGCTGTGCAGGCGGCGAGCGCGAGCGCGCACGTCGGTAATGCTGAGGCCGGGAGTATCTTCGATATAGATCGGCAGCTCCGACAGCACACCCAACCCCTCGATCGCCAAGCTCAGCTCTTCGCCGCGCAGATTGCCAGTGCGTAGCCGTTGCATGTCAATGCCAGTATGCATAGCCAGCATGCGCTGCACCAACTGCTCGCGGCTCATCTCAAGGCTAAAGATGGCTACCGTACCGTTGGCTTGGAAGGCGACGTTATAGGCCAGCGAGAGGGCGAGCGAGGTTTTGCCGACGCTGGGCCGGGCCGCAAGAATGATCAGGTCGCTCGGCTGCAAGCCGCCGGTCAGCTCATCGAGATCGTGGTAGCCGGTCGGCACGCCGATCACCTCGCCGCGCCGCTCTTGCATCGACTCGATCTGGGCAAAGAGGGTGTTGACCACGCGGCCAATGTGGATGAAATCCTGATTGTTGCGCCGTTGCGAGACGGCGAACAGCTCGGCTTCGGCCCGGTCGAGCGTCTCTTCCAGATCGCTCGCTTCGTCATAGCCCATCGCCGCAATCCGCCCGCCAGCCTCGATCAGACGGCGGAGCAGGGCCGTGCGCTCGACGATGCGAGCATAGTATTCGATGTGAACGGCGGTCGGCACCTCGGTGACTAGCTCGCTCAGCATGGTGATGCCGCCGATCAGCTCAAGCTGGCCGCGCCGGCGCAATTCGGCGGCGACAGTCGTTAGATCGGCGGGTTCGCGCCGGTTGTAGCACGCCAGCATCGCCTCGTAGATCAGCGCATGCTTTTCGAGGTAGAAATATTCGGAAGGGAGCCAGCCGGCGACCGCGATAATCGCGTCACGTTCCAGCAAGATCGAGCCAAGAGTGGCCCGCTCGGCTTGCAAATCAAACGGTACGCTGCGTTCGCGGCGATCTTCGCGCTTTTCCACCGTTTTTCCCCCGTTGCCCACCGGTTATCCACATCATCTGGATAAAACGCCAATGTGCCGCAATATGCGGCACATTGGCAAGAGGCACTGTTGAACGTTGCGCGGACGGTTATTCGCCAACCACGACAACCTTGAGCGTAGCCGAAACCCCGCTGGCGAGTTCGACCGGAACTTCGTACTCGCCGGTGCGCTTGATCGGATCTTCGAGCGCGATCTTGCGCCGGTCGATTTCGATGCCGGCCACTTCGTGCAGCTTGGCGGCAATATCGGCATTGGTCACTGAACCGTACAGCCGCTCTTGCTCGCCGACCTTGACCACAAAGGTCAGCGTCAGCTCAGCCAGCTTGGCGGCCAACGCCTCGGCATCTTTGCGCGCCGCCTCAGCCTTGCGCCGCTGCGCGGCCAACCGCTCTTCGGCTTGCTTGATCTGGCTCTTGGTCGCCAGCACGGCAAACCCCTTCGGCAGCAGATAGTTACGGCCAAAACCGCCGCTCACATCTTTGATTTCGCCCGCTTTGCCCAGATGCTCAACATCTTGCACGAGCAATACTTTCATTTTCTTTGCGCTCACGGCGCTCTCCTTTACCTACACCGGTTATAAGCAACGGCCTTTATCTTACCATGACCCGGCGCGGATCGTCAACGATAGATCACCGGCGCATACGCGCGGTAGAGCGTTGTCACCACGCGCAAGGTGATGGGGATGCTTTGCGTGCCGGCGCTGCCGGCGTTGACCGTGATCGTGGCGGGGTAGTCACCCGGCGTCAGACCGGCTGGATTGATCCGGTAGCGCAACAGGCTGGTATGGCCGCTGCCGCTGGTCGTTTCGAGCGTGAGCCAGCTCGCGCTGCCGCTGGCCGTCCAATTGATGCTGGTGGAACCGAGATTCTGCACCAAGGGCGCGTAGCTCGTCGCCGGATCGGTCGCCAACATGGGAATGGTCACACTTGCCGGCGTCACCGCCAGTTGCGCCGGCGTATCTTGGCGCAGATAGACCGGCGTGCCGCTGAGCGGGATTTGGGCCTGCCCGCCACTGATCGTCAGCGGCAGCGTCACCCCGTCGCGGCTAAGCAGTTGCGCACTGCGCCCGGCCTCCAGCGGCATGGTGCGCGTCTCGGCGCTACCGGTCGTCCACAACAGATCAACCAGCGCGCCGGTTGCGGTCTGGAAGCGGAGGTGGTAGCGGGCGGCGGGGATCAGGGCGTTGTTCTGATGGACATAGCTATGTAATGGCCCAAAGCCAATAAACGTTGCCCTGCCAAGCTGCGCCGTGAGCGTCGCGTAGGCATTGGCGGCGAGCTTGCGGGCATAGCCTTGGCTCCGATTGTGCAACAGAGCCATGTTGCCCCACAAATCACCGGCTGGGCTATCAAACTTATCTTCAAGCTGGAACCAATTAATATGCTGCACCCCCAAAGCCAGCGCGATGCCGTGGCTGCGCACCAGCCAATCAGCTTGCTCTTGCTCGCTGCGACAAACGGCTGAAACAGGCGTACAGGTTGACCACCCCAACTCACTGATCCAGAGCGGCACACTCGGCCCGCGCCGGGAATCGAGCCAGCCACGGGCATTGCTGATCCGCCCCCAAAGTGAGACCAATCCGTACAAGCCGGCCCGATCCGGTGCGGTATCAGGCAGATAGGGGTGAATTGCCAGCGCATCAAAACTAGTTTGGGCGGCAGGCGCCGCCGCAAACGCCGCGCCGAGAAACTCGAGCCCGTCACGATTGCCGCCAGTGCGCGTACCGCCATCAAAGATGTAGACGCCGCCGGTAGCAACGATGGCGGTTGGATCGGCCTCCTTGGCCGCAGCATACCCCGCTGCCAGCAACGCGCCGTATTCGTTCGCCTCACCCGGCCACGTCGCCCAGTTATTCGGTTCATTCCAAATCTGCCACACCGCCACCCGTGGCGAGCCGGGAGCATCGTTAAAACCATCGCCATCGTAGCGTTCGACCGCCGCGCGGACAAAATCGGCGAAGTCTTGCGGGTTAGCCGGCGGGCACCAATAGTTGAGTGAGCCGCCGTTGCGCGTGATCCGGCTACCACAATCAGCCACCCGCGCCCACCCCGGCGTCGTCAGCAGCATCCCGATAATGCCGAACCCGGCATTCGCCGCCTGCGCCAACGCGGCATCCATCAGACCCCATGTAAAGGTGCTCTTGCTGGGTTCGAGATTAGCCCAACTGATCTCTTCGCGCACCCACTCAGCGCCGAGTTCGCGCGTGGCGTTGATCAGCGCCGCCAGATCATCGTTGCGGTTCTGCGGCAACCGTTCCAAGCCGCTGAAGTAGGTATTCATTCCGAATGTGGTCAGGCGGGGCGGTTGGCCGGGGGCGGCCAGACTGGGTGCAGGCAACGAACTCAGCGCCAGAGCGGCGATCAAGCCAATGACGAGCAGGGAGAGCAGACGATGCGGCATAGGATTGTCCCTCTTGATTAGCATGGTTGGCAAGCAATTGCGCCCTCGCAACCGGTGTTTGCAGGCAAACGCTTCCCCTCGCCATCAGCGTACCATATCTCAGGAAACATGGGGCAACTTTCATCGTCTATACAGAGAGTCACTTCACCCAGCGATGCCTTTCATCCGGCTGACATCTAGCCGCGCTACGATAAGGTCGTTCCAATCAGTATCGTAGCGGAGTTGTGTATGTATCGCCGTTACGGCAAACGATTGCTCGATCTGATTATTGTAATTCCGGCGCTGATTATCTTAGCGCCAGTGATGGCCGTGATTGCCTTGCTGGTGCGGATCAAACTTGGTCGCGGCGTGATCTTTCGCCAGCGCCGGCCCGGCTTGTATGGCCGCCCGTTTATGCTGCTCAAGTTCCGCACTATGACTGACGCTCGCGATGCGCAGGGCCGGCTCTTGCCCGACGCGCAACGGCTGACGCCGTTTGGCCGATTCTTGCGCAGCACCAGCCTTGACGAACTGCCCGAACTGTTCTGCGTGCTGCGCGGCGAGATGAGTCTGGTTGGGCCACGCCCGCTGTTGATGCAGTATCTCGAATGCTATACCCCCCAGCAGCGGCGCCGGCACGAGGTCTTGCCAGGTATCACCGGTCTGGCGCAGATCAACGGGCGCAACGCACTCTCGTGGGAAGCGAAGTTTGCCTACGATGTGCAATACGTTGAGCACCTTTCGCTCTGGCTTGACCTCAAGATTTTGGCCCTCACCCTCTGGAAGGTGATTAAACGCGAAGGGATCAACCAACCGGGCCACGCCACCGCCGAAGAGTTTATGGGAACGCCGCCATTGCCACCACGACCGCCAGCGCAGCCGCGCGCAGTGAGCAGCGATTAGACGGGGCGCGAGCCGCTGTAGGTGAGCCGCCTGCACTCCCGGTTCGCCGGTAAGCGGGCAACACGCGCATATTGGCGTAACGGGCGATCTTCTCTACAACGCTCGCTGCATCACCGAACAGTACCCATAACGCTAAGGCTCTACGATACAACAGAGAAAGCAGCAAACCTCACGTGAGTCATGGACGGCGAAGCGCGCAATACCAGATGATATGGCTATGGCCCAACGCATTCTAATCATCGGCGCTGGCGGGCACGCTCAGGTAGTGGCTGATATCCTGCTGCAGGCAGCGGCCAATGGCGGTGAACACCGTCCGATCGGCTATCTCGACGACAACCCGCACCGGCACGGGCAGCAAGCGCTAGGGCTGCCGGTGTTCGGGCCGCTAGCAGCGTTGGAGAGCATCCCGCACGACGGTATTGTAATCGCCATCGGTGACAACCGTACGCGCGCGCGCCTCTTCACCGAATTGACGGCGCGCGGCGAACAGTTGGTCAGTGCCATCCATCCCTCGGCCATCATCGCTGCCGGCGTCACCATCGGCCTCGGCACGATGATCTGCGCCGGCGTCATCATTAATCCCGGCAGCGTCATCGGCGCCAATGTTATCCTCAATACTAGTTGCACCATTGATCACCACAACCAGATCGGCGATCATGCCCACATCGCCCCCGGCGTCCATACCGGCGGCGAAGTCGTCATCGGCGCCGGGGCATTGATCGGGATCGGTGCGATCGTGATGCCCCGCCGCCGGGTCGGTGCGTGGAGTGTCGCCGGCGCCGGCGCGTTGGTGCAACGCGATGTAGCCGATGAAACGGTGGTGATCGGTGTGCCCGCGCGTCCATTAGTAGGGACGCACGGCCGTGCGTCCCCCAGCGGTGCGTCCCATCCATAGAATTTAGGAGGTCACCTGTGCCAATGCCGATGTCTTCACCCGACATCACCGCAGCCGAAATCGCCGCTGTCAATCAGGTCTTGCAAACCAGCTATCTCAGCATCGGTCCCCAGATCGTCGCCTTCGAGCAAGCCATGGCCCAGTACGTTGGCCTCCCCCATGCCGTCGGGGTCAATTCTGGCACCAGCGGGTTGCACCTCTGTTGCATCGCCGCCGGCGCGCGCGATGGCGATCTGGTGATCACCACCCCCTTCTCATTCATCGCCTCAGCTAACAGCATCCTCTACGAACGTGCGCTGCCGGTCTTCGTTGATGTCGATCCAGCTACCGGCAATATTGATCCAACCATCGTCGCCGAAGCCGCCGCCGATCTGAGGCGCGGCGGCGCCGCGGCAGCGCGCTGGCTCCCCCGCCGGCATGGCCCAATTGGCGCGCTCAAAGCCATTATGCCCGTTCACGCCTTCGGTCAACCGGCTGATATGGATCCCATCAACGCCGTTGCTGCCGAATATGGCTTGCACGTGATCGAAGACGCTTGCGAGGCGATTGGTTCCACCTACAAGGGGCAAATGGCCGGCACGCTTGGCGATGCGGCGGTCTTCGCGTTCTATCCCAACAAACAGATGACAACTGGCGAAGGCGGTATGATCGTCACCCGGCACGACGACTGGGCTGCGCTGTTTCGCTCGCTGCGCAATCAGGGGCGCGATGTCTTTGATGCATGGCTCAACCACACCCGCCTCGGCTACAACTACCGGCTCGATGAACTCAGTGCGGCGCTGGGGGTTGCCCAACTGCAACGGATTGAAGAACTGATTGCCCGGCGAGCGCAAGTGGCCGCATGGTATCACGAACAACTGGCCGATCTCGATCTGGTCGAACGGCCTCAGATCAGCCCGCACACCACCCGGATGAGCTGGTTTGTCTACGTGGTGCGGATTCTGCCGCCAGCCGATCGCAATACGGTGATGCAGCGGCTAGCCGCCGCTGGCATTCCCAGCCGACCCTATTTCACGCCGATTCATCTGCAACCTTTTTACCGTGAGCTCTTTGGGTACGAGCACGGCGATTTTCCGGTGACGGAACGGCTTGGCGCCCTATCGTTGGCGCTGCCTTTTTCGAGCGTCATGCGCGAAGAGCACGTCACCGAGGTGGTTCATCATTTACGCGCCGCGCTTAGGTGATCACATCGCCCGCCTTGTTCTAACAAGATTGTTATCTTGTCGGCAGCAGTACACATCAATTGTTCACCTACTGCCGGTAGCATGGAGCCGTCGACCAACAGATCAAGCGCAGCGTTATTCCCGCCAGTCTCCTCCCTATGCGCGCTGCCCCACCGGCCACGCAACGATAGGAAAGGGGTCCGGCTTGAAGCTCATCACTTCTTCTCCGCTCCGCAATCGTTATTTTTTCTTGCTGGATATGGTTTTGTTGCCATTCGCGGCATACCTGAGCTTTTGGGTAAGGCTCGACGACTTACCCACAGGAACCGCCTTAGCCGGCTGGTTCGTATTGGCCGTGATCACAACGCCCGTTCACATCGTGCTCTTCCAGCGCTTGGGCATCTATTCGCGGTATTGGCGCTACGCCTCGATCGATGACTTATTGCTGCTGATTTCAGTCGTATCGCTGGCGATGATCGTCGCCACGCCGGTTGCATTTGTGGTGGCCAGCATCACGCCCCTAGCACTTGTACCCCGTTCGGTGCCCATCATTTTCTTCTTCTTTGGTCTCGCGGCAACCATCGGGCCGCGCCTGCTCGCCCGCTTGCTCTGGCACCGCAATACGCTGAAGCGCAAGCGCAAAGGTGATGGCAATGGAACAATGCAGCGCGTGCTGATAATGGGCGCCGGTTCAGCCGGTTCGATGATCGCGCGTGAATTGCGTGACAACCCGCAACTCGGCATGGTGGTCGTCGGTTTTCTTGACGACGATCCGCTTAAGCACGGGATGCACATTTATGGCGCGCCGGTCTTGGGAAACCGGTTCGACATTCCCCGGCTTGTCCATGAATACAATGCCCGCTGCGTCATCATTGCTATGCCATCGGCGGCTGGCAAAGACATTCGCAGTATTGTCGAACTCTGTGAGCGTACCAATGTCAAGACCAAAATCATGCCCGGTCTCTACGAGCTGCTCGATGGCAAGGTAAGCGTCAACCAATTGCGCAATGTGCAAATCGAGGATCTCTTGCGCCGGTCGCCGGTGCAAACCGATAGTGCCGCCGTGCATCACCGGTTGCAAGGCAAGCGGGTGATGGTGACCGGCGGCGGCGGTTCGATCGGATCAGAACTCTGCCGGCAAATCCTGCGCGCCCAGCCAGCAGAGCTGATCATTCTCGGTCACGGTGAGAACTCGATCTTTGCCATCGAGCAGGAGCTGCGCCGGATTGCGCCGCCAACCACCAAACTGACGACCGTCATTGCTGATATTCGCTTCGCCGAGCGAATCATGTACATCTTCGAGCAGTACCGCCCTGAGATCGTGTTCCATGCTGCCGCGCACAAACATGTGCCGCTAATGGAACTTCACCCTGCTGAGGCGGTTACCAACAATGTGCTCGGCACGCGCAATCTGCTTAACGCAGCATTGCAGGCTGATGTGAGCCATTTTGTGATGATTTCGAGCGATAAGGCGGTTAATCCGACCAATGTCATGGGGGCAACCAAGCGCGTGGCCGAGTTGCTGGTTCACGAAGCGGCTCGCCAGAGCGGACGCGCGTATGTGGCGGTGCGCTTCGGCAATGTGCTCGGTTCGCGCGGCTCGGTATTGCTGACTTTTAAGCAGCAGATCGCTAGCGGCGGGCCAGTGACCGTGACCCATCCCGACATGCGCCGCTTCTTTATGACCATTCCCGAAGCGGTGCAGTTGACCTTGCAAGCGTTGGTGTTGGGCAAAGGCGGCGAGGTGTTTGTGCTCGATATGGGCAAGCCGATCCGGATCGTTGATCTGGCCCGCGATATGATTGAGCTGTCGGGATTGCAGGTCGGGCGCGATATTGATATCGTCTTTACCGGTCTGCGCCCCGGCGAGAAGCTCTACGAGGAGTTATTCGTCGAGGGAGAAGAATACGAGCGCACCAGCCATGCAAAGATCTTTATCGCCCGCAATGCCGCCAAATTGGTGCCAAAGGCGCTGGCCGACCAAATCCGGATTCTCGAACTCGCCGCATTTCGTGATGATACCGCAGTAGTGTTGCGCACGTTGCACCGGCTGGTACCCACCTTCAAGCAACCTGCGCCAGCGCCAATGACCGAACCAAAACCGCGCGAACAGGCGGTTGGCGAACCGTTCTGGCGGCGGCATATCGCCACCGATTAATTTGGCGAGGTGAACGCAAGCCGAAGCGGAGTCACACCCGGCGCAGCAATTCGAGCAGCGCCGCGGCCAGCTTCTGGCCGTCGTGGCGCAACACTCGCACTGCCCGGCTCTGCTGCGGATTATCGAGTGAGGTGGTGTACTGGATCACCGCCGCTGCGAGATCGGTCTCGATCACCATGCTGCCCTCGACGATCACGCCGCGTTGGCCGCGCGTATCGCCGGGCAGGGCCGCCAGCTCTTCATAATCTCCCGGATCGAGATAGACCGGCGTCTGATTCGCGGCGGCGTAGATGCGCGTTGTTTCAGGATCGATCCGCTGGGCATTGACCAGCACATAATCCGGGGTGAAGCCGGCGTATTCTTTGATGGCGCGAATATGGTCAGCCACGCGGAAGCCGGTGGTGCGGCCCGGCTCGGTCATCAGATTGCAGACGAAAATCTTTTTCGCGGGGCTGGCTCGCACTGCCTCAGCAAACTCAGCTAACAGAAAGTTGGGTAGAATGCTCTCGAACAGGCTGCCCGGTCCCAACACGATCGCATCCGCCTCGCGCAGCGACTCAATCGCCACCCGCGTCAGCGGCGGCGGATCGGCTTGGGTCAGGCGCAAGTGTCGCACCCGCCGCTGGGCCAATTCGGGATGCAAATAGATATGCCGCACATCGATCAGCGTGCCGTCATCAAGTTCGGCGATGACTTCGAGCGGGATCGGGGTTGGCACCACGTAATAGACATTTGGTTGATTGAGCAACCCCGATGCCCGGTAGTAATACTCGACCGGGTCGGTGACCGGTACGATACAGGTCATGCGATCAACCTGTTCGCTCAAGCTCGACAACACCAGCATGCCGGCGCCACCCGAAATCACTGTAATCCGGCGCGGTCGTTTGGTACGATCGTAGCCTAACACCAGCTCGCCATCGGCGGGTAACTGGCTCGGACGGGGAATCACGACGACTCCGCTCAACTGCCAGATGCCGCCGGCCAGCACAAACAGGCCCACGCCAAGCAACAAAATGCCGCGCAATGGGCGCGGCAGAAATTGCAGGGTGAGCCACCACACCACTTCGGGCAGCCCTTCAACGGTGCGATAGGCATGAATGAAGAGATACGCCACCCCAAGCGATAGTAACAAGATTCCAGCAAAGGTGAGCGAGAGCGACGGGAGCAACTGGCGCAATGCACTGAGGCGATTAATGATCTGTTTCATGCGAGAGCAGCCTGCTTGTCACGATAGCGTTTACCAACCACACGTGCTGATAACTTCATTGCCCAGCGCTGAGCCCGTATGTCATAGCGAGAACAGGGCAACGCAGCACCTTGTACTGCCCGCCCGCAACAATCACCCACGAGCGCGAAATCCAGCCCCTCGCATAGCAACAAAAACACGTTTGGCATTGCAAGGGATCACCTCAGGAAGGCGCTGTCCACGCCAACGCGATCGCGCCATCCACTGGTTGTATCGCTTGGGTAACGCATAGGCGACCATGCCCATCTAGCTTCCAACGGACTCTTTCGGCAGTGATTTAGGGCCTTGCGCGCCTCGCCAAACCAACAGGTGCTCTCACAGCCTTTCAGGGTTATGGGCAGAAGCCGGCGCCCACCGTGAGGCGCCCCTCCATTCCCAACTCCCGATTCCCCATTCCCTACTGTGCGCCAAACTGCGCTCGTAGCGCCGCGCAGAGCGCGCGCAGACCACCGTTACTACGCGACACTACTTCACATAACAAGAGACCAGCCAGCAATCCATCCGGGCAGCCGCTCCAGCGACTGAGCGCCACTTCACCAGTGGCCGTCATCGCCACCAGCGGTTGGCGTTCGAGATACAGGCCATCACTCACCACTTCCAGTTTCAGACCAGTCGCATCTTCCCATGCCGCAAGGTGTTTCGGCTGGAGACGCAACGGGTTCTGCGGCGGCGGCGCGAGCACCAAGCCGCGCTGGCGATGGTGAGCCGCTAGATAGCCGGCCAGCAACAGGCTCACCTCAAACGGATCGAGCACCTCGCCGGCGGGATCAACCACAGCGAGAGCGGTGCCATCGCCAGATAGGGCCAACCCAAGGTGCGAATCGCTCTCGCGCACCAGTTTGCGCAACCGAGTGAGGGTCGCTTCAAACGGTTGCGGCGCGCCGCGAGCAAAGAGCGGATCAGGATCGCGGTTAATCTCAATCGCCCGGGTTTGGCCGCCTTCACCGAGCAGCGCCGTCACCATGCCGGCGGTGGTGCCGGACATCGCATCAATGAAGAAGGTCATCGGCAAACGACGGATCGCATCGAGATCGATCATGTTGCGCAGCGCATCGAGGTAAGGCGCGCGCAGATTCACCGTCGTTTGCGGCGGCGTGAGTGGCGGAAATGCTACCGGCGGCAGCGGGTCAGTGGTAGGATGAATACTCAGACCGCTCTTCTCATCAGCGATCAAGATCAAGCCACCCATATAGTAAGGCCGGTTGCGCGCCGAAACGTAAAGCGCGCAATCGGCCTGCTTACGGTCAAGCGCATGGTGAATCGCCGGCAACGGCGCCGGCGCATCGGCCAGCACGACCGTTACTCCTTGCGCCGCCAGATCGTGGGCCAAGGTTTGGGCCAAGAGATTGGACAGAAAGCGGGTATCGAAGGCAATCAGACAGCGCGCACGCTGGCCGGCCAGCGCTGCGCCAACGGTCGCCGCCCGACGGCGTAATTGATCGAGAGTCAGCTCAGCAATGTAAGCAGCCTCCCACGCCTGTAGCAAGGGGCGTCGATACACGCTCATGCCTGTGTGCGAAACTCCTCAACGACGCTCAGCATTTCATCACGGATCGCGCAGGCGCGCTCCCACGTCTGCGCTTCGAAGCGCGTCGTAATGGCCGGTTCGGTATTGGAAGCGCGCACCAACCCCCAGCCATCGCCAAAATCAACTCGCACGCCGTCAATGTCAATCAGCGGGTACTTGCCAGCAAACCGCTCGTGCAGGAAGTCGATCACGGCAAACTTGCGCTCTTCGGGGAAGGGGATGCGCCCTTCATCAATCGACGGCAACAACGGGTAAGGGGCAAGCGCTTCGCGCAAGGTTTGCCCCAACTCACCGAGGGCATGCAGCAGCATCGCCCCGGCAAAGGCGCCGTCATCAAAATAGCGGCCGGGGAAGGGAAAGATAGTATGGCCGCTCAGCTCGCCGCCCAACACCGCATCAATTTCACGCATCTTGGCCGACAAGCTAGTATAGCCGGTCTTCCACATCACCGGCTCGCCGCCCAACTCGCGGATCGCCTGCGGCAAGACGGCGCTGCACTTCACGTCAAACACCACTGGACCTTTACGCTTGGCGAGCATAGCCTTGGCCAGCGCGATCAGGTAGCGATCGGCGAACACTACCTCACCGGCTTCATCCACCACCCCCAGCCGGTCGCCATCGCCATCAAGGCCAATGCCGAGATCGGCGCGATGCTCGCGCATCGCCGCTTGCAAATCACGCAAGTTCTCAACCTTCAGCGGATCGGGATGGTGGTTGGGGAAGGTGCCATCAGGCTCGATAAAGAGCGGGATCACTTCGATGCCAAGCGCCTCGTACATCGCCATCGCCAGCGGGCCGGCCACGCCATTGCCGCCGTCGAGCACCACGCGGGGCCGCCGGTGGCCGAAATTGATCCAGCGCCGAGCCGACTCGATATAGGCCGGGCCAATGTCAACCTGCTCGTAGTGGCCAGTGCCCTGCGCAAAATGACCACTCGCGGCAATCGTTCCCACCGCTTGAATCGCCTCCGAAGGCAGCGGCTCGGAACCGAAGCGCGGCTCGGCGCGGCGCAGCTTCAGACCATTAAATTCCGGCGGGTTATGGCTGGCCGACACAATCGCGCCGGCATCAGCGCCCAACGCCTCCACCGCAAAATACATCACCGGCGTCGCCACCATGCCAATATCGAGCACATCCATCCCGGTGGCGCGCAAACCTTCCATCAACGCCGCCTGAAAGCGGGGCGAACTCAGCCGCGCATCGCGGGCCACTACAATGCGCCGACGACCTTCGTTGCGAAACAGGGTGCCCGCCGCCCGCCCAAGCACCTCATAAATCCCTTCGTCGAGATCAACCTCGACGATGCCGCGAATGTCATACGCGCGAAAAATCGTGTGATTGAGCGATATGCCCATGCCTGCCTCAAATCGGTGGGTGACGTTCCCTACGAACGTCGCAGTCAAGTATTGGGTTAGTTCGATCCTAGCCGAAAGCACCCTATCCGTCAAGGATGTGTAGCAAATGATGAGCGGCAAGCAGCATCGCAAGAGTACCCGATCCCGAAGTAACTTCCTGCGCGCGTCCGGAGCGTTGCGGAGGCTGCCGCTGTGCTATACTGTTATCCACAATGTACCCCTTGCGCTGTGACAATAATACGGTCACGATGACCGCACCGCTCCATCCGAAGCTTGACCATCTAGATGACATATTCGCCCGCTTCTCCGCCATCCAAGCCGTCTACCTCTTTGGGTCGGCGGCCACGGGGAGCATGCATGCCGAAAGCGATCTTGATCTAGCGCTCGTGCTCCGGCGCGATGAACCGAACTTTCCCAAGCTCGATCTCCTTGCCGCGTTGGCCCAAGCCGGTTTCTGCAACGTTGACGTAGTCGTGCTCAATACCGCAAGCATTGTGCTCAAACACGAAGTCACCCGGCCCAACAAACTCATCTATCAGACACCCGACTTTGATCACGGCTCCTTCTTTTCGCTCGTCACCCGCCAATTTCTTGATTTCCGCCCCTACCTTGACGTGCAACGCCAAGCGTATAAAGCGAGGATGCAGCATGATCAGACCCGAAGTACTGCATAAATGACTTGAGAAGCTCGACGAATATTTGAGCATTCTGTACAGCATGCAACGGTATTCACGCGACGAATTTGTGGCTAATCCTGAGCGTTACAGCAGTGCTGAACGTTTCCTGCACCTTGCGATTGAAGCGCTGACTGATATGGGAAATCACGTGATCGCGGGTCTCCAGTTGGGCACGGTCGATTGGCACAGCGACGTGCCGCGCCGGTTATGCGAAGCCGGCTATATCAATGAAGCGGCTGAGCAATTATGGATCAAAATGATCGGCTTTCTCAACATCCTTGTGCATGAATACC
Organism: Chloroflexus sp.; assembly: GCF_034435895.1. GTDB lineage: Bacteria > Chloroflexota > Chloroflexia > Chloroflexales > Chloroflexaceae > Chloroflexus. Next base: position 16,502 of record NZ_DAOTWH010000132.1, read on the forward strand.
TCGGCATCGACCGTGATATTGTGTACCGCGTCTTACACGATCACCTCGACGACATCGCCCGCCTCAAGCACGTATTTGGACAATTTTTGTGACATTGCCGCACCCGATCCAAACCGGCGTATGTCGCTGTGGTTCTACTGACGCTTGACACACAACCCAGCCCATGGTAAGCTATCGGTGGTCGTGGCCGAACTTCCAAATCCCGAAAGCCTATGACAGCTCCTGTTAGCACCATCCCCGGCCCGCGCGGTCTGCCGGTCGTCGGCATCGGCAACCGTTTGCTGAGCGATCCGCTCGAATTCATGGTGCGCTTGCAGCGCCACTATGGCGATCTGGTCAAGCTCTCGTTGGGCAAGCACACCATGTACTTGGCCACTCACCCCGATATGCTCAAGCGGATCACCCAAGAGAACTGGAAAAACTACATCAAACGCTACCCGACGATAGATGAAATCCTTGGGCGTGGGTTGGTGACGAGCAACGGCGAGCATTGGCTGCGCCAGCGCCGGTTGATGCAACCCGCCTTTCACCACCAGCGCATTGCCCACACGGCCGAGGTGATGGTGGAAGAAGCCGAGCGCATGCTGGCGCGCTGGGAAGGGTATGCGCGCAGCGGTCGCCCCTTCGAGGTGCAAGAAGAGATGATGCTGCTGACCCAGCAGATCATCGTGCGCACCATGTTTAGCTTATCGCTGAGCGATGCCGAAGCGCATGCCGTCGGCAAGGCCTTCAACGACACCCTCAACTGGGTAGCCGGCCAGCAATTCCGCCTCTTGCAACCGCCGCGCAGTTGGCCAACGCCGGGCAACCTCGCCTACCGGCGCAACCTTGACCTACTCGAACGCACCGTTTACCGCTTAATCGACGAACGGCGGCAACGGCAAGGCGAGCGCGACGACCTGCTGGAGATACTAGTGACAGCGCGCGACGCCGAAACCGGCGAGCAGATGTCACCGCAGCAGATCCGCGACGAGGTGATGACCATCTTCCTCGCCGGGCACGAAACCACTGCCGGCACCTTATCGTGGGTCTTGCACCTGCTATCTCACCACGGCGACGCCGAGCGCAAGCTGCGGGCCGAATACGCCAGCGTGCTGGGCGGGCGCAATCCCACCCCCGCCGACCTGCCCAATCTGCCCTACAGCCGCATGGTGATCGACGAAACCCTGCGCCTCTACCCGCCAACGTGGATCTTATCGCGAGTGCTCGTCGGGCCTGACAAGCTCGGCGATTACGAACTGCCCGCTGGCGCAACCGTCGCGCTCAGCCCGTACGTCACCCACCGGCATCCGGCCTTCTGGCTCAACCCTGAGAGCTTTGATCCCGAACGGTTCCGGCCCGAAGAGGCGGAAAGGCGCCACAAATTCGCCTACGTTCCCTTCCTCGCCGGCCCGCGCCAGTGCATCGGCAACAACTTCGCGCTGATGGAAATGCAGATCGTGTTACCCATGATCCTGCAACGCTTCCACGTCAGCGCGGTGCCCGGCTACCCCGTGCGCCCAATGCCGAAAGCGACGCTGCGACCGGGGCCGCAGGTGTGGGTGGAGGTGAGGAAGACAAAGTAGCGTTGGTCTGGAATGTGAGCGCATTACTAGCATGATACAGATCAAGCAAGCCTTCACGGATACTGATAGGGTTGGACGAATATTCGTCTCGATCACAACGCTCATGGTCGTTGCTGGCTTGATCTGGGCTATTGGTAGTAATGCGCTTCAGAATCAGCAATATCAGCCTCAAGGGATCGTGGTTGATTAAGGAATGTCAAAAATGAAACAGTATACACCCAGTCATTACTGGGAAAATCGTCTGCAGAAGAACTTTGATCTGACCGGCGTTGGTCATAGCGGGTTGGGACCCAACTACAATGCTCGCCTTTATCAGCGGCGGTTAGAGACATTATCGACTGGATTGGCCCGCATCAAACAACCACTAGCTGGCAGTCGAATCTTTGAGGTTGGATGTGGTACAGGATTCTATACAAATTATTTTGCTCAGAATGATGTTGCCGAGTATTTTGGCTTAGATATTAGTCCAACGAGTGTTAAGACATTAATAACGACGGCATCCGTCATTTCATTTTGTGTGTGCTGACATTACTGAATCTTCTCCTATAGCTATTAGCAATCATTTTGATATCGTATTTGCCGCTGATGTATTATTCCACATTATCGAAGACAAACGATTCGAACGCGCTATTTCCTCTATGGCTTCCCGTTTAAAGGTAGATGGTTGGCTGATTGTTTCTGACATTTTTCCACAACAAACTGTACAAAGCGCCACTCATGTACGCTTGCGATCATACAGCGATTATTATCAGATATTCCTGAAACACAAACTTAGTATCGTTCAGATAGAGCCAATTTTTGCCATCTTACAGCCACCACCAATCAAAAGCCATCTGGCTTGGTGGAATGCTTATGCTTTTATTTGGAAACTCGAACAACGCGTAATAAAGAACAGCTTTCTGGATCAAAATGGTTAGATCGGCATTTCCTTTGCCCTCTTTATGGGATGAAAGTTCCAAATAGCAAATGGCTTTTTGCGCGTAAAACATGAAACGAATTTTCAGCTACAGCCTTATCTACGCTCTCGGCAACGCCGCCAACAGCGCAGTACTGCTGTTTGTCATCCCATACTTAATCAGTACCCTGACCCCCGCTGAATATGGCGCATGGTCACTTTTCGAGTTGTCAATCTTCTTGTTGAATATATTCATTCTTGCCGGGCTAGAAGTCGGCCTGATGCGCGAGTACTGGTTTCAACCCGATGAGCACCAGCGCGCGCAGTTGGTTGGTAGCACCCTATTGATGGTCGGTGCGATTGGGTTGGTGATTGTCACCGGCGGTACCGGTATTGTGGCGAGCGGGGTTCATTTTGGCTTTCCCGGTGCGCCACATACCCTTTTCATGGTGTTGGCGATAGGTTGGAGCGATGCATTTTTTACCGTCTTTCTGACCCTGTTTCGCATGCTCGAATATCCGGTCATCTTTATCATATTGTCGATAGGTCGTTTAGCATTATTTGCGGTACTGTTATTTGGTTTTGTCGAGAGCGGTTGGGGCTTGACCGGCGCACTTGGGGCACGCTTACTGGCCGCGTTAGCGGTGCTAGTAGTAGCCTTGATGCTCAGTAGACGATGGGTTATCTGGCGCTTTGATCGAACTATGATCAAGCGGATCGCTAGCTATGGCCTGCCGATGTTACCAACGAACGTAGCGGCTTATATCCTATTGGCTGCCGATCGCTATGTCATCCAAGGTTTTCTGTCGTTAGAAGATGTGGCTCTGTATTCCTTGGCCTACAAAATTGCCACGATCCTCGATGTGTTAGTTACCCGGCCCTTCGCCCTTGATTGGGCGCCACGGCGCTTCAAGATCGCCGCCGAACCCAACCCCGAACCGAAATATGAGCAAGCGCTGCTGATCTATTTGTGGACAGCCATATCAGTCAGCCTTGGCATTATTGCCTTAACCCCGTTGATATACACCCTGTTGGCACCACCAGCATATTGGCCGGCAATGCATTTGGTACCGGTTATTTTACTAGCGTACATCATTTATGGCCTGAGTTATCCCTTGAACATTGGCATCATGCTGAAGGATCGCACCCAAGATCTGCCGGTGATAGGCTGGATTGCAGCGATCGCCTGTCTTGGCTTGTGCTTTTGGTGGATCCCAATGAATGGGATTTCTGGCGCTGCTTGGGCAACGGTCGTTGCCTATGCTATTTGGACTAGCTTGATTGCCATCAGATCGCTGCAACTCTACCCATTGCGCTATTCTTGGCACGCTATCATCAGCATCATCAGTGTTGGAATGATGGGCTACGGCGGGTTGTGGTTAACAGCACAGTGGTTGTCGCTACCAGATCTCGTCGCCGCCACTGTGCGTTTCGGCTGGGGTATAATTATTATGGGCGGGTGTGGGGTGTGGTTATGGCGCCATCATCAACGATCAGCGCCAATAAAATCATTTAGTGCCAGCAAGTAATTCCAACCGTTTCTTAAAATATTAAATTCAGAGTTACAAGGAATCTACATACTATGCGAATACAACAAGGATTTCTCACCTACAACCCTACCCTCGACCGGTATGAGATAGATTACCAGCAAACCCTTGGAATTATTGCAAATGAATTATTATTGCAATTATTGCTCAAATCTAGAAAATACTTAAAAGGCCGCTTACTTGATCTCGGATGTGGTCATCGTCCGTATGCTCTCATTTATGATAGTTTAGTTGATATGAGTATCGGCACCGAAGTCACCTTTTCACCACACGGCACCCACGCTGCTGATGTTATCTGCTTTGCCGAGTATTTGCCTTTTCGCCATCAACAATTTGACACCATTCTTTGCACTGAAGTGCTAGAACATACTACTAATCCGTTTCAAGTAATGCGTGAAATTGAACGTTTACTTAAACCCGGCGGTCACCTTATTATATCAGTACCATTTATCTATCCTATTCACGAACTACCCCACGATTATTGGCGCTTTACCATATATGGCATCAGCATGCTTTGCCGCAATGCAGGCTTAGAAATATTACACACCTATACAAAAGGCGATTTAGTTGCCACTATATTGGTATTAGGACACCAAATCGCTATGCGCACGCTCGGTTTTGTTAACCATATCTTACAAATCGACCCACCACTCTTTTCATATTCAAAAGTGCGTTGGTTGATCTGCCAACCACAATGGTGGTATCTTAAAGCGTCACGCTGGCTACAACAACGCTTATCAACCATTACCAACAATACAGACGTAGTGGCCGATTACAGCATTTCCTACTCCAGCCAGTGACTAAGGATGATCTTCATCAATGGATGGCGCTAGGTTATCTCGTTGTCGCACGCAAACCCACTCATTGACCCAGTATTTTGCGACACAATCAACCTAAAGTTCTCGTTTTGCTGTCTCAGAACCTTGCAAGATGACAGGAGATGGTGAAAACTGCCGATTGTATCAACACCTTAGCTTGTGACGGTCTTACGCAGATGATCATACGAACTCGCACTAGCTTACTTTTCATTGGAATCGTGTTGGGTCTCATATTGTTGAGCTACATCTATATTTATCCGTACATCATCATAAGCACTGCGTCTGCTCGCCTCGAGAAAGCTATTGCGCAGAATGATCATGCATACCTAGCAGATACGATTAGACAACTTGAATCCGCGCGCCAATGGCATGCCCAAGATGCCTTGCTGTATCGCCGCCTAGCCCAAGCCTACCAATTCGACGGACGGTTGGAAGATGCGCTGACGGCGCTAGAACAAGCGAAAGCGTTACAACCGGACAGTCTCCTGATTAGCATTGAACTAGCTACCGCCTATCTACGCGCGAATAACATCGCTATGGCTGCCAAGGCGTTGCAAGATGCCGGTGTACTTACATCTTTTTTGATCGAACACGCCAATCGCCTCTGGCAGGACAAGGACTACACTGGATTGACCCAATACTTGCAATTGATCGAAATTAATGGGGAAGACACGTTTAGTTCGCGCCAATTTATTGCTGCGCAATTAGCCCGGCAGCAAGGCGATCAAGTCGCTGAGTGGGCATTATTGAGCGAAGCCGTGACGGCTGATCGCGGTTGGATCACGACATCAATGCGATCGTGGGCGTTTGTGCGTTATGCTGAGGCCTGCATTAGGCAGAAACGTTTCAATGAGGCATTAGCTGCGCTTGAGACGGCGCTTGCTACAACGCAGGGCATTTTTTCGTTACGCGATCTGGGTATTGTCTACCGGTTACGCGGGCTTGCCTTTCAAGGCACTGGCGATACGACCCAAGCCGAGGCCGATTTTTTGCAGGCCGTTACCTTAGCCCCCGATTTTGGGTGGGGATGGATGAGTTTAGGCGTTCTCCGCTATACCACCCACGGCGAGGGGTGGGACGAGATAGACCGCGCGTTAGCTCTTGAGCCAACCAATCGCGACCTCTGGAACTATTTGCTGGCCGTTTTGCAGACAGCGCATGACGATCAAAAGGTAGCATGGTACTGTTCACAAGCAACGCAACTCCAGATACCTCTCAACACAGTATGCCGATAACGAGCTGTTGATGAATATTCTTCTTTTGGCCACAACCTACTATCCCTACATCGGCGGCATTGAGCAAGCTGTGCATTCCTTAGGCCGTTGGTTGCGCCAAGCCGGCCACCGCTCTGTGATTATCAGCGAGCGAAAACCCTTCCGTCTGCCAGCGAACGAAACGATCGACGAACTGCCAGTCTACCGTTTTCCCTTTACTGCGGCCGGTTTGTCCATCCACGGATCGCTGCTGTACCCCGTCGTTTCTGCGTGGGTTGTCCGCCAAATGCAACAACTGGTGGAACAATACGCTATCGACCTCGTGCATGCCCAAGGGGTAAGCCGCAATGCCGCCTATGCAATGCAACTGAGCCGCCTGACCCAAACGCCGCTCGTAGCGACTTTTCAGGGTATAGAAGTACAAAGCATCTTCCATGCCAACATTCCGCCACGTCTCTACCGTTGGCAACGCTACTGGAATGAACGCATCGTAGCAGCAGCGAGCCGCGTTACGACCTGCTCGCATGATCTTGGCCAACAATTGGTGCGCCTTGCGCCATCCGCCGCTGCTAAACTCACGGTTATTCATAATGGGGTTGATCTGGCGCCATTCGTACGCCAACCCGCCAGTGAGCGCGAGCATCTTCTTCTTATCGGACGCATGGTTCACAAAAAAGGGTTTGATATTGCCTTACGCGCGTTTGCGATGCTCAAACAGCAACGGCCAACTCCCATACCGCACCTCGTCATCGCCGGCGACGGGCCTGAACGAGCCAAACTACAGGCATTAGCCGGTTCGCTCAATATCCAAGATAAGACAAGATGGTTAGGTGCTGTAACTGATCGCGATCAGATCGCGCGCCTGTTTGCGAAAAGTCGGGTAGTGCTTGTTCCATCGCGCGAAGAACCGTTCGGTATTGTCTGCCTCGAGGCGCTAGCCGCTGGTTGCCCTGTGGTGGCGAGCCGCGTTGGCGGCATACCTGAGATCGTGCGCGATGGCATAGACGGCTTGCTGGTAATGCCGGAAGATCCGGCAGCAATGGCGGAGGCGCTGGGGCGGATGTTAGACCAGCAGACAACTGGAGCACCTCCCGCGACGTTACAAGAGCGCGCCGCCCAATTTTCGTGGGATCAGATTGGCGCACGTTACCTTGAGCTATACCAGCAGGTAGGCAAATTATGAGCGGCACGATATCAACGCAGCCGGTAGGGCGGCTCTTTGCGCATCCAGCAATAACGCCCATCATTGGGCTATTGCTGTTTCTGAGCCTTTTTCAATTTCAGGTCGAGATCGTATCCTTCACCATCACACCGTCAAGCATCTTGATATGGGTGCTCTTGGTGTGGGGCATGGGACAAATCATCTATCAGAAGGGCGTATTCCGCTTGGCCCGCATTCCCTTCTTGCGCTTGTGGGTACTTTATGTATGCTTAACTTTGATCGGGTTTGCCTGCGGAGAAGGCAATCTCAGCGGCCCATTGCAAGCGGTATGGTCGTTGTTTCGCAGCATTGAAATCTTGTTGTTGTACCCGATTGTGGCCCAGATTGCCACATGCGCCTCTACGCGGCGGTGGATTGTGATCGCAATCTCACTGGGGATTTGCGTCTCGGCGTTCTTCGGAATCGGCCAAAGCCTGAGCAATGGCCGCTGGTTCAGTGGCCTGAGCGAGAATGGGAATGGCCGGTATCTGGGCCTCTTTATGAAAGAGGAGCTTGACTTCCGCGCTCGGTTTGCGGTGAGTGAATGGAACAAGAACGCGCCGTTCTTTCGCGCTCATGGCACAGCCAGTTCACCAAACTTGTTTGCCGCGCTGATGAACGTCGGCTTAGCTTTAGCGGTCGGTATGCTCATGGCAGGAACCCGCCAGCGTTCATGGTGGATCGGCGTAGTGATATTGACGAGTGCTGGTCTGTTTCTTAGCTTATCACGGGCCGGTTGGGCGGCAATTGTGACCGCGGTGATTATGGTGGGGATCGTAAAAGCGCGCTTACGCTGGTCGCACATCAGAACCAGTATCCTGACCCTGATCGCGACCGTGGTTGCGATTGCGGTCGCTGCGCAATTCGCGCCTGAAGCTGTCCAACAGCGCTTTACCAGCATCTTATCACCGCAAGCGACCCCGGAAGTGCAAAGCCGGCAAGAAGTGTGGAACATCGCTTGGCAACGCATTCTCGAACGACCGCTCCTCGGATACGGCACTGACCGGATTCCGGGAACATTGCTGCAAAGCTGGGGAATTTTCCCTCCTGACATTTCACCCCATAATATCTACCTCACCGCTGCGTACCAATATGGCATCGTGTTTGCACTGGTTACAATCATCTGGTTAATTGTGATACTTTACACCGGGTATCAGCTTGTCAACAGCACGCAACCCTTTGCGCGCGGATTAGGAATGGGAACCATGATCCTCGCGCTCGCGATCATGATTCACGGCTTCTTTGATTCGATTTTGCAGCCGCCGATGATGCAAATCTTGCTCTGGAGCTTGCTGGGAACGACGGCGACAACCCTCACTGCCTTGCGCGGTGCATCGCCCATAGGACAGGCTCATACCCCATCAGGACAGATGCCGGCGCAACTCGCAACCTAAGACAATCGGGGATAACTGCACGAGAGGCAATATGCAGCGACGTATCTTGTTTGTCAACAATGTTGGTCAGATTGGCGGCGCTGAACAGAGTTTACTTACCTTACTGGGCGGGCTTGATCAGCAACAGTGGCAGATACGGCTCGTCTGCCCGCCCGCAAGCGCGATTGGGCAACGCGCCCAGCGCCTTGGCATTACCACCATACCATTGCCACTGGTTGACTCGGCCCAGCGAGCGCCATTGCGCTATCTCTGCGTCTTATGGCAATTCGTGCAACTTGCGAGGGCTTGGCGCCCGCATCTGATACATTGCAACGGTGTGCGTAGCGTCTTGTACGGCGTTCCTACTGGCAAGATACTACGCATTCCCACCATTGTGCATATTCGTGACATTGAATTGCCGCCATCACCAATAACGAAAACGCTGATCAAACTTGCCGATCGGCAAATTGCCATTTCACATGCGGTCAAAGCCACATTGCAGCACCTCAAGGTAGAGCAATCGTGCGTGGTTGTCTACAATGGAGTCAATATCGGGCAGTTTCAAACCATCGCCCCTGAAGCGCGCGCGCAGTTCCGAGCTAGATACGGGATTCCGCCAGATGGGCTTGCCATCGGGATTATAGGCCGTATATTGCCACGGAAAGGCCATGAGATTTTCTTGAACGCAGCGGCGCGGTTACGAGAACACCCGCAGCTTTACTGGTTAATCATAGGGGAGGAATGGATCCATAGCGCGGGCTTTCAGCAAGAGTTAATTACACTAGCCAATCGCCTCATGATCACCAAACGAGTACATTTTACTGGTTGGCAAGACAATATCCCCGCAGTCTTGTCGGCGCTTGACATTGTGACCATGCCATCCAAAGAGCCAGAATCGTTTGGCCGCGTCGTGATTGAAGCGATGGCCGCCAAACGGCCGGTCGTTGCTAGCCGCATCGGTGGAATCAGTGAAATTATTCGTGATGGTCACACCGGACTCTTAGTGCCGCCGGGAGACGCTGTTGCGTTAGCCAAGCAGATTGAGCGCTTGGTGAGCGATGCCACGCTGTACAACACAATCGTGATGCAGGCGTGGGACGCTGTACAGCAATTCAGCCATGAGAATCATGTGAAAGAAATCGTCAAAGTCTATCAATCGTTGTGGTAAGAGGTTCGATCATGCGCGTATTGTTAGATATTTCCAGCACCCTCTTTTACGCCGGCGGCATTAGTGTGTACACTGAACACCTAGCTGCGGCCCGCGCCATCTTTGCCGCATACGGCATCGATCTCCATCTCATCAATCTGCCACAGCCGTTGCACCCGCCACCACAACGCAACTTACGGCGCAAATTGAGCGTGCTAGCGTGGGAAAGCGCCTATATGCAAGGACTCGTTCCCCTACGCGCTCAATTACAAAAGATGCATGCGATCCATGCGCCGGGTATTCGCTTCCCGCTCACCGCGCGCGTACCGGTAGTAGTCACCATCTATGACATTATCCCCATCCTGTATCCCGAACTCTTCCCCCGGCATGGTGCGATTGTCTTAAGTACATACTTTCGCCTGATGCGCCGATTTGCGCGGATGGTCATCGTTACTTCGGAAGCGACCAAGCGTGACGTACAACAACACCTCCGCATTCCAGCAGAACGCATTGCCGTCGCACCGCTGGGCGTCAATCCTGTCTTTCAGCCTCAAAGCCAAACCACAATTACCAGTGTACGCGAGCGTTTAGGCATCAAGTGGCCGTATATCTTGTTTGTCGGCAACATCGAACCTCGCAAAAATATTGTGCGCCTGATCGAAGCGTTTTCCATCATACGCCAGCATGGTTGGCCCCATCACCTGATCGTGGTCGGGAAAGGAGGGCCTTTATCGGGGCCAATCTATCACGCATCAGCCGCGTTAGGACTGACCGATTTCGTTCACTTTACCAGTCATTATGATGATCATGATTCCGCTTTCGCGGCGCTCTACGCAGGCGCTGATGTATTCGTCTACCCATCGCTGTATGAAGGTTTCGGCTTGCCGGTGATTGAGGCGATGGCATGCGGTTGCCCAGTCATTACCTCTGATGTCGCCTCGCTGCCAGAGGTAGGAGGTGCGGCCGCAGTCTATATCAACCCGTATGATGTCGCCAGCATCGCTACCGCGATCGAACAGGTACTAGCAGCACCAGACTTTGCAGACACCTTGCGACACAGCGGGATCCGCCACGCCCAACAATTCACGTGGGAACGCTGTGTCGCCCTCACTGCACAAGCGTATCACTGCGCGCTGAACTCGTGAGAGGATCATATGAAACGAGTGCTTTGCGTTACAGCTCGGTTTCCGTGGCCTTTGGGGAGCGGCCAACAAATCGCGACGTTTCAAGATCTGCGTTATCTAGCGCAATATGTGCAGATTGATCTAGTTGCCCTGATAGACCGCACTGAAGTCGAGAACGCACCCCAATACATGCAAGCGTTGCAAGCGGCTATACCAAATCTGACTATTCATCCACCAATTCCACAGCCGATATACAGCAACCGCCAGATCACCAGCAAAGTAGCCGTCTTCTTGCGCAGCTTAGTTACGCGGCGACCGTTTATTGTCAGCAAACTCTACAACCAAGAATTGATCCATGCGGTGACACACCTTTTAGCAAGCCAACCCTTTGACATCCTCTATCTTGATCAGCTTGGAATAACATATGTGATGGACTTCATACCAGCACAGATCAAGAGTCGGGTAAAAGTTGTCTACCGCATCCATGATATCACCGCTGAAATGCTCTATCTCTACACCAAAAACCATCCATGGCGACCTACCAATATTGCAGTTATGCTTGATTTAATCAATTGTACCGCGTACGAACTTCGCATCTGGCGTGCGGTTGACTATCTTCTCCCAATCACAACACGTATTGGCCGGCTGCTTAGCGAGCAAGACCAACAGCTAACCGCCAAAATACTTAACTTTCCGCTCTTGATTGAGCCAGCACATGAACGGCTAACACCCGAAGCGAATGGTCCTAACATTCTCTACGTTGGTTCTGTGCATTATCCACCCAATCTTGCCGGCCTCCAATGGTTCATCAACACATGCTGGCCAGTTATCAAACAGACCATTCCGCAAGCCCATCTCGACATCGTTGGCCGTGGCGGCGAGAAACTGAAGAATATCACCGACGGTATCAGCATTCATGGATATGTCGAAACAATTGAACCATTATATCAACAGGCGGCGGTACTCATTGTCCCTCTCTTCTCAGGTTCCGGAGTACGGCTCAAGATCCTAGAGGCGCTGAACCGGGGGCTACCGGTTGTTTCAACCCGAATCGGCTATGCAGGACTTGAAATTAACGAAGGGGAACACCTCCTCGTAGCTGATGATGCAAACGGCTTCGCCCACCATGTTTGCCATTTACTCAGTGATCGGCACGAACGGCAGCGCCTCGCCGCCAATGGCCGCACCTTTGTAATCAACCATCATAGTATTTATGCAACGCAGTGCGGCGTGCTACAATTAATAAAAGAACATCGTGTAACCTAATGCTGTCTTATGATCCTGATGCATCAATGGCGAATAAGCTTACTTAATGTCACTGTCAATCCGCTGACCATCCCAGATTTCAACCAATGCATCGCCACCGCCATCGCCCAGCAAGCGCGTTGGATCATTGCTAACCACAATCTCCACAGCGTTTACTTATACCAGCGCGACCCCAAAATGCGCGCGTTTTACGAACGAGCTCAGATCATTTACATTGACGGCATGCCACTGGTCTACTGGGGCCGGGTGCTTGGCTATCCATTGCGCCGCGACCAGCGCATCACCTGCGTTGATTGGGTGCATCCGTTGATGGCCGCAGCGACGGCAGGAGGCTGGCGGGTCTTTTATTTGGGCGGCAAACCGGGGGTGGCGGCACGGGCCGCCGAACGATTGTGCCAACAATACCCCGCCTTGCAGATCGCCACCCGTGACGGATACTTCCAACCGGCTGACAACTCTGCGGTATTGGCCGAAATTACCAACTTTCAACCCCACATTTTGATGGTAGGCATGGGTATGCCACGCCAAGAACACTGGATTCTCGAGAACCTCGATCACTTGACCGTGAATGCCATCATAGCAGTCGGTGCATGCTTCGATTACGTCGCCGGCGCAATCCCAACCCCGCCGCGCTGGATGGGATGCACCGGTCTCGAATGGCTCTATCGGCTCTACAGCGAGCCGCGCCGGTTAGCGCGGCGCTATCTGCTGGAACCGTGGGCGCTAGTCCCCCTAATGGCGCGCGATCTGTGGCAGATGGCCCAACGTGGCAGAGGCACTAGCAGATAATAGTACTCTTTGTTTGCGCTTAGATAACACTTGTTCTAGTATTCTACTTGCCCTATGCCCCTTCTCCGTGCTATACTATCCCTCGGCATACCCCGCGGTAGGGTGTTACACCGGTTAGGATGGAGTGAAGGCGCGGCCACGATGCCGGCAAGCGCCTTCTCGCAAGGAGCCGGCATGCTGGAACGCCTACGCACGCGATTGATCGGAAGCATACTTGTATGGGATCTGATCGCGACGCTGCTCTGCCTCGCCCTCGTTGTTGGGGCTGATAGTAAGACCACCATGCGCCAGTGGCTGCTCTATGCTGGCGTAGCTGTAATATGGACGTTGGTCTTCATTATTCTTGCCCCGCAACGCGCTATCTTCACCCGCACGCTGCTCGAAGCCTTTACCCGCCTGTTCCTCGCCGTGTTGCTAGCGGCAACCTCGTTTGCCGGCATGCTCTATTTGATCAATGGCAATGTGATCGATCGCGATCATTTCCTCCGCTTTGTCGCGATTAATCTGGTCGTTTTGGGCATCATTCATCTTAGCTTCCGCACCTTTACCCGCTGGCGGCAAACCCGCGGCGGTATGCGGCGAGTGTTGGTAGCCGGCGATGCAAATGTGGCTGCCCGGCTGGCCGATGAGTTTGGCCGCTGGCCACGGACGGGAGTGGCAATTGTTGAGTATGCATCAAGTGAACGCGACGCGCCGGTATCCGTGCTGCGGCTCGGTCATCTATCCGAACTGCTGGCGCCGGTGCGACAGTATCACATCGATGAGGTAATTTTTGCATTACCGCCGGCCCAGCACGACCACGTCGTTGAATCGTCACTGCAACCGCTCGGCGAACCGGTGATGCTGCATATGGTACCCACAGCGCTCGATTTGGCCTTCGCCCGTACACCGGTTGATAGCGTAGGTGGAATACCGCTCGTCTCGTTGCGCGAGTCGGCGTTGACCCCAACGCAGCGTGTGGTCAAACGACTGTTTGATATCACGGTCAGTCTAACGCTGATTGTGCTGCTCTCGCCGATAATGCTCTTGATCGCGCTCTTGATCAAGCTCGAATCACCCGGCCCGGTGATTTTCAAGCAAGAGCGGATCGGCGAGCATGGCCGTCGCTTTCAGATGTTTAAATTTCGCAGTATGTACATCGATGCCGACCGGCGCTGGCACGAGGTCGCCAAGCGTGATGAAACGACCAACAAATTGATTCATAAGCAGAAAGACGATCCGCGTGTAACGCGCGTGGGCCGGAAGCTGCGCCGCACGTCACTCGATGAGTTACCGCAATTGTTTAACGTCCTGCGCGGCGAGATGAGTCTGGTCGGGCCGCGCCCAGAGATGCCGTATATCGTGGCTGAATACGAGCCGTGGCAGTGGCAGCGTTTCCGGGTGCCTCCCGGTATGACCGGCTGGTGGCAGGTGAACGGGCGGAGCGATAAGCCCTTGCATCTGCACACCGAATATGATCTCTACTATATTCAGAATTACTCGTTCTGGCTGGATTTGCGCATTCTGGCCAAAACGCTGATCGTGGTCTGGCAAGGACGTGGCGCGTACTGAGGCAATGAAACCGGTATTTTCAGCCATCGCCCTGCAGTGGCGGCATCTGGTCGCCCACTATGTTGCTGAATGGCGGATCATCCGCTGGCTGGCGCCGTTGGTATTGCTGCATTCCCTGATCTATGTCTTTCTAGCTCCGCCATGGCAACACTACGACGAGCCGGGGCATTTCTTGTACGCAGCCTGTATTGTTCGCGGCGGGATCAGCGCGCCGGATAACGTAGCGATTGCCCGCGAAGTGGCCGATTCAATGTACCGCCACCAGTTCTGGCCGCCCGGTGTGCAACCCGATTTACTCAGCCCGCACCCGCCGGCCATCTCCACCGACCAACGCCACCATCCGCCGCTCTACTACATAGTGATGGCTAGCGTCATCGGCCCACTTCGCTATTTGCCGGTTGAGACACAGCTCTACGCCGGTCGAATCGTGAGCGCCTTGCTTATGACACTAACGGTATTGGCCATCTGGCGCACTGTACAGACGATCGTACCCGATAAACCGCGGATGGCGCTCGTGCTGGCGGTGATGGCGGCGTTAACGCCGGCGTTTGTCGATCTGATGAGTGCGTTCAATAGTGACGTCCTGATGAATTTCGCGGCAGCGGCGGCGTTTTTGGGCATGGCGATCCTGCTCCGTGACGGCTGGCGTCCGGCTGGTTTGGCGCTGGCGCTGTCAGGAGCAACCGTCGCCATTCTGACCAAACGCACGGGGTTGCCGATCGTTGCACCATTAGGGTTGGCATTGCTCTGGGTCGCCTACCGGCGCCCGCTGCGCTGGTGGGTGTATGTGCTGGCGGCAAGCGCCGGCGCCGGCATCGTGGCAGTGAGCAGTTTTACCATGACTGCCGAAGGTTTGCAAACGCGGCCATGGCTAGCAGCGATCGAGCGTGATTATCTGCGGATACCGCTGGCGCCGTGGCTGATATCATGGACTGACTGGGGACGGGCATGGCCGTGGTACCAGCGCACGCTCGAAGTAGCGCATAGCCACTTTTGGGTACGGCTGGCGTGGGGGCATATCCCGGTCTGGCCGCCAGTGGGTGATTGGCTCTTTGCCGGGTTGAGTCTGGCCGCTATGATCGGCTTGTTCCGCGGCGCGTTCACATCGTTCGCCGCCCTGCCATTGTGGCAACAGCGGTGGCTCTGGCTCTGCCTGCTGGCGGTAGCAGTAGCTTGGTTCGTCCTGTTTGGCCGGCTGCACCCGCTACCAAACGAAGGCAGGCCCCACATCCCGCGTGGCCGCTATCTCTATTGGGCGATGGTTCCCACGATCTGGTTGGTGGTCTTGGGATGGCAACACCTCTGGCCGGAACGGTGGCGACCATATACGCCCTACGTCTTACTGGTCATCTTTGCTATCTTTGATGTAGCAGCGCTGATAGCGTTAGCATCCTTTTACTATCTCAATTGACAAAGCAAGCACCTGTCTGCTATAATCGGACGGGTACGGCAGGAACACCTGATGGATAGGCGCATGGAAGACGAGATTGACCTGAAACCGTACCTACGGGCGTTGCTGCGGCGCTGGTGGGTCATTATCGGCGTGGCGGCGGGGTTGGCGGTGATTGTAGGTGTCTTGGCTTTGATCCGCACACCGCCCTATACGTCCACCTCCTCGCTGTTGATTGTGCCGGCCAGCGCGCAAGTGACGCTGGATTCTCGTTTTACCAGCCGCGACTCACTGCTGTTTACCACGACGTTCAACCAGCGCGAAGCGTTGCTAGGGCTGGCGCGCGATGCGACGCTGGAAGCAACGGTGGCGCAGGCACTAGCGATCACATACCAACCCGGCAAATTAATAAGTCAGATCGCAATCGAATCTGACGGCGATCTGATATGGATCAAAGCCCAAGCCGAAACGAGAGAGGAAGCGCAGCGATTGGCAACGGCATGGGCGCAAGAATATGCCCGCTTCGTAGCTGAGACATACACTCGCAATACGGCATCACTTCCCCTCGTTGAGCAACAACTGGCTGAAGCGCAGCAACGCTACCAAGAGGCGCAAGCCGCGTTAGAGGCGTTTATTGCGCAGGGAAAGATCACCGTCGCCGATCAAGAGGTGCGCCGGTTAACCGATATGGTTAACAGTACCCGCACGGCGGGCGCGGCCCGTTTTAACGCTTATTTACAACGCAGCAATATCCTTGAACAGACTCTGCGCGATACACGCTTGCTGCGGGAACGGTTGGCCAGCCAAACCAGCGATGGCCCTGCCACGGCTGACGCAATTGCCGCCTTGTTGCTCCGCATTCGCAATTTGAGCGATCAGGGCAGTGATCGTCCAATTCTCCAAATTGACAGTTCGCTCGCTACTAACGCGACTGTGACAGTGGCCGATCTCGATCAGTTAATTTCCGTCCTCGAAACTGAATCCCGCGCCGTACACAGCGAAGCGGAACGGTTAAGCGCAGTGGAGCTGGAGGAACTCAATCCCGCCTCCACCCGGCTGCTGCTCGAACGACTCATCGCGGCGCAAACTCGCCACGAGCAATTGTTAGCTCGCCAACGCGAATTGATCCATAGACGCGATATTGCGTTCAATCTGGTTGAAGTCTTGTTACGGCGAATTGAAGAGTTGCGGATCGCTGATGCCGCGCCGCAAGTATCGGTTCGCTATTTAGGCACCGTAACCAACCCAACTCCAATGATTGACCAGCGAGCCCTCACGCAAGCTGCTATCGCCGCATTAGCCGGGATGGTGCTGGCCGCTGCGGTGATTGTAGCGATGGAGGCAATGGCTAGTGCTCGTCGCAGCACACCGCCGCAGCCAAAGCCGGCTGGAGATTGATCTTGCTCTGGAAAGCATCGCTAACTAAAAGGTGCATCCCATTGCGCCCGCACAGCATATAGTGGCATCTACACCCATGAACCGACCGCTCCTCTCGGTGATTATTCCCTGTTATAACGAAGCTGCGACCCTACCGGCGATTCTGGCTCAGGTTGAAGCCGTCGATCTCGACAAAGAGATCATCATTGTGGATGACCATTCCACCGATGAAACGCCGGCGATTCTCGCCGAGCTGGCACGCACCCGCCCTAACCTCACCATCATTCGCCATCCGCAAAACCGAGGCAAAGGGGCGGCGGTGCGCAGCGGCTTAGCCCATGCTCGCGGCGAGATCACGATTATCCAAGATGCCGATCTGGAATATGACCCGCAAGACTATTATGAGCTAGTGAAACCGATCGCGAACCGGCGCGTTGATGTCGTCTTCGGTAGCCGATTTCTTGGCCGCCATACCGGAATGTACTTTTGGAATGCGATCGGCAACAAGTTCCTTACCTTTTTGACGAATTTTCTCTTTAACTGCTGGATCTCTGACATGGAGACCTGCTATAAAGTGGTGCGCACCGACATTTTGCGTGGTTTACGGCTTGAGAGCAACGATTTTCGCATCGAGCCGGAAATTGCCGCCAAGCTACTGCGCCGCGGCTACCGGATCTATGAAGTTCCGGTGAGCTATCTGGGCCGCACCTACGAAGAGGGCAAGAAGATGAAGCCGATTCAAGGGTTTTACGCCATCTTTGCCCTGTTGAAGTACCGGTTGTGGGTGTAATTAAGCAGACACGGGTTAACACAGGTTGCGACGGATTGGCACGGTTTGGGCGGCAAGCAGCGGGAACTGGTGTCCGCTTCAGGACAATAGGACACGAATAAATGGAACACGAGCCGGTTTGGCACCTATCTTGAACATCTCACCGGCAAAACTTGTGCAATCAGATAATTTGTGATACAACACTCAGGGAAGGCAGGCGGCGGGCCTGCCGCCATTCCGCGGAGGGGCGGGCGGCGCGGGAAATTCCCAGCACGCTCGCTTTTCGTTCGTAATGAGGAACGCATGCGAATTGCGATGCTGAGTGTCCATAGTAGTCCGCTGGCCCGGCTGGGAGGCAAAGAGGCCGGCGGGATGAATGTCTATGTGCGCGAATTGGCCCGTGAGATCGGCCAGCGCGGAGTTTTAGTCGATATCTTTACCCGCAGCCAAGAGCGCGCGACGCCAACCGTCATACCGCTGGGGCGCGGGGTGCGCTTGATCAGCCTGCATGCGGGGCCGGCGGCGCCGTACGATAAAAATCTGCTCTTGAACTATTTGCCCGAATTTGTCAGCCGGGTGCGCTGTTTTGCCGACGGTGAAGATGTGAGTTACGATCTGATCCACAGCCACTATTGGTTATCGGGCGAAGCGGCACTGCGCTTGCGGCGGGTCTGGCGCGCGCCGGTGGTTCACATGTTCCACACCTTAGGCGCGATGAAGAATAGCGTGGCCCGTTCGGAGGAAGAGGTCGAAACTAACCGGCGGATCGCGATCGAGCGTCGGCTGATGCGCGAGGCGGATGCGGTGGTTGCGGCCACGCCGCTCGATCGGGCGCAGATGGTGTGGCATTATGGCGCTGATGCCAGCCGGATCAGGGTTATCCCGTGCGGTGTGGATCTGCGCCGGTTTCAACCGGGTGATCGAGCTACGGCGCGGGCGGCGTTAGGCGTGCCGTCCGATGCGTTGATGCTGGTGTGCGTAGGCCGGATGGAGCCGCTGAAAGGGATGGATGCGCTGATCCGGGCCGCGGCGCGGCTGATCGGGCAACACCCCGCTTGGTGCGAGCGGTTGCAGGTGGTGCTGGTCGGCGGTGATGATGAAACGCAGCCAGAGCGGTGGAATAGCGAACAGCGCCGGCTGGATAGGCTGCGACGCGAGCTTGGCATTACGGCGCAGGTGCAATTTGCCGGCGCGCAACCGCAAGAGCGGTTGCCACTCTACTACACCGCCGCCGATGTGGTGGCCGCCCCCTCGCATTACGAATCGTTCGGCCTAGCGGCGCTGGAAGCATTGGCGTGCGGGGCGGCAGTAGTGGCGTCAAATGTGGGCGGGTTGGCGTTGACGATTGAAGATCGGCGCAGCGGGTTGCTGGTCCCGCCGGATGACGATGCGGCGCTCGCAGCCCAGATCGAGCGCATTCTAACCGACGCAGCGCTGGCCGCGCGGCTACGGGCGGCGGCAGTGCAGCGCGCGGCTGAGTATGGTTGGCCGGCGATTGCCCGACGCATTGCCGCGCTCTATGATGAGCTGACGACAGCGAACGCGGCAATCTGGTCGGCGCGGCGATTGGTGCGGGTATCGTGAAACGAACGTGGGCATTGATTATTGCCGGCATGCTCTATTTGGGCGTGGGCTGGATTCTGTCGGCGATCGGGCCGAGCTTGCCCGGTCTGGCGGCCCAAGTTGGCAAAGATATCACCGAGTTAGGCGCGGTGTTTACCGCTTTTTCGCTGGGCGGCGTGCTCGCCTCGATTGGCGTCGGCGCGGCGATCGGGCGGTGGGGGATGCGACCGGTGATTGCCACCGGCGCCGCACTCATGGGGAGCGGGATGTTGCTGGCCGGGTTGAGCCCGCTGCTGATTGGCCTGTTGGCCGGCACCTTCATGGCCGGGTTTGGCTATGGCGGGATGCTGGCCGGCGGCAATCTGTTGATTGCCCGCTTGTACCACGGCGCCGCCGGCGCGCTCAATGCCCTCAATCTCTTTTTCAGCGTCGGCTCGATCGGCGGCCCCATGTTAGTCGCGCTCATGATTGCTATGTTCGACCGGCCACAAGCGGCGATCTGGCTGGGCGCGCTGTTGATGATCGGGTTGGTCTGGCCGGCCATCCGGCTGCAAGAACCAACCCAAGCGCCGGCAGCGCAGATGGCCGGCGCACCGCGCTGGCTGGCGGCGGTGATGTTTGGGTTGCTGATGTTTACTTATATCGGTACCGAAATCGGGATCGGCGGGTGGATTGCGTTGATCCTTGAGCGCGGCGCCGGCTTAGAGTCGTCGTTGGCAGCGTTGAGCACCAGCCTCTTTTGGGGGATGTTGACCGGAGGGCGCTTTGCGGCAGCGTTCTGGGGCGACCGGCTTGGGCCACTGCGCATGCTCTTGTTGTGCGTGATCGGGTTGGGGATCGGTGGCGCGCTCTTGGTGCTGGGTACGGCACAGACAACGTTGGCGCTGACGGCAGTAGCGATCATGGGGCTGGCCTGCGGCCCGATCTTCCCGACCACGATGCTGATGATTACCCACGCTGCCGGGCGAAGCGGCGCGGCATTGAGTGTCGCGTTAACAATCGGCACCGGCGGCGGTTTGTTCCTGCCGGCGCTATTTGGGTTGTTGATCGGATGGTTTGGCCCGCCGGTCGGGGCGCTGCTGGTCGTGATTGACGCAACGTTGATGGTGGCGATGTTGGCGGTGGCCCGGCACGGGATGGCCCGTCCGCCAGCGGTGGCCAAATCGCCGGCATGATAGTATGGCTAACGGGATCAAAACCATGATTGCAATTGATCTGAATTGCGATTGCGGCGAGAGTTACGGCGCGTTTCAGGTCGGTGATGACGAGGGAGTGCTCCCTTTTGTTAGCTCGGCCAACGTCGCCTGCGGCGGGCATGCCGGCGACCCGCTGGTGATGCGGCGCACGGTGCGGCGCTGCCGCGAGCTAGGGGTAGCGGTGGGCGCGCACCCGAGCTACCCCGACCTGCACGGGTTTGGCCGGCGCGTGTTGCCGCTATCGCCGGACGAAATCGAGGATTGGGTGCTGGCCCAGATTGGCGCGCTGGCCGCGATTGCCTGCGCCGAACAGGTAGAACTGCGTCACGTCAAACCCCACGGTGCGCTCTACAATGTTGCTGCGCGCGACCATGCCGTCGCCGCGGCCATTGCTCACGCCGTCGCTGCGTTTAGCCGCGAGGTGGCGCTGGTCGGCTTGGCCGGATCGGCGCTGATCGCCGCCGGCATTGAAGCGGGGCTGCCAGTGCTGGCCGAAGCCTTCGCCGATCGGGCCTACGAAGCTGATGGCCGGCTACGCGACCGGCGGCACCCCGATGCGCTGATCATTGATCCGGTAGCGTGTGTGGCCCAGACGATCAGCATTGCCCGCGATGGGGTGGTTATTGCCATAGACG
>NZ_DAOTWH010000133.1:0-16267 GCF_034435895.1 Chloroflexus sp.
CACCGTCCCGCCACTTTCGCTACAGCTCCCCGCGAGGCTGCCGAGCGAGCAGCTCTGGTAGCTCACCCCGGCCAGCAGGGTATCGGTCAAGGTCACATTCCGCGCCTCGCCCACGCCGGTATTGGTAAACGCGAGCGTATAGGTCAGCGTCTGCCCCGGCGCCGTCACCGTAGAGCCGTCACTCTTGTTCAGTGCCATCAAGGGTTGGGGCGGTATCGTATTCGTATCAGAAGCCGACACGGGCGGATACTGGTTGCCCAATTGATCGCGATAGTTCAACGTAGCGGTATTCGTGATCGAACCGGTGGCGCCGGAATTGACCTGCACCGTCACGAGCACGGTGCCGCTAGCGCCAGCAGCGACCGGATTGGTCAGGGTAAACGTCACTACCCCGCCGCTTTCGCTGCAGGCGCCATTCAGGCCATTCATGCTACAGCCAACGAATGTGGTCTGGGCCGGAATAGCATCGGTAATCACCACGTTGAAGGCCGCGCCGGGGCGAGCCTCAGGCGGCACCCGGGTCAGATTCGACCGATTGGTAAACTGGATCTGGTAAGTCAAGGTTTGGCCGGGAGCAGCAACCGAGACGCCGTCGTCCTTCGCGATGGTCATATCAGGCTCAGGGAGCGGCTCGATGAAGGACAACACATTGGTTTGGCCTTCTTGAATGAATTGGTTATTGGGATCGACGCAACTCACAATTCGCCACCAACCCGCTTCGGGGTTCAGCACAGTATCACCGACCCGCGTGGTCGCCGTCGTACTATTATTCCAGCGGGTGAAACCAGACACCGTACCAGCCACACCGCCAATCTGCGCAGTCGGATCATACGCATCGCTGGGAGCATAATACCGCACCCGGACATTATTATCCATGTCAAAGTTGTGGAAGGTAGCGCTTGCTTGACCGGGTGCGATATACTGGCGCAAGGTCAAACACTGGACGCCGGTTGCGCTATGCTGATACGAGGTGCTCGCCAACCCGATCAGCAATTCGTCGCCAGTGCCTTCGATGCCATCGGGATTATCGTAGTTGGAGGGCGGCAGTGTCGTGGGATTGTTATCATTATCGATGCCAAACCGGAGCCGCCAGCTATTATCGGCGACCCCACCGGTTTGGACACGCAAGATATACGCGCCGCAGATTACCGGAGCGGGAATAGTGTACAAGCGGGTCCACTGCGACCCAATGGTATTGGGGGCATAGGTTTGCTGGATCAACGAACCGGGCGCACCCGGCGCCGGCTGCAACGGCGGATTGAGCGCCGTGCCCAGCGTGTAGAGTTCAAAGGTTGTGGTGTAGGTAATGCCGATCGTGCCGGAAATCTCATCGACCACACCACCGCCGGCAGTGATGTTGAGATCGGGATGGAACAGATCAACATGCACGGGATTGTTAGGATTCCAGTTACATGGAACATGCAATGTAAAGTAATGGAACCCATTGCCACCGGTTGGATGGGTATACCAGTCACCAACGCTCAAGGCGCGCGTTGGGCTTGAGGTCTGGATATAGAAAGGGGAACCAACTGGCGGTAACACAACCGCATTGGCAGGCTGGCTGGCAAGTACAGCAAACACAAGCACAACTGCCCATACGAGCAGTACCATTGCGGTAATACGACGTTGCATGGTAGTATCTCCCTTTGTGTGCCCCTAAGAAATGTGATCTGGAGGTGTGGCTGAAATGTGCATAAACGGAAATTCTTACCAAATTATAGGAAATCTTGGCTAGATTGCCAATACCTTTCGGTCCATTTTTTGCATAGGACTGTGGTACTACTAAAAATTAACTTTTTGTCATTTTGGTAGGGATGTTTTTCTCAACGACTCAATTACGATGCGTAAACTTACGGCAATGGAGCAACGAACGTGCCAACGATTACAACTCGTCACGGTGAACTGCATTATTTAACGGTCGGTCACGGCGCGCCGTTTGTGCTCATTCATGGCAATACCTACAGCGCGATAACGCAAGTACGTTTAGCGCAGCGCTTCGCGGATCAATTCACCGTCTATTCGTTTGACCTGCTTGGCCATGGCGGATCGGCGCGCCCGCCTGACCTCTTCACAGCCCGCTACTTTCACATGCAAGGAGAAGCCGTAGCCGATGCGTTGGCCGTTCTGTTCCATACACCAGTACCCGTGTTTGGAATGAGCG
Organism: Chloroflexus sp.; assembly: GCF_034435895.1. GTDB lineage: Bacteria > Chloroflexota > Chloroflexia > Chloroflexales > Chloroflexaceae > Chloroflexus. The sequence goes on from NZ_DAOTWH010000133.1 coordinate 2,162, forward strand.
CTGGCGGGATCAGTGCGCTGAACGCGGTATGTATCCGGCCCGATGTAATCGCTGCATTAATCCTTGATGGCGTCTTTGCCCGGGTGACGGCAGAAACCTATCAGGCGCACCGGCATGCTACCGCGAGTATGTCACCGAGCTGGCACCGCTATATGGCCGGCCAGCATGGCGCTGACTGGTGGCCGATTCTGAATGCCGGCGTAGAGGCGGTGATCGAGCAATTGGCGGCGCAAGAGGCGTTAGTCACGCCATGCCTTGATCAGATTAAGGTTCCTACCATCATCTTTCACGGCGGGAAGGATCCGTTTGTGCCTGACGAGCAAGCGCGCGCGGTTGCGGTTGGCATTCGCGGCGCGCGGATCGTCTATGAGCCGGAGGCCGGCCATTTGATTGCGTGGCGTAATCCTGACGCCTTTCGCGCTCGAGTAGGCCGGTTCTTGGCCGAGCATGGGTTGATTGAGACGACCATATAACAACCGGTGCGTTTCGTAAGGATCGCCGGTGTAGGGGAAGAACAATGAGCGGGTGCGGCGACAACCGCACCCGCTGCAGACGGGTATCTGGCACGACTAGCCGTGCCGCGTCACTTGCGCTTTCACCGCCGCCGCTACGCGCTCGGCGGTCAGGCCGAACTCGGTGTAGAGGCGCTGGAACGGCGCGGAAGCGCCAAAGCGATCGACGCCAATGATCGCGCCGTCGCAGCCAACATAGCGTTCCCAACCCAGTGATCGCCCGGCCTCGATGGCAACCCGCGCTTTGACCGGCGGCGGCAACACGCGATCGCGGTAGGCTTGCTCTTGCTGATCGAACAGCTCGCGGCAAGGCATGCTGACCACCTGCACGGCAATGCCCTCATTCGCCAATTGCTCCGCCGCAGCCAACGCAATCGACACTTCCGATCCGGTAGCAATGATGAGTGCTTGGGCCGGATTGGCGGCGCGCAACACATACCCGCCGCGCAAGACGCCGTCGGCAGCGCCGAGCTGGGTGCGGTCGAGAGTCGGCACGTTCTGGCGCGAGAGGATCAGCGCGGTGGGGCCAGTGGTGCGCTGGAGGGCCAATCGCCATGCCATCGCCACTTCGTTGGCATCTCCCGGACGCACCACCAGCAGGTTGGGAATAGCGCGCAACGATACCAGATGCTCGACCGGCTGGTGGGTGGGGCCATCTTCACCGACGCCAATGCTATCGTGGGTAAAGACGTAAATGACGCGCAACCCCATCAACGCCGCCAGCCGGATGGACGGGCGCATATAGTCGCTGAACACGAGGAAGGTACCGCCATAGGGGATGATACCGCCGTGCAGCGCCATACCGTTGAGGATCGCACCCATCGCGTGCTCGCGGACGCCAAAATGCAGGTTGCGCGCGTTGAAATTGTCGCCGCTGATCGAGCCCAGCCCTTCCAGATAGGTGAAATCCGAGGTGTGCAGGTCAGCCGAACCACCGAGCAAACCGGGCATGATCGGGGCCAACGCCTGCAACACCGCGCCGGAAGCAGTGCGCGTGCCCTTGGCCTTCGGATCGGGAGCAAAGACCGGCAACGCCGCTTCCCAGCCGTCGGGCAAGCCACCCGCTTGCAAGAGATCCCATTCGGCGGCCAGTTCAGGGTACGAAGCACGATAACGGCGCAGCATCGCTTCCCATTCGCGCTGGCGCACCTCGCCGACTTCAACTGCCAATTGCATATGGTCGTAGACCTCATCAGGCACGTAGAAAGCCGGCTCTTGCGGCCAACCGAGCGCTTCTTTGGTCAAGCGCACCCCCTCGACGCCGAGCGGCTCGCCATGGGCTTTGTGGCTGCCGGCGCGCGGGCTGGCGTACCCGATCACGGTGCGAGTGATGATCAGCGAGGGCCGCTCGCCGTCAGCGATCGCTTCGGCCAAGGCTAAGGCCACCGACGACATATTGTGGCCGTCGGCATACAACACTTGCCACCCGTAAGCAGCAAACCGTTCGGCCACATGCTCGCTCCACGCCAATTTGGTCGGCCCAACCAGCGAAATATCGTTGCTATCGTAGAGCACGATCAACTTGCCCAAATGCAGATGGCCGGCTAAACTAGCCGCTTCGTGCGAGATGCCTTCCATCAGATCGCCATCGCTGGCAATAACGTAGGTATAGTGATCAACAACCGGAAACCCAATCCGATTGAACTTCGTTGCCAACCAACGCTCGGCAATCGCCATCCCGACCGCCGTGGCAATGCCCTGCCCAAGCGGGCCAGTGGTCATCTCAACCCCCGGCGTCTCGTGGTATTCAGGATGGCCGGGAGTGCGACTGCCCCACTGCCGGAACTGCTTCAGTTCATCCAACGACAGATCATAACCGGTGAGATGGAGCAAAGCGTAGAGCAACATCGAGCCGTGGCCAGCCGACAGCACAAACCGGTCACGGTTCGGCCAGTTGGGGTCAGCGGGATTATGCTTGAGAAAGCGGGTCCAGAGCACGTAGGCGGTATCGGCCATGCCAAGCGGCATACCGGGGTGGCCGCTGTTGGCTTGTTGGACGGCATCGATGGCCAGCGCGCGGATGGCGTTGGCGCACAACTGGTCGATGGTGGTTGTCACGGGTTCATTCATGAGGCAACATCTCCTGTCTGTGCGCCGTCGCTAATCGACGGCGCGATCTCACCACTCTGCGGTTCATCATACCACTGCTTGGGTGAAATGCTGCATGAACAGTGACGATGCGATAGTGTGACTGCGCCAGCGCTGCTATTTTGGCGAAGCCGCGGGCTGGGGAGATGGCGCACTGGCCTGAGCAGCGACGAGGTACCCGGCCCTTCAGGGCCGGGCGTGGGTTACGAAGCCCGCTGCGCGGGCTGCCCCTCACCCCCCGGCCTCCGCTCCCTCCTGACGGCGGGAGAGGGGGAGCAGCTGGAGTGGCGGGCAAGGCATGGCGGGAGTGAAACGCAGCAGTGCCCCTTTCCGGCAATGCGGGAGAGGAGCTGGGGGTGAGGGTCTGTTCGCCTCGTTGCATTGTGCGACGCTTCCGGCTACATTTGTTATGATAGAGCCATCATACTCACACACCAACGAGGCGTTATGGCCGAACCTTTCCTGATACTTGAAACTGATCCGGCAATTGAAGGCTTGTGGGTGGCGATTGAGACCGCGCGCGCGCAGAGCTACCCGCTCACCGGTGCGGCGTTTCGGCTCACGCGCGCGCCGCAAACACCTTACGAGGCATTAGATGCTGCGGCGCGCGAACTCGACTTTCAACCGCTGGGGCCGCACTGGATCGAGGTGCCGCAGCGGATTGCGGTGAAGATTGCTACGCACATTATTGCCCACGATCTCGCCTACCCTGACGAGATTGTACCAGCAGCGCAGGCGAGCGAACTGGCCGGCAGGGTATTGGCGCTGGTGGGGCCGCAGGCGCGTTACTTTACCAACGGTGCAGTGAGCGGCGAATTCGCAATCTACGACATGCACGGCAATGAAGTGATTGGCTGGCGCTCGCTGAGCGACGCGCCCTTTGACCATGGTCTGTTTGCGCTGGATGATCGGCGCGTGATCGTGTTGTGGGCCGAAGATGCGCCGTAGGCGAGCTACACCTTAGAAACGCGATCTGTTGTCGCGTATAATACCAACGTGATGAACCAACCTCGTTCCTTCAATCCATCCGCTGTAACCGCGCCCTTCCGCGTGTTGTGGGACGCATTACGCGATCTGTTCGACGAATTTCTGTTGCTCACACTGGCTAACATTCTGTGGGCAGCAATGAGCGTGCCGCTGTTTAGTATTGCCTACGTCGCTATGGTGAGCAATGCGGCGCTGCCGGCAGCAGCGGCAGCACTGGTAGGAGTCGGGCCGGCGGCGCCTGCTTTTGCCGGTTTGTATGTGCTGAGCAAGCGGATTATGGAGGGGCGGGCCAGCAAGCTCAGCGACTTTTTCGCCGGGATGCGGGCTTATGCTGTGCCGGCATGGCGGCTGTATGGGGTGTGGATGGCCGGGTTGGTGTTGATTTTGTGGAATCTGGCCTTCTATGCCGGCGTTCCCGGTATCTTGGGCGGGGTGCTGATCGGCTTTTTCCTCTACCTCTTTATGCTCTGGTCGGCACTGATTATCTACGCTTTTCCGCTGATGGTGTTGATGGAACGGCCTTCGCTGAAGCAAATTGCGCGCAATGCGCTGGTGATGATTGTTAGCCGGCCCGTCTATACGCTTGTAACCATGCTGCTGATGGGGTTCATCTTGATTCTGAGCAGTGTGGTGCTGATGGCGCCTTTCTTGCTCTTTACCGTTGCGCTGTTGGCATTGTGGAGTACGCGGGCCACCCAGTTTCTGATTGATGAAGCACAGGCCCAAAAAGAAGCGGCGGCGGCTGAAGTGGCACCACCAGCGGAGGAGCGGGGCCGGCGCGGGCAGGTGCGGCCTAAGTGATCAGGCGCAGAGGGAGCAAAGACGCAGAGCGTTTCAACGCAAAGGCGCAGAAGACGCAGAGGGCGCGAAGGGTTTGTTGGTGAGGCTAGCAGAGCGGTGGCGGGAGCGCAGCCGGCCAGTAACTAGGTGATGTTTTGACGCGCCGCCGGCGATGCGAGCATAAATGGGCGCACACATACGAAGGCAATGGTATGTTAACGCGACGCATTATTCCTTGTCTTGATGTGAAGGCCGGGCGGGTGGTGAAGGGGGTCAAATTCCTCAACCACCGCGACGCCGGTGATCCGGTGGCCTTGGCAGCGGCTTACAATGCCGCCGGCGCCGATGAACTGGTCTTCTACGATATTACTGCCTCGAGCGACGAGCGGGCGATTATGGTGGACGTGGTCGAGCGCACCGCCGCCGAGGTGTTTATCCCGCTGACGGTTGGCGGCGGCTTGCGCAGCGTTGAGGACATGTACCGGATGCTGCGGGCCGGTGCCGACAAGGTGAGCCTGAATACGGCGGCAGTCTACAATCCGAACCTGATTGCCGAAGGCGCGCGGCGGTTCGGCAGCCAGTGCATTGTACTGTCGGTCGATGCCAAGCGGGTGAACGCACCCGGCGAGCCGCCGCGGTGGGAGGTCTTTACTCACACTGGCGCTAACCCGCGCCCGACCGGCCTCGACGCGATCGAGTGGATCAAGCGCGGGATCGATCTCGGTGCGGGTGAAATCTGCATCAACAGTATGGATGCCGACGGCGCGCGCACCGGCTACGATCTCGAACTGCTGCAAGCGATCACCGCTATCTCGCCGGTGCCGGTGATTGCATCGGGCGGGGTTGGCTCGCCGCACGATATGTACCGCGGGATTGTTGAAGGCGGCGCTGACGCGGTACTGGCGGCCTCGATCTTCCACTTTGGCGACTATTCGGTCGCCGATGTCAAGCAATATTTGGCCGAACACGGCGTGCCGGTGCGGCGGTCGTAGGACATTGCACCAGACAACGCAAAGACATTGCGGCGCAGGGACATTGCGTTGCAATGTCCCTGCGCCGTCACGGTACGCCGCTTAACGCTACGGCATCGATCTCGCTCCAACTGCCATCGCGCTGATCAAGCGTGATCCGCGCGCCAACGATCCGGGTAAGGGTCTGCTCAACCGTGATCGTGAGCGCAAACGGGCACTCAGGCGCCGGGGCCGGTTCGGCGCGGTAAACCACCTTGGCTGTACCCTGTTCGTCAATCAGTTCGACCAGCGTGATGTAGCCGGGTTGGTGGTTCTGGTAAATGATCAGGCCGGTGGCAAAGACCGGATCGGCAAAGGAGACATTCAGTGTCTCGCGACTACCGGGAGTCGCTGGCGCCCACGCATTAGGGTTGTCTTGGCACGCCGGCACATCGGGCGGACCGACCACGCCGCTCGGGTCGTAATCGGGCGCGTAGAAGCTGCTGGCCGTAGCTGACGCCACCCACTGCTGCACCGTCTCGCTCGGTGGCGCTTCCGCGACCGGCGTGAGCGCGATCGCTGTCGCCAGTGCATCGGCGTCGGTTTGCAAGCGGAACGCTGTCACCGCACTGTATTCGCCGCTATTGTCACTCACCCAGACCACGCCGCCGGGAGCGGCCACAATCCCGTTGGGCAAACTCAACTCGCCGGGGTTGGGGATACTGCCGGGAGCAGCCGGCGCGCCGCCGCGGGCCACAATCGTGCCGTCAGGGGCAAGGCGCAGGATCGTGCCGGCATAGGTGGCGAGATAGAGATAGCCGGCGCGGTCGATATCGAGCACCGGCCCGGCCAATTGGGTTGGATCAGCCGGATCACCCCAACGGGCCAGCACGCTGCCATTAGGAGCCAATTTAACGATCGCGCCGGCAAAACTCTCGGCCAGATAGATCGCGCCGCTGCGATCCACTACTACATCCGCCGGCGCCAGATCGGGTGGCAAGGCAATCCGTTCTATCAACCGGCCTTCAGCGCTGAAGCGGACAATACTACTGGCAGCCAGACCATCGGGGCCGGGACGGGTGTCAAGCGCGTACACGCTGCCGTCAGCACCGACAGCGATCCGTTGCGGCGCCGACAGGCCAAACTGGTCGGGCGCATTGCCGTGGCCGCCCCACCGGCCAAGGAACGCGCCATCGGCGCTGAAGCGAACAATCGCGTTGCGTCCATAATCGGCAACGTAGAGATCGCCGTTTGGGCCAAGCGCAACATCGTAAGCATCGAGCAATTCATTGGCGCCGAAGGTAGTGCGCAAGGTGCCATCAGGGGCAAAAACCCAAATCCCGCGCCCGCTTTCGGCGAGGTAGAGCGTGCCATCGGGCGCTGCCGCCAACCCGCGTGTGGCGACGAACCGGCTATTGGCCGGGCCGCTGCGACCACCCAGCCGCAGCACAAACCCCGGCGGCCCTGAACGCACAATCTGCGGCTGGGTAGCCACATCAACCGGCGTCGGGGTTGGGGTAGGCAACGGCAACACCTCCAGCGACGCCACAATCTGTTCAATGATCGATTGTTCAGCTTCCCAGTCGGCGGCTGCCGCTTGAGCCAACACGCGCACCACCCGCATCTCATCGACCAACACCCATAACCGGCCGGCGCTGGCCGGGCCGCTGAGATCGGCAACCAACCCTTGGGCCGCACCGATCTGCACTGCTTGGGTAGGCGCAATCGTGTAGCCAGCCGACTGGATCGCGCTGCTCGCTAGCTCAAACACCGTCTCTGGGTTAGCCGCCGCCGGGCCGTATTGGGCGGTCAGCGCCGCCAATGGCGTCGTATCGAGCGCAATCACCGGCGCGTTGATCACACTGGTCGTAAGGGTCGCCGCATCAGGCGCAATGCGCAACGCACTCCCTTCTACCCGGCTCTGCCATCCATCTGGCAGGCGCAATCGTACGCCGAGTTCGGTAAACATCACTTCATTCAGCACGACTGCCGTCGGGCTAGGCGTTACCGGCGCCGGCGTTGGCGGCGGCGGTGCGGCACAAGCCGCGATCAGACTGGTGAGCAGGAATGCGAACAACAAAGGTAAACGCATGCCGGTTCCTTACCTACAAGCAATATGCAACGATGCCACCAGTAGATATACCACAGACGCCGCGGTGTCATGATCATTGTGCTGGCAACGGGTATGACAACATTGCAAGCCGAACCGTCACGCCATTAACGTGAAGGTTATACCGGCCCGTTATACTCAACGCAGCAAGCTGGCATGTTTACAGCCGTGAAGCATGAGGATCACCTGCTCAGCGGCATCGTAACGATCATTCGCAGCGCCAATATGACACTGGTCGAATGGCCCACAGAGGACGGTCAAACTAGCCTACATGCACGAGAGGATCAGGCGTGAAACAGGTCTTGCTCGCTGTCGCCGGAATCATCCCTGCTGACCTTGCACAACAGATCTCAGCCGGACGTCGCCCACGCGCCGGCTACCTTGAGCTAGCCCGCTCCTGTGAGGCCGATCTCATCGACTACCGGATTGCGCGCGCCGATAATAGCATCGTTGGCCGTCTCTGCGCGCGGTTGGGCAGGCCACACCTCATGCTGGCGTGGGCCTGTTTTATGCGCCGCCATCAGTATCAAGCTATTGTGACCAGCAACGAACAGGTTGGTCTGGCGCTCGCGACCCTGCTCAAGCTGTTTAGCCCTAACCGTCGCCCGCGCCACCTTATGCTAGCTCATCAATTATCTCATCCGAAGCAGCAGGCGTTGTTCGATCGGTTTGGCGTTCAGAGCCACATTGACCGGTTTATCGTCGACTCACCGTGGCAGCAACGCTTCATCAGCGAGCGCTGGTACATACCGCCGCAGCGGGCGCCATACCTACCGGTGACGGTTGACGAACAATTCTTCCACCCGCGCCACGCGCCACCGCGCCCCACAGTGCGGCTACAGATCGTGGTGGTTGGCTTCAAACAGACCGACTACCAAACCCTTCTGCAGGCAGTCGCAGGGCTGCACATCGATGTCGTCGTAGCCGCTGCCGGCCTGTGGATCACCCACGGCAACAGCAACGGAGCGCATCCGTTCCCGCCCAACGTTCGCATCCAAGCATTCACCCCTCTCGAATTACGTCAACTCTATAGCGATAGCCGGTTTGTGGTCATGCTGCTCGAACCGGTGGATGCGCAGGTTGGCAGTTGCGCCATCCTCGAAGCGATGGCGATGGAGCGCGCGGTTATCTGTACGCGCATCCCCGGTCAAAGCGACCTTGTTGTCGATGGGGTGAGCGGAATCTCCGTACCGCCGCGCGATCCAGCAGCATTGCGCGCCGCGATTGAACAACTGCTGGCTGAACCGGGCACAGCGGCGCAGATGGGACGGATGGGGCGGCAACTCGTTGAACAAAGACTGAGTCTTGATCATTATACGACGCGCATGACCGATATCTTGTACGAAGCATTAGCCGAAGCCAGCGTTGAGCCGGCGCCAGTCAAGCAGAAGGAGCAATCGTAACAGCACGCGATCGCACAGCCGGCAGCAGAACACTGCCAGCATCGATGTATACTACAGCAACAAGGCGAGGGATGATTCCAAAAGATGAATCGCCTGCGCTAAAGCATGCGCGACTCGCTGGGCACAAACCACTCGCTGCCCAATGATATGACGCCGCCTCTCGCCATTACAAGCTGTCCCGGCGTCGATCACAATGGGCTTGAAGCCTCTAAAGGAAGATGATCATGGACATCAAGCTACGTCATGCCGGCACCGTAGCCATTATCGCAATCGCAGGACGCTTCGACGCCTACACCGCGCCACCGGTGCAAGACTGGCTCGAACAAGCGACTGCCGCTCCCGGCGCCCGTGTGCTGGTAGATCTCACCGACACCACCTTTGTCGATTCCACCGGATTAGCGACGCTGGTGGCAGCCCTCAAGCGGTGCCAACAGGGGCAAGGTGAATTTGCCCTCTGCGGACTCCGCCGGCCAATCATGATGATTTTTGAATTAACCCGGCTCGACAAAGCGTTCAACATTTTTGTCGACACTGACCATGCGCTAGCGGTACTCAATGCGTAAACGCGCCTATGATGCTGGTTTCATTCCTCAGCTCGCAATACAACCGCATACAGGCCCTTGCCGAGGCGTGGCTCGCGCAAGGCGCGCAGGCGTTCAGCGTCTACGAACGTGGTCGCCTCTTGGCATCATGGCCGGACGGACAGCGGATACTGCCGCCCGATCTGACCGCTCCGATCACCCGCTATGACGACATTGTTGGTGAATTACACCTCAGCGGGTTACGGGGCGAGACGGCTCACCGGCGCTTGCAAGCTGAGGCGAGCCTGATCGGGGAGATCTTGCAACTCGAACACGAATTGCAGTGCATGGCCGCTGATCTGGTCGCCAGCCAAGATCAGCAGTTGGCGCTCTATCGCCTCACCCAAGCGATGCGCAATCTGGTGACCATCCGCGAAAGCTTGGCAGCAGTCGTTGCCGAAGCGCAGCGGATGTTGAGGGGACGGGCCGGTTTTGCAACCTATGCGTCTGCGCAGGGTAATGATGCGATCGTCGTCCAATCAAACGAGAGCGCTATCAACCCTGACCTCATCTGGCAGCTCTACCGGCGCGTGCAACGCGAGGATCGGCCATTGCTGATCAGTGAAGATGATGGCAGCCCTCCCGACCTCCCCGGCATCCGCAACCTCTTGCTGCTGCCGATCTGGGTGCGCGGAGCGGTCATGGCCTGCCTTGGCATTATCGATCGCGCTGACGCCATCGGCACACCGGAATTAAAACTGGGACGCGCGATTGCCGATCAAGCGAGCGCCCAGATCGAACGCATCTTGCTCTATCACGAGATGCTCGAACAGGCCCGGCTCCGCAGCGAGATGGATCTTGCCCGGCGGGTGCAGACCGCGCTGCTCCCCCGCGCATTGCCAGAGATAGCAGGGTTAGAGTTCTATGCCGCTTCACGCCCAGCCCTGCAAGTCGGTGGCGATTTCTTTGATGTGATCAATCTGCCCAACCATCCGTTCATCTTTACGATTGGCGATGTGAGCGGCAAAGGCGTTTCAGCCGCTTTGTTGATGGCCATGACGCGGACCGCACTACACAGCAAAGCGCGCTTTATGCGAGCGCCAACGCCCGCCCTAGTCATGCGGCAATCGAACGAAGACCTCTTCCATGATTTCACCCGCATTGGCGTCTTTGCCACCGTCTTCGTCGGCCAATATACTGCCGAACAGCGTACCATAACCTATGCGAATGCCGGCCATGCGCCTGTCATCTACCGTCCGCGCCACGGCGCCGCCACACTGCTCTTGGCCGATAACCCGCCCATTGGGGTTGCGACCGCCACTCATGTGCAAGATGGTTATCTGCCGATGGAGCCGGGTGATCTGTTGATCGTCGCCACCGATGGCTTTCATGAAGCCCGTAACGCAGCGGACGAATTATTCGGCATCGATCGTTTACTCATGGCAGTAGATGCGCTGGCTGAGCAATCGGCACGAGCGATCGCTGACGGGCTCTTTCAGGTGGTGGAACACTTTAGCGCCGGCCACCCGCAAGACGATGATCAGACCTTGATCGTGCTCAAAGGAGCAGCGCCGTGAGCCAGCAGCGCAGTGAAATGATCCGGTTGGATTTACCGGCCCGCTACGCCTACCTGCATCTGCTGAGCGAAACCATCGCTGCGCTCTTACAGCAGGCGGGAGCGCATGATGAACTCTTGGTGTACAATGTGCAGTTGGCAGCCCACGAAGTCTGTACCAATATTATTCATCACTCCTACCGTTATCGCCGTGACAGCGACGATCGCATCAGCATCGCTCTCACGCTCCATTACCAACCGCTGCGGATCGAGATCGAGCTGCATGATACCGGTGAGTCGTTTACACCAGACTTAGCGCCGAATCCTACTCTGAGCGAGGCGCAAATTCATGGGTACGGGCTATTTCTGATCCGGCATTTGATGGATCACGTAGGCTATATCGCCCATCCTGACGGAAATCGCTGGCGGCTGGTGAAGCGCCTCACGTAAAGGAGAACGAGACGATGACTACCATTATGATTGTTGATGACTATATTCCGAGCCACCGCCTGATGAGCTTTGTGCTCAACCAATACGGCTACACGGTGGTAACGGCGCTTGATGGCGAACAAGCGCTCAACCGCCTCGCTACCGTTCAGGTCGATCTGGTCGTCACCGATCTGAAGATGCCCTGCATGGACGGGATCGAACTCGCGCGCGCCATCCGCGCTGATGAGCGCTACGCCAATCTGCCGATCATTATGGTGACCGGCAGTGTCAAAGAGCAAGATGAAGTCAAAGCGACCGGCGTTGGCGTCAATGCCTTCCTCACCAAACCGGTCGACTCTGATGATTTAGTGCGCGAGGTTGATCGGTTGCTCCAACAGACACCGCCGCAAACACCGAGTCAGGCATAACCCCTTAGCTCTCCAGTACACGCCAAAAAGCACCGACCATGACCATCCGGCCAAGCATCGTCAGGACAAAGAGCATCGCCAACCCGCTCACGGCCAGCGGCCCCAAGGCAATAGTGACGCCAGTCATCGCTTGGCCGATGGCGCCGCCGGCCAACGAGGCCAGCAACGTACCTAAGCCGGTGAGCAGGCTAAAGATCGCCATCGCCGCACCCCGCTGCTCTGCCGGCGCCCGCCCCATCAAGAGGTTGCCTAACCCTTGATTCACCCCCGGCCAGAAGACGCCAGAAAAGATGGCAGTCAACCACAGCGGCACGATATTGTCGGGAGTCGAGAGGATCCAACCCAAGGGCAGCGGTATTGTCCCCAAGACGCATGCCGTCACTACCAACCGATAGCCGTAGCGATCCATCAACCAACCGACCAGCGGTGAAAAGAAGAGGGCGACCGCATTGGTAACGACGCCAGTGAGCGCCAGTAGTGAAAAATCGAGCCGTAGCGCCGTGAGACCGTAGGCGTTAAAGAAGGGGGCGGCAATGCCGGTGACTAAGGCCCAACCAGTCGCCAACCCGGTAAAATTCCGGAAGCTGGCATCGCGCAACGGATCAAACAGAAACGCACTCACGCCGTTCCACGGGCGCGGGGTGATGGGCGGTTCAGGCTGGCGCGCAATCAGGAGCGCCGCGCCAAACGCAGCCAGCACCGCCACGCCAAAGATGACGGCATAGCCCTGCGCCGTAGCGCCATCGGCGCGAAACCGGTCGAGTACGAGACCCGCAGCATAGACACTGACCATGGCGCTGATCCCGGCTACCGTGTTGCGGATGCCAAAATAGCTGCCGCGCCGGTTGGGCGGCACCAGATCGCTCATCCAGCTCATCCACGCATTGCCGGCCATGCCGTTGAGGCCGTAGGAAAAGCCAAGGGCAATGAAAAAGACGGTTAATTGCCATGCTGCCGGCCAGCCGGTAAACGGCAAGCACAGCAGAAATGCCCAGACTAGCCGGCCAGCCAGCGCTGAATAGAGCACAATCGCGCGCCGATTGGCGAAACGCGCTTCAAGGTAGGCGCTGAGAAATTGAAAGAGTTGGCCAATAAACGGCAGCGCCCCCAACAAGCCGATCTGGAAATTATTGGCGCCGAGCAAGAGGGCAAACCCGCTGAGGAAGACGCTGCCGCCGATGGCGCCAGTGATACTGATGTGAATGTTGGCAATCGCCCCTTCCCAAATGGAGATTGTCAGTCCGCGCTGCACTTCCGATGGGAGCAACGAGCGCGGGGTAGAGGGTGCTGGGGCGGTATGATCGGTCGTTGCGGCGGCTGGGCCGGCAACATCGGTGTGGCTGGTCATTGTGACAACCTCTCAGAAACACGGTTGCGCTGCGAACCAGAAACGGGCAAGCTAGTATGCTATAATCGGCTAGCACGTCTTTAAGCTATAGACAGGGATTAGCGCCGGGAGAAATGGAACTATGAATATCGTTGATCTGCTCTTTGTTGTGCTCTTCTTCGGCGCGCTAGCGGTAGGCTTTTTCCAAGGCACCGTGCGGCTGCTGTTGATCATCCTCTCGTTTTATCTCAGCACTGTGCTGGCCAGCTCGTACTACCAGAGTCTGGCCGATATCTTCTTGCGCGAACTAGGCGGGCAACGTTTATTTAACCAATACGTCGCCTTTGCACTGATCCACCTGCTCTGCTTTATTGTGCTCACTTTCGTCGGCATCTATACTTTCCGCTACGTGCATACACCGCATCATCTTGAGATGATTGACCGGATCGTTGGCACTGCGCTCGGCCTTGTCATCGGCGGAATGATCCTAGGGCTGTCAGCCGTGCTGCTCTGGAACCTCTTCATCGTGCGCGGGTTTGCCAACATTGATTACCCGATTACGCGCTGGCTCGGCGGTCAAATCAGCGCCTCGCTGATGTTGCGGTTCTTTGCCAATGCTGTCTTGCCCAGCCTGTACGAGCTTGTCGATCCAGTATTGCCCGACGCAGCGCGGATCATCTTTCAAGTCCAGTAATCAACCTTGCGGCTGATGGCGCGATCGAAGCGCTAATGGTAGGCTGAACACAGGAACGGCTGTGTTCAACGGTACGAGTATGTCGATCCCGGAATCATCGTTGCATACGCTTGAATTTGACGCGATCCGCGACCGCTTAGCGCACTATACCGCGTTTTTGGCTTCGCGTGAACTGGCCTTAAGTCTGACTCCGGCCACCGATCTGGCCGAGGTGCGCCGGCGGCAGGCACTGACCGCCGAGGCGCGGTTACTGCTGGAAGAGTGGCCGGAATTGAGCATCGGCGGGGCGCGCGATGTGCGCCGGGCGGTGCAGCATGCCGCG
>NZ_DAOTWH010000134.1:0-2934 GCF_034435895.1 Chloroflexus sp.
GGGCGGCGGTAAGGGCCGCTGCCCGGTCAAGGGGCAGGTGGGGGCGAGGGCGGCCAGCGCTGCGGCGCGGTCCCCTTCAGCGGTGATGGCGCGGGCCACCTCTATGGCCCGTGGCCACGGCAGTTCGATGCCGGCCTTGACCAACGCGGCAAGACATTCGGTCTGCCGCTCTGACTCCGGCATGTGCGCTACCGTCTCTAATGCCGCCGCTGCGCTCTAGGCGCCTGCTAGTGTGCCTACTTGCACCAGTTGCACCAGCAGCTCCGGCGTGAAGTTGCCGCTGCGGCTGCGCAGGCTGGCTGCGATCAGCGCGCAGCGCAGGGCTAACCCAAGATTGTTGTGCTGATCTGCCCAATCCCAGAGGATATCGAGGTCGCTCAGGTAGCCGGTGTCGCTCCCTTCTGCCGCATAGCGCGCCGTTTGCCACGGTTGATAGGAGTGCTGACCATCGGAGCTAGGGACGATCTCCGTCAGCACGCGCGTCATCAGTTCCCATTCTCCGCCAACGCGGAGATGGGCGATCCAGAACTGGCGCAGGTAGCTGGAAAGGGGCTGGCTGCGGTCGCCGTACCATGCCTTGCCGTAGTCAATCGGCCGTTGCTGGAGCCGCGCCCGATCTTTGGGCGGGTAGATCTGTTCGAGAAAGACTTCGCGCAGCCGTTGGTGGCTGAAGACATACGTGTGCTCGCCAACGGTGATGATGAACCGGGCCACCTCGTCGTCGCGAACGACGTCAACGATGTCGCTCTGCTTGGTAAAGACGTCTGGCGCCAAGGCTTGGAGATCGTCGCTGCTCAGCGGCCCGTAGGCTGCGGCGCAGAGCGCCAGCAGTTTGCGGATGGGCCGGCTGGCTTGCCGCCGCTTCCGCAGGCTGTCTCCCCAATCTCTGACGAATTCTGCAAGACCCGGCGGTCGCCGGCTGAGGGAGGCGGGGGTGATCGCGTTGCTGCGCAGGGCCTTGATCAGCAGATTGCACGTCAGCGGATCACCCTCGCTGACCCGGTAGAATTGCTCGATGAAGTCCGGATCGTTGGTCTGCTCCGGCAGGTTTTGTCGCAGCAGCGCGGCGACGGCAGGCCGATCGAGGTTGTCGAGGGTGAGCTGCTTGACCGGTGCGTAATCCCAACCAAGCTGGTGTTGGTAGTCGGCGCCTTTGGCCTTGGTCTGCATGAGGTGATTCGGCATCGCGATGAAGGTTTAACTCGGTGGTGACATAATTCTACATTTCTGCTCACTCGGCACTCGCCTCTTTCCGCGCTTCACGAATATGCACGAATAGTTGCTCCACCCGTGCCAATTGCTGTGCCGCAGACGTTTGTTGAAAACAATCTCGCGCCTCCTCGAATGCTGCAATCGTCGCTTCGGGCCGTTTGAGTGCTGCGAGTGACAGGCCCAGCTTGAATGAGAACGAGCCCTGCAAGCGTAGCAGCCCAAGACGTTTGCAAATCGCAAGAGCTTGCTCGTAGTGTTTGATTGCCTGTTCGTGCCGCTCCTGCTCTGCCAAGCGATCCCCTATTCCGCAAGCCAGATTGCCTCATTCTGCTGATCGCCGAGTCTCCGGCTGATATCGAGCGCCTGCTGATAGTGTTCACGAGCCTCGGTAAACTCACCCTGCTTTCGCAGCACCAGCGCCATGTTGCCAAGCTGTGTGCTCTCACCCTGAGGATAGCTGATTGCGCGCATTATCTCCAGAGCTTCCTGATAATGAGTCAGCGCTGAGTCAAGCTGGTTCTTGGCCAGCGCTAGGTTGCCAAGACTCCAGAGTTGCTTGGCTTCGACTCGGCGATCATGAGCCTCGCGGGCCAGTTGGAGCGCTTCACGGCAGCACCGCTCGGCATCGTCGTGATGACCCAACTCAAAGTGAGCCACGCCGAGATTGCCGATGTGATGTGCCAGCGTCTGTCGATCGCCAAGCTCCCGCCCGATGCAGATCGCTGCCTCGTGGTGCTGGATAGCCTCCTGATAGGCGCCCAATTGAAGGTGCACATTACCGAGATTGCCGAGGTGGTTCGCTTCGTTTTGCCGATGCTCGCTCTCTGCCGGCTCAACGCGATGGCTTGTTGATATGTGGCAATGGCCTGCTCATACTGGCCGGTATCATTATTTGGCAAGATTTCCAACCCAGATGGCTTCACCACGCACATCCTGCTGCTGCCGACAAAGCTCATTCGCAGCTTCGTAGTGCCCGATCGCGTTTGGATAGTCGCCCAGATTCGCGTAGGCGATCCCTCGATTTCCTTGATTGGTTGGATCATCAGTCTCGATCCCAAGTTCCCGGTTGATCTGGATTGCACGTTCAAGACAGGCGATCGCGTGCTGATAGGCGCCGACTCGGATCGCCGCCATGCCAAGGTGGGTCAGATGCACGCTTTCGCCTTGTGGTGCCCAAGTTGCCCGGCGGCTTGCAACCCTGCTCGCAGCCATTCCATCACAACTTCGACACTGAAGCGGAGATCGATCAGGGGGATGCCAACACCGGCGAATGCATTGCACAGGGCTACAGCAACCTAGTCATGGTTCAGGCGAGAGCTCGCCCACTGTTGGGAGCGCTAGATCTGGCCCCAACTCGCATCAAACTGAGCCAGAGCGGCAGTCATCTACGCTCCGCCGGTGTCATAGGCGTCTTGCAGATCGGCAAGGACGGCGAAATAGTGCCGAGCATGACGCTGATGGGCTTCGCGTGAGCTGATCATGATGGCATTACAGGTTTTTCGACAGTGGCGCTCAATGACCTTCACAACCTCTACGCAACCACATCATCCATCCTCACCAATGCCCCCGCGCCTTCCCTGTGCGACGATGCGTGCAATGCCGTCGATGATCGCAGGGAGAAGTAGCACCTGTACCTGAGTCCACCACCAATGGGGCCGGTGCCGGGCTCCGATTCCGCGACTGGCTGGCCGAGCCGGAGGCGCCGGCGGTGCCATCGTCGTC
>NZ_DAOTWH010000135.1:0-3206 GCF_034435895.1 Chloroflexus sp.
CGGCGGCGAGCTCGGCATCGCTGCGGGCCAGCAGCCGTTGGTAGAATGCCCGCGCCGTCGCCAGCCAGCGCAGCGGCTCACGCGCCAACAATTCATGCACAAGGTCTTCGCTGCGCGCCAGATCACCTTGCCGCTCGCACAGGGTGAGCAGGGCGGCCAATGTGGGAGCGGGCACAACATAATCACGCAGTAAGCCCAACAGGTCAATGTAGGTTGGAGTGTATTCCGGTAATGGTTCCGGAGCGGCCAGCGTGCATTCAATCACTACTTGTAACGCTAGCAAGGCGCGCGTGGCGGCGTCGTCTTCTTCCCCATCATCGCTGAGTAGGCGCGCTTCAGTGGTGAGCAACGCGGCCAGATACGCCCCTTCGCTCCACCAATCCTCACCGTGGCTGTGAAATCGTAATAGCGCCAAGAGTTGCCGGTCGCTCAACGCCGCCACCTGATCGCTGCCGACGCCAAGCCGGTCGCGGTAAGCGTTGTCAATGGCGATCCGCGCCAGCGGCGATTTGCCGTCGCGGTAAAGGCCGAGGATGTGGCGGATGATCGCGCCGAATTGGGCGATCATGCGCAAAATGTAATCGTCGCGGTACATAGGTATACCGTACCCGATGGAGGGGCCGGCTGTCAAATCGGCAGCGTATGCTCCTGCACCATCCGCCTCCCGCTTTCGCTTATGGTATGATACTTCGTGCAGAGACTGGCTAGAGGAGGACATCGATGGAGCCAACGTTCATTGGGAAGGTCGCGCTGGTGACCGGCGCGGCAGCCGGGATTGGGCGCGCTTCGGCGCTGGCGTTCGCCCGCGAAGGCGCGAAAGTTGTCGTTGCTGATGTGAATGTTGAGGGCGGCGAGGAGACGGTCGCGCTCTGCCGCGTACAAAATACTGACGCAATCTTCGTCCGCTGCGACGTGTCGCAAAACAGCGAGGTCGAGCAGTTGATCGCCAAGGCGGTTGATATGTTTGGCCGGATCGACTTTGCGCATAATAATGCCGGTATCGAAGGTGTGCAGGCCATGCTGGTCGATTATCCCGAAGAGGTGTGGGATCGGGTGATCGACATTAACCTGAAGGGCGTTTGGCTGTGTATGAAGCACGAGATCCGGCAGATGCTGCGGCAGGATGGCGGCGCGATTGTCAACACCTCATCGGTGGCCGGCCTGTCGGGTTCGCGCGGGGTGTCAGCGTATGTTGCCAGCAAGCATGGTATTGTTGGTATCACTAAAGCGGCGGCGCTTGAGTATGCCCGTAACGGGATTCGCGTCAATGCGATTTGCCCCGGCACGATCCATACCGCGATGATCGATCGCTTCACCCAAGGCGATCCACAACTACTGGCCCAATTTGCCGAGGGCGAACCGATTGGCCGGCTTGGCTCGCCGGAAGAGGTGGCCAATGCCGTCGTCTGGCTCTGTTCGGATAAGGCGTCATTTGTGACCGGCGCGACCTTAGCCGTCGATGGTGGCCGGTTGGCGTGATGGAAGCTGATTCGCCCTACGCCGCTATCTATGCGGTGGTGAGCCGTATTCCGCCGGGGCGCGTGTGTACGTATGGCCGGGTAGCCGCGCTGGCTGGCCTGCCCGGCCATGCGCGTATGGTGGGCTATGCGCTGCATGTGCTCTTGCCGCACAGCGCGGTGCCGTGGTGGCGGGTGATCAACTGGGCTGGTCGCATCAGTAATGTCTACGCCGCCGATGAGCAACGTGCCCGCTTGCAAGCCGAGGGGGTGGAGGTCAGCGACGAGTATCAAATCGATCTCGCACGCTTTCTGTGGGACGGTGATGATGGCGGGTGAGGGATGAAGGCACTTACCGCAGCGACGCCGGAGGCGCGGAGGGGAGCTGTTTTCCCCTCGCGCTCGCCAATGACGAATCTTGCCCAACGTTATGACGGTCGCTTCCGCTTCAGACCAGCGCTTCTGGCTCATCTCCCTCTATGTCGCCGGGGTGGTGGTCTTTTCCGATATGTACTTGACCCAACCGATCTTGCCGCAGTTGTCGACGGAATACGGGATTGCGCCGGCTACCGCCGGGCTCAGCGTGTCGGTAGTGGTGTTGATGATTGCATTGGGTTCGCTGGCAGTTGGCCCCCTCAGCGACCGGTGGGGGCGCTGGCCGGTGATGGTAGGCAGCGCATTGCTCCTCGCGCTGCCGACACTGCTCTGCGCGTTCGCGCCATCGTTCGAGCTGTTGTTGGCGGGGCGGGCGCTGCAAGGGTTGTGCATTCCCGGCTTCACTGCAGTGGCGGTGGCCTACCTCGGCGACCGGCTGCCGGCGACTGATTTGGGTCGGGCCGTCGGCGGCTGGATCGCAGCCAATGTCGCTGGTGGTTTGAGCGGGCGGGTGGTGGGTGGCTTGATCAGCGATGGGTTTGGTTGGCGGGCCAGCTTTGTGGTGTTTGCCGGGTTGACGTTAGTGAGCGGCCTTAGCTTGCTCGTGACGCTGCCGCGTGATCGGGCGGTCGCGCCGAGGGGCGGCTGGCGGCAAGCCTATCAGGCGATGTTCACCCATGTGGCCGACCGGCATCTGCGCGCAGCCTACGTGATCGGCGGCGCGCTCTTTTTCGGCTTCCTTGGCACCTTCACCTACTTGCCCTACTACCTCAGCGCACCGCCGTTTGGCTTGCCGCCGGCGATTATCGCGCTCGCCTACGTGAGCTATCTGGCCGGCGTGATTGTCTCTCCGTGGGCCGGGGCGCTCTCGGCCCGCTATCCCCGTCCCCGGTTGATAATGATCGGGTTGTTGATTGCGATGGCCGGGATCGGTCTGACGCTCATCCCCAATTTGCCGCTGATTGCCCTCGGCTTATGGACGCTATGCAGCGGGATGTTTATTGCTCAAGGCATTGCTCCGGCGCTGGTGAACCAGTTGGCGCAACAGGCCAAAGGCGCGGCCGGTGCGCTCTATTTGGTGGCGTACTATGTTGGGGGAACGCTCGGCGGAGTCATCCCCGGCCTTGGCTGGCAGACAGCCGGCTGGCTGGGAGTGGCGGCAATCTGTCTGAGCGCGCTGGCACCGGCGTTGGCAGCCACCGTTCAGTTGAGCAGAGCAACGATCCCGTGAGACTTGGGGAGGGCGAGCAGCTCGCCAGCAGCGGGTTGAGGGGCGGACAGAACCTGTAGTTGATCACAACCGTTGATCGCTGCGCGATGCCTTATCGTCCGGCGCTGCGCTCCCCTCGCCCGCGCGCGCGGGCGAGGGGCTGG
>NZ_DAOTWH010000136.1:0-4101 GCF_034435895.1 Chloroflexus sp.
GGGGAGGCCGGGAGGGGCATAACGGCGATTAGCAGCGGGCGAGCCGCCCGTGCTCCGCGCCGGAGAGGGGGTGTGGGCCGCTGGCCCGCCACCGGCGCCACTCCTCCCCCCAACGGGGGGAGGCTGGGAAGGGGGGCATAGCGGACAGAACCGTTGAGGCGATGCCTCATCGCTTAGCTTTACACTCCCCTCTCCCACTAGCGCGGGAGAGGGGCTTGGGGTGAGGGTCGTCAGCCCGCTGCGCGGGCTTCGTACCCCAAGCCCGCCCCTTCAGGGCCGGGTGCCGGGTCAGATGTTCGGTCTGCCCTCGAACCCAGCGCGGGAAGGCTGGAAGGAGGCCTCAGCTCACCTCCCCCCAGCGGAGGGAGGCCGGGAGGGGGGCCTCAGATCACCTCCCCCCAACGGGGAGAGGCGGGGGAGCTACGTAACGAGCAACGCCTATGACAAGCGCTTCGCATCCTACAGCCGCAAACCAATCACTCCCGCTCGGCGACTGGCTGGCGTTTGGCGATGCGCTGCGCGCCGATGACTCGCCGGAAGGTTTGCTTGGCGAAGTGGTCGAGACGCTGCGGCGGATCGTCAACAGTCCGTGCGTCTATGCGCGGCTGCGCGATGATGAAAGCGATACCCTGCATGCGGTCGCCTTCGCCGGCATCGATCCGCAGCTCGCCGAGCAGTTGCAGGCCGTACCGGTCGAGCCGGCGCAGTACCAGCCCTTGTTGCGGCCCGAATACCGGCTGAGTTATTCGTACCTCGTGCCGGCGGAAGTCTTGCCCGCCGGGGTGCCGGACACGGCGGCGATTGCGCTGGCGGCGGCGTTGTTAACGCCATTGCGAGGGCGGGGCGAGCGGCTGATTGGCGTGATCGTGATTGCTTGGCCGCAGCCGCCCGATCTGGCAACGGTGCGGATGGTTGAGGCGATTGCCCGCCAAGCCGCGCTGGCAGTGGAAAACGTGCGGCTGGCCGAGCGCAGCGCCCGTTTGCTGGCCAAAGAGCAACTGCTGGCCGAGTTGGGGCGCGCTGTCGGCGCAACGCTTGATCTTGACACCATCTTGCGCCAGACCGTTGATCGGCTGGCTGCGGCGTTTGGCAGCGGTTTGGTGGCGTTGCTCAATGAAACTAACGATCTGCTCGTCGCTGCGGCAGCGCCATTGTTGGCAGACATGGTTGGCCAACGCTTGTCACTGCTCGATGGCACGCTGGCATGGGTTGCGCAGAGCGGCCAACCGTTCGTGATTGACGATTGCCGGATAGCCACGCGCGAGACGCTCATGTTTGGGCCTGATGTCGCCTCGTGCGTGATTGCGCCATTGCGTAGCGGCGGTAAGGTAATTGGTATCTTGAGTGTGGTGAGCCGCCGCGCCGTCGCCTTCAACGATGAAGATGTCGATCTGCTCGAAGCAATTGCAGCGCAGGTCAGCGGCCCAATCGTTAGCGCCCAACTCTACGCCGAATCGCAACGCTTGGCGGCGCAGGTGCAGCGCCGCGCCGATCAATTGGCGGTGCTGAATTCGATTGCGCGCATCGTCACCGCCACGCTCGATCTGCGCGAGTCGTTGCCGCTGGTGACCCAACGCATTCAGCAGGGGTTTGGCTATCCGCAAGTCGATCTATTTTTGATTGAAGATGATGCCAGCGAACTGGTGTTAGTCGCTTCGGCTGGCCAGTATGCGCCGTCGCGGGTCGGTTATCGCCAGCACATCAACCTTGGTTTGGTGGGACGCGCTGCGCGCAGCGGGCGGATTGTGCGCGCCGAAGATGTGGCCAGCGAAGCCGATTATCTTGGTTTGAGCGAGCGGCTCGATATTCGCTCAGAGTTGTGTGTACCCTTGATCGCTAATGGAAAAACCTTAGGAGTTCTAAATATCGAATCGCCGCAACCGGCTGGCTTGACCGCTGAAGATGCAGCGGTGCTCGAAACGGTGGCCGATATGCTGGCCGGCGCGGTCGAGAATGGCCGGCTGTACCAACGCGCCCAACAGGCGGCGGCGCTCGAAGAGCGCAACCGCTTGGCCCGCGAGTTGCACGATAGCGTCAGCCAACAGCTATTTAGCATGACGCTTACGGCCCAAGCGGCCCGCGCCCAGTTCGAGCGGAATCCGGCCCGCGTGCCGGCGTTGCTCGACCGGTTGCAAGAGACGGCTACCGCCGCGTTGGCCGAAATGCGCGCGCTCATTTTTCAATTGCGCCCGCCGGCGTTGCGCGATCAAGGATTGGTGGCGGCGATTCAACAGCATGCCCAGCATCTGGCCCACCGCGAAGGGTTACGGATCGAGCTGAACGTGATCGGCGACGAGCGCCATGCCCGCGGTATCGAGCAACCGCTGTTCCGGATCGTGCAAGAGGCGCTCAACAATATCGTCAAACACGCCGCGGCCCGTAACGTCCAGATTCAACTTGAACTAACCGCTGAACAGGTGCGCATTCGCGTCATCGATGATGGGCAAGGCTTCGATCCCTCTGCGCGACCTTCTGGCGAGGGCCGCCATCTCGGTTTGCTCAGCATGCGCGAACGGGCTGCCGAACTCGGTGGCACCTTTGCTGTGCATTCGCGGCCCGGCGCTGGCGCCGAGATTGAGGTAGTGGTGCCGCTGCGCGGGCGCAATACGGGTAGTGAGTAGGGGAAGAGAGAATAGCATTTCAGGACATCGTAAGCGATACCTGTCATCGCCATACGGATGGAATGCCATCCCTTGGCTTTTGTACCCACAGGAGGCCGGCTGATGGAACAAATAACCGTGCTGTTGATCGATGATCATCGCGTTGTACGCCAAGGGTTGCGCGACTTTCTCGAACTGCAACCTGATATCGAGGTAGTTGGCGAAGCAGGCAGCGGCGAAGAGGGGGTGGAACTAGCCCGCGAGCTTTTGCCCGATGTCGTACTAATGGATCTGGTCATGCCCGGCATTGATGGCGTCGAGACCACTCGCCGGCTCAAAGCGGTCAGCCCATCCTCGCAGGTGATTGTACTGACTAGTTTTGCCGATGACAACAAGGTCTTCCCGGCGATCAAAGCCGGCGCTATCTCGTACCTGCTCAAAGATATTTCACCGGAAGAGCTGGCCCATGCCGTCCGCGCCGCCTGCCGCGGCGAAGCGGTTTTGCATCCCGATGTCGCGGCCAAATTAATGCAAGAGTTCAACACGCCGCGACCCAACGAAGCGCCGGTCGAGCAGCTCACCCCGCGCGAGATGGATGTGTTGCGGTTAGTGGCCAAGGGTATGTCGAACAAAGAGATCGCCGATACCCTGATCGTCTCAGAAAAGACGGTCAAAACCCACATCAGCAACATTCTCTCGAAACTCCACTTAGCCGATCGCACCCAAGTAGCGATCTATGCCTTGCGCAAGCGGCTGGTGCCGATTGATGACGAGGAGTAATCCATAAGGACTGCATTATGACGAACGCACGGATCGTTTTGCTCGGCACTGGCGCCGGCTTGCCTGATCCCGATCGCACCTATACCCATCTGGTCTGGGATGGGCCGGGAGGGCCGCTGCTGGTTGATGTTGGCGGCGAGAGTTACCGCCGTTTGTTGGCGGCGGGGATTGACCCCCAAACCTTGCGGAGTGTCATCCTGACCCACAGCCACTGCGATCACATCAATGGTCTGCCGGCGTTACTCTTTAGTCTGCGATTGGGTGGGCGCAGCGAGTCGCTGCCGGTCTACGGCCTCGCACCAACCCTCGAACTGGCGCGTGGATACGTGCTGGCGGCAGGGTTGGGAGAATGGGCGGACATAGCGGAATGGCGACCGATCAATGCTGGTGACCGGCTGCTTCTGCCTGATGGGTTAGAGGTTGCGACCGCGTTAACCGCGCATAGCCGGCCATGCATTGCCCTGCGCTTCACGGCGCCATCGTTGCCGGCAGTGTGCTACTCGGCTGACACTGAGCCGTGCCCGGCCGTGACCGAACTGGCCAGCGGCGCGCACCTGCTGATTCACGAAGCAACCGTTGCGGAGCCGTTTGCCGGCCATACCACGCCGCGCCAAGCTGGCGCAGTCGCCGCTGCCGCCGGCGTGCGCCAACTGGTGCTGGTGCATTTCAGCCCGCGCTGGACCATGCCGGTTGAGCAGGCGTTGGCCGAGGTAGCGGCAGG
>NZ_DAOTWH010000137.1:0-19559 GCF_034435895.1 Chloroflexus sp.
GGCCGACGCGCAGCGCGCGGGTGAGAGCCGGCACGTGGGCGATCGAGCCGCCGCCAGCGCCAACCGAACGCACATCAACTGAAGGCACCTTCACCGGGAAGTAGCCGAGCACCGTCTCGCGGGCAATGTTCGGCTCACCCATACAGAGCGAGACGTCGGTTGAAGTGCCGCCCATATCGAAGGTCAGAATATTGGGATACCCGGCGCGGATGGCAATGTGCAGCGCGCCGGCCACGCCGCCCGACGGGCCGGAAAGCAGTGTGTAGACCGGGTTCTCCTCGGTCGTCTCGGCGGTCATTAGGCCGGCGTCCGAACGAAGAATGTTGAGCTTGGCTTGCACCCCTTGCTGGCGCAAGTGCTGATCGAGGTTGTGAACGTAGGTCTTGACTCTTGGTTTGACATAAGCGTTCATCGTCGCGGTGAGGGTGCGCTCATACTCGCGAAACTCCGGCAGCACGTCATACGAGATGGTCACTGGCAGGTTGGGGGCAATGCGCTGGGCAATCGCCTTCAGGCAGCGCTCGTGATCAGGGTTGGCATAGGAATTGATCAGCGAAATCGTCAGCGACTCGATCCCCGAATCGACCAGCTCGCGAATCACCGCTTCGGCTTGGGCCTCGTCGAGCGGGCGCACCACCTCGCCGCGGGCGCTCATGCGCTCGGACACCTCGCGGGTATCGGCCAGCGTCGCCGGCGGTTCTGGCTTGATCATAATCATCCAGCCTGCCAACGGCCCCGGCGTCTGCGAGCGGGCAAGGTGCAAAATCTGCTTAAAGCCTTCGGTCGTGATCAGGCCAACGCGCGCGCCCTTGCCTTCGAGAATGACGTTGGTGGCGACGGTGGTGCCGTGCATGATTTGGGCGACTTGCGCAGGGGCAATGCCGGCTTGCCGGCAGATGGCCGCGATCCCGGCGAGCACCGCCTCTGACGGATCGTGGGGCGTGGAAGGTGTCTTGTGGCGCCAATAGCGCCCGCTCTCCTCATCGAAGAGCATAAGGTCGGTGAAGGTGCCGCCGACGTCGACTCCGATACGGTAACTCATGCTCCATTCCTCCCGTTGAAACAGCTATTTCTGCCCTCATCCCCCCGCCCTTGCGCCACCTGCTGCGAGAAGGGGGAGACGTTGTGACATGCTTGTGGTCTGCTACCGCTCATGACCGGTGGTTTGCCGGTGTCGCCACTTGGGCATAGACCGGCCCGGCCTTGCCCGTCAGCGCCGGCAAGGGCCGGCCCAGCGTTGCGCTCAGCCAATCGGACGCTGCCAGCAAGGCTGGCAGGTCGATCCCGGTTGGTGCGCCGATCCCGTTGAACATGTGAACCAGATCCTCGCTGGCGATATTGCCGACGGCGCGAGGGGCAAAGGGGCAGCCGCCGATCCCGCCCAAAGCCGCGTCGAATGAACGGATACCGGCTTGCCATGCGGCGAAGGCATTGGCGTAGCCGGTATTGCGGGTATTGTGGAGATGGATCGTGAGGGTGACGTGCGGCAATCGGCGCACAGCCATCTTGCACAATGCAGCCACTTGCGTCGGCGCCGCCATACCGGTGGTATCGGCGAAGACGATCTCGTTCGCTCCCATATCGGCGGCATGTTCGGCAATCGAGAGCACCCGTTCAGGCGAAACATAGCCATCGAAGGGGCAGCCGAACGACGCGCCGATCGCAACCCCGAAGGCAAGGCCGTCGTGGTGAATACGCAGCGCCAATTGGCTGAACTCAGCCAGCGAATCGGCGGTGGTTCGCTTGAAATTGGCCTGATTGAGACCATCGCTGGCCGCCAGCACCAAGCGGACGTGGCGCAAGCCGGCGGCGGCGGCCGACTCGTAGCCGCGTTGGTTGGGGGCGAGCGCCGTAAAGCGAAACGTGTCGTTACTGGCGCGAGCAGCCAGATTGTGACCGCGTTCGGCGAGCAGGCGCGCGATCTCGCCGGCGCCGGCCATCTGCGGCACCTGCCGCGGATTGACAAACGAACCGATCTCAACCCGCGGTACGCCAGCCGCGAGCAGGCACTCGATCAGCTCAACCCGCGTTGCAACCTCTAGCACCTCAGGCTCATTCTGCAAGCCATCGCGAGGCGCGACATCAATGATTGTCACCGCTTCCATCAAATCACCCGCTTCGCTTGCAACGCCGCTACCTCGTCTTCGCTCAAACCGAGCAGATCGACAAACACCTCGCGGTTATGCTGGCCGAGGGCCGGCCCCGTCCAATCAATCCCGCCGGGAGTGGCTGAAAGCCGGGGCACGACATTCTGCATCTTGATCTCGCCCAAATCAGGGTCAGGCACGCCGACAATTGACTGGCGAGCGCGAAAGTGCGGATCGCTCAACATCTCCTTAGCGGTATAGATCTTGCCTGCCGGGACGCCATACTCGTCCATGATGGCTTGGAGTTGATCAGCGGTGTAATTGATCGTCCACGCCGCAATCAGATCATCGAGTTCGGCTTGGTGTTCGCCGCGCGCGTAGTGAGTAGCGAAGCGCGGGTCGCGGGCCAATTCGGGTTGGCCCATCGCTTGGGCCAGACGGGTAAAAATCGTATCGGCATTGGCCCCGATCACAAACCAACCGCCATCAGCAGTGGGGTAAATGTTAGAGGGGGCGACATTGGGCAAAATATTGCCAGTGCGCTCACGGATATAGCCGGTCAACTGATATTCGGGGATCATACTCTCCATGAGGGCGAGCACCCCCTCGTAAATCCCGATATCCACCACCTGCCCCTGCCCGTTGCGCTGGCGCTGGTGGAGTGCGACAAGCGCACCGATCGTCGCAAACGTCGCCGCGAGCGAATCGCCGATGCTGATGCCGATGCGGGTAGGTGGGCGGTCGGGGAAGCCGGTGATTGCGCGAATGCCACCCATCGCCTCGCCGATCGACCCAAAGCCGGCCTTATCGCGGTACGGGCCAGTCTGGCCAAACCCACTCACCCGGATCATGATCAAACCGGGATTCAGCGCGCTCAACTCTTCCCAACCCAACCCCCACTCTTCAAGCGTACCGGGCCGAAAATTCTCCAGCACCATATCCACGTGGGGCACAATTCGCTTGACTAGCGCCTGCCCTTCGGGAGTGCGCAAATCAATCGTGATCGACTTCTTATTGCGGGCCAAAACCGGCCACCACAGCGTGCGGCCCTGATAGCGATGGCGGCCCCACTCACGCATCGGATCACCCTTGCCGGGAGGTTCGACCTTAATCACCTCGGCGCCGAAATCGGCCAGCAACTGGCCGCAAAACGGCCCGGCCAAAAACGCGCCCAATTCGAGCACGCGAATATCATCGAGCGGTCGCGGCGGACGTTGGCGGCTCACGATTCATTCTCCTCGCCGGACGCGACAGCAGCCGATTCCGCGCGCCGGCTCTGCAACAACACATCTCGACCATAGAAAATATGCTCGCGCATCATAGCGCGGGCGCGATCGCCATCGCCAAGGGTGAGCGCATTGAGAATACTGCGGTGAAAAAAATTAGAAATTTGGCGCTCTTCTTTGCGATACCAATAGAACGAGCGAAACTGCAACGGCACCGCAACAATCTGGTTGAGCATTGCAATCAGGCGTTGATTGCCGGCGGCCTCGGCGATCGTCTGGTGAAAGACCGCATTCTGCTCAACCAGAAAATGCACTTCGTCTTCGCGGCGAGCAAAGGTGTGGTTCAGCGAATCTTCCAGCGCCGCGGCGGCGGCTTCCATACGGGCCAACTGATCCGGTGTAATGCGTTGGGCGGCCAGAAATGCGGCATGGCCTTCGAGCAAGGCGCGCAAGTCATACATCTCGAGCAGGTCATCAATCGTAAAACTGCGCGCGACTGCGCCGCGGTTAGGGAAGATCTGTACCAACCCCTCGGCGGCGGCGCGCACCAGTGCCTGCCGCACTGGGGTGCGGCTCACGCCGAGATCGCTAGCCAACCGCTCTTCGACCAACCGGGAGCCGGGCGGGTAATGGCCTTCGATCAGCAACCGGCGCAGGCGCTGGTACACCTGATCTGCAGAAGATTCATCTGATGTATACAATTTAGTCATTACAATTCGCTGTAGTAGCTGGTAGAGCGCATGCAAGCACGGTAAAGCGGCGTACGATTAGCGTTATAAAGGCGTATCAAAACGCAATTATGCTGAATTGTTATATTAGTTATGCCTTGGAAAGATTGTATACAATATACCAGAGGACGGTAGAGGTGTCAAGCACCCTGTAGCGCCGCACGGCTGTGCGGCTCCATATCCAGCTAGCTTCCTCCTTCCCATTCCCAACCCGCTGCGTCCTCTGCGTCTTTGCGTTTGAATCCTCTGCGCCTTTGCTCCCTTTGCGTCTTTGCGTTGACGCCCTCATCCCCGGCCCCGTCTCGCTCTTCTCGTGCAGCCCGCTCCTCGCCTCCCCCGCTGGGGGGAGGAGGCGCCAACCCCTCCCCCAGCAGGGGAGGGGCTAGGGGTGGGGGCAGATCAACTGTGGGAATGAGGAAGCTGTGCTGAGAGCGGAACGCCGCAGTGCGCCGTTTCCGTGCAGTGGGAGCGGGGTTGGGGTGCGGGTACTGAGCCAAATAGCCACAAAGATACGCAAAAGGTACAAATATGGTACGTTTTTGTGTCCTTTGTGTCTTTTTGTGGCTATGCCACCCGCGCAGCGGGCTAGCCCTCACCCCCCGGCCCCCTCTCCCGCCTCACGGCGAGAGAGGGGGAGCCGCTGTATGGCGGGCACGGCAGTGCTGAGAGCGGTACCCAGCAGCGCCCCTCTCCCGCAACGCGGGAGAGGGGCTGGGGGTGAGGGTACCCAAACCACTTTGCGTTCTCTGCGCCCTTTGCGTTAAGCGTCTCTGCGCCTTTGCCCCCTTTGCGTCTTGGTCATTAGCCCTCCATCCTCCCCACATGCGCTACAATCATGCGCGTGGTGTCGTTGTTATCGCGAGCATCGTATGGCTACTGCCCGCCCACCCATTTCAGTGGTCATCCCCACCTACCACGCCCTGCGTTACCTGCCGGCCTGCCTCAGTGCGGTGCAGGCGCAGTTGCGCCCGTATGACGAAATTGTGCTGGTCGATAACCGCTCGCGCGACCGGGCTGGTGCGTGGGTGCGCACCTATCTGCCGGCGGTGCGGGTGATCGAGCTGCCCTACAACGCCGGTTTTGCCGGCGGCGTGAATGCCGGCATCGCAGCGACGCGCGGCGAGTTGATCTGGCTGATCAACGACGACGCGCTGGCCGAGCCGGGTTGCGTGGATGCGCTGTGGGAGGCGCTGCGCGACCAGCCGGCGGCGGGTTGGGCCGCTGGGGTTTTGACTTTCAGCCGCCATCCGCAGGTGGTGGCCGGGGCCGGCATTCGCTTTCAGGCCGACGGCATTGCCACTGATCGGGCACTGGGCCTGCCGGTAGCTGCGTTGCCTCCCCAGCCTCAGTTGGTCTTCGGCGCCAGTGGCGGCTTGGCGCTGCTGCGGCGCGCGATGCTCGACGACATCGGCTTCTTTGCCGACTTTTTCAGCTATCTCGAAGACGCCGATCTGGCGTGGCGGGCCCAGTTGCGCGGTTGGAAGTGTGTGCTGGCCACCAATGCCCGCGCGCGCCACGTCTATTCGGCCACTGCTGGTATGTTTAGCCCGCTCAAGCAGCGTCTGATCGGCCGCAACCGGATTCGCATGCTGATCCGTTGCTTGCCGACGCCATTGCTGGCCGCCTGCTTGCCGGCAATACTGGCTTACGACGGTATAGCGCTGGCGTATGCCGCATTGCGCCGGCAGCCAGACATGGTTGCCGGTCGCCTGATGGCCCTAGCCGAATGGCCCGTCTTACGACAACAACGCCGGATTATTCAGGCCCGCCGCACTGCTTCGATCACCGCCTTAGCCCGCTGGATCGAACCTCCCGGCGGGCCGTTGGCCGCGCTGCGCACCCAACGGCGCTTGGCAGCGTTGGTGGCGGGTTGATCCCGTGCTCGCGGGAGATTGCTTCGGGCGCGTTGCGCCCTCGCAATGACAAAGGCGCACAAGGGGGCCAAGGCGCAGAGATGGTAACCGCCAAGGCGCAAAGAACGCAGAGGACGCAAAGGGGGTTGGGGATCGGATCATCCTCCGCGCTCTCGGCGTTCTCTGCGGTAAACTATTCCCCCCCTCCCCCAGCGGGGGAGGGGCAGGGGGTGGGGACAATAAAGCCTGCGGGGGTAATATACCAACGGGCAGCCGAGAGGCTACCCGTTCGTAAAATCTGCCCGCGCGTCTAGCGGCTTGCCCTGCGAAGCAGTTCTATTTACTGACCAGTTGGGCATTCAGCAACAGCTTCCACAACCGGTACCACCACGATTGTTCGCGGCGGAGGCGACGCGCTTCGCGCACCAGCCGTTCGTGTTCGGCATCGCGGATGAGATCGCGCTGATGCACCTCGGCAGCCGTCAACTCGAGCCACGTGCCATACATAACCAACCTCCTCTATCGTTGAGCGACGCTACGACGACGCTGTCTCGCGCCGGATGGCAGTGAAGGTGCAACCTTCGTCGCACATCGATCGTAGTGTATAATGAACACTGGTGATTGTGCGAAAAATAACAATCACTACCGGTTGTCGCTTTACTACCGTGCTTGCGAGGAGCGGGTGAACCACTCATCGCCGCAATGGCGGTTATGACTATTCGTTGTTGTTGGCGCAATGGCATCCTCATTCCCGCCAACAGCTTGAAGCGACCCGGCAACAGTGCTACAATGAAGTCAATGGTGAAGCAGATGGTTCTTCAGTCAAAGGAGACTTCTATTAACGAGATTCGCACTCACGACGGTAAACGGCTTTATCCGACTGCGACGCCGCGCCGGCGCGCTCTGTTAGTCGGCGCTGAGATTGCCAACGCGCGCAGCCCATGGCCAGTCGAAGATTCGCTTGATGAATTAGCCCTCCTCGCCAAGACGGCTGATCTTGAGGTGGTAGGCCGTATTTTTCAGCGCCTGCCCGAACCGCTGCCCAAGTTCTTCATCGGTCCCGGCAAGGTCAAGGAAGTTGCGGCGCTGCGTGAACAGACGCAGGCCGATCTGATCGTGTTCGATGATGAACTTAGCCCGGCCCAGACCCGCAATCTCGAAGGGGAGTTGCAGACGCAGGTGATTGATCGCACTGGTCTGATCCTCGACATCTTCGCCAGCCATGCCCGCACCCACGAGGGGCGTTTGCAGGTCGAACTGGCCCAATACCAGTACCTGTTGCCGCGTCTGCGCCGGCAATGGACGCACCTTGAACGGCAGGCCGGCACCGGTGGCGGCACTTCGGCGGGTGGCGTGGTTGGTCTGCGCGGTCCCGGTGAGACGCAGCTTGAAATTGACCGCCGCTTGATCGAGCGCCGGATTGCATGGCTGAAAGAGCAGTTGGTTGATGTGCATCGCCACCGCGAGCTATATCGCCAGCGCCGCCGCCAGAGCGGGGTGCCGGTGATCGCGCTGGTTGGCTATACCAACGCCGGCAAGAGTACGCTGCTCAATGCCATGACTGGCGCTGAGGTGTTGGCCGAGGATAAGCTGTTTGCTACCCTCGACCCGACCACTCGGCAGGTGTTGTTGCCCGGCAATATTGTCGCGTTGATGACCGATACGGTCGGTTTCATCCAGAAGCTGCCTCCCAAGTTAGTTGCGGCCTTTCGCGCTACGCTTGAGGAGATCGAAGAGGCTGACTTGCTGTTGCACGTGGTTGATGTCACCCACCGCAACGCCCAAGAGCATGCCCAAACTGTTGAGCAAACTCTGCGCGAGCTAGGGGTGGATCAAAAGCCGATTCTGACCGTGCTCAACAAGATCGATCTGCTTGAAGGGGCGACTGCCGAGGGTATCGGGCAGATTGCGGCTGAAATGGGGCTGCCCGGCGATATTGTGGCCGTCTCGGCCCAGCAAGGCTGGGGTTTGCAGACGCTCGGCGAGCGGATCGTCGAGACGCTGGCGAAGCGGATGGTGCGGGTTGATGCGTTGATCCCGTATCAGCGCAACGATCTCGTGGCCCTCTGGCGGCAGCGGGGTGTGATTGAGGTCGAAGAATTCAGGAGCGACGGTGCGCATATTGTTGGCCGGTTGCCGCCGGCGCTGGCCGCCCAATTTACCCGTTTTGCCCGCGCGTAACGCTTTGGGTCGCAGCAGGGGCGCAGCTACGCTGCGCCCCTGCTCTTTTTTGCCAAGGACGTTTTAAGGACGCTCGTTTGCTACAATGGCATCACAGCCGACGGTGATGGGTCAATAACGCATGATAGTATCGTTTCCAATTTCGCCGTCTTGCTGCGATGCTTGGCCATTTCGTAGCCTAAAGGAGCATTCGTATGAAGCGCACGGCTGCCATACTCGCCGTGATCGTTCTGGCGGTGATGGGGTTGGGTCTCTCGCGCACGGCGGCGCAAAGCGGGTCGCCGGGGTTGCAGGCGGTGTTGGGAACGGCGTTCACCTATCAAGGTCGCTTGACACAGAGCGGCGGGCCGGTGAATGGAACCTGCGATGTTGAGTTTCGCCTGTTTGATGACGCTGCTGCCGGCGCCCAAATTGGCAGCACTCAGACCAAGACTAACGTGACGGTGACGAATGGCGTGTTTACCGTTGCGCTTGATTTTGGCGCTAACGCCTTTAACGGCGATGCGCGCTGGCTGGCGATCAGCGTGCGTTGCCCAGCGGGCAGCGGTAGTTATACTGCGCTCTCCCCGCGCCAACCGCTCACGCCAGCGCCGTATGCGCTCGCATTGCCGGGGTTGCGGACGCAGCCGAACGCGACGAGTCCTAACCTAATCGGCGGTTTCAGCGGCAATAGTATGACCAACGGCGTCGTTGGCTCGGCGATTGGCGGTGGCGGCAGCAACGCCTTCCCCAACCGTGTGACCGATGATTACAGTGTCGTGAGCGGCGGCTACAACAATCAAGCCGGCAATAATGCTGGCACGACCAGCGACCGGTCATACGCAACGGTGGGTGGCGGCATAAGCAATACGGCGAGCGGCGAAGGCGCAACGATTGGTGGCGGCGGCTACAATATCGCCAATGACATCGGTACGACGATTGGCGGTGGCAATGGCAATAATGCCACGGGTTCATTCGCAACTGTTGGCGGAGGAACTGGCAACGACGCCGGCGGCGCTTATACCGTGATTGGCGGCGGCTATCAGAATACGGCTAGTGAGGTCGATGCCACGGTTGGCGGCGGCAACACGAACCAAGCTAGTGGCCGACAATCGACGGTTAGCGGGGGCTATCAGAACATTGCCAGCGGCATCTTTGCCACCGTTCCCGGCGGCGCAGGGGCCAAAGCGGCCAATTTTGGCCAGATGGCGTATGCGTCAGGCTCATTCTTTGTTCCCGGCGATGCCCAAACCTCAACCTACGTCTTGCGCAATTTGACTGATGGCTCTACCTCAGCGGTTGAGTTATTTCTCGACGGCAGCGCGCAGCGCATCGCCATTTCCGAAGATCGCACGGTGGTCTTTGAAGCCTTGATTGTTGGCCGGCGAGCGGATGGCGTCTCGGCAGGCTTCCGTTTGAGCGGCGTGATTGCCAATATCAACGGTAGCACAAGTTTGCTCGGCGTTACCTTGCTCGAAAAATTGGGCAGCAGTCCAGGGGCCAGTTCGTGGACGGTGATTGTGCTGGCGGATGATTCGAGCGACTCCCTGCGGTTTATCACGACCGGCGCCCCCTTTACCGCGTGGGTGGCAACTGTGCGGACGGTTGAAGTTGAGGTTGATTAGGAGGGGAGTATGCGCGCGATCCTGATCATCTTGGTGCTAGCTGTGCTGGTCAGTGTGCCGGCGGCAAGCGTGACGCCAGCAGCGCAGGCCCAATCTGGCGGGGGGTACGATGTGGCGTGGAGTACCATCGATAGCGGTGGCGCGACGATCAGCACGGGTGGCAGTTATGCGCTCGGTGGCACGATTGGCCAACCCGATGGCGGTATGCTCAGTGGCGGTGGTTATACCTTGACGGGAGGCTTCTGGGGTGGCGTGAGCAACATGGCGCGCCTCTTCGTGCCATTAGTGCAGCGGTAAGCGGGCAAGGGGACGGCGTGCGCGCATCTTGCTGGCAGCAGGCGCTTTGTGGTATGGCTGAACAAGCCGTTTGATGGTCGCTGCTGCTATTCTTACCGTTCCCTTCCGTCTGGGTCAGTGCGCGCTGCACGGGCGCGATGAAGCCATCTCCTGCGCGCACGGCAGCCACCCGCTGAGGCATGCGCCCCGCTCCCCTTCTGTCAGTGCGAGCCACGCGAAGCGGCGAAGCAATCTCCCGCGTGAGCGCCGGCACTGGCTGGGGGGAAGGGCAAAGACGGGCGATGGCAGGATGGTGTTGAGGTGTCGTTTCCGCAAGAGCGGGGGATTGCTTCGGTCGGGCGGTAGCCAGCTACGCTGGCTACCGCCCCTCCCGCGCAATGACATACGCGCCTGTCATTGCGAGCCGCGGAGTGGCGCAGCCAGCTCCTGCTCGAGTGCGTGCAATGCGTGTGCGCATGCAAGCTGCCACGTGATGTTGTTAGCACGTTCTCGATCGTGTATAGTGTTGAGACATCGTTGGTCAAACTGCCGCTTCGTATTTTTACGTCATGTTTCAAAGATATGCTCCGCTATCTGCGCCTGTTCGCCCTCTTTGCCCACAACAGTCTGCAAATCGCGCTTGAATACCGCGTCAACTTCCTCACCTCCCTCCTCCAGAGCAGCCTGTGGCTGCTGTGGGGTGTGCTCGGCACGCTGGTCTTCTTCCAGTTTAGCGGCACTCTTGGCGGCTGGACATTGCCGCAGGCGTTGCTGGTCGTCGGTCTCTTTCGCATCTTCGAGGGTTTGATCGACGGTATTATGCGCCCGAATATCACCCGCATCGTCGAGCATATTCAAAAAGGGACGCTCGATTTTGTGTTGGTCAAGCCGGTTGATAGCCAGTTTATGGCGTCGCTGCGCCAGATTAATCTGCTTGTGCTGCCCGATCTGCTGGTTGGATTTGGTTTGATCGGTTACGGTCTCTGGGTGGGGCGGATGTGGCCAACGCCGCTGCAACTGCTCGCCTTCGCTTTCCTGCTCGCCTGCGGGATCGTGATGGCTTACGCGATTTGGATGTTGCTAGTGACAACCGCCTTCTGGCTGGTGCAGGTCGAGAATGTCACCGAGCTGCTGACCGCCATCTACGAGACGGGGCGTTTTCCGGTTACGGCTTACAGTCCGGCGATCCGGCTGGTGCTCACTTTTGTGATTCCGATCGCCTTTCTCACCACCTTCCCGGCGGCAGCGCTGATCGGCCTGCTCGATCCGCTCTATCTCGCGCTGGCGCCGGTGATTGCCGGAGTGTTGCTGCTGGCGGCGCGGGCGTTTTGGCGGGTCGGGTTGCGCTCGTATACTAGCGCGTCGTCGTGACGCAACGGCGCGGTAAAGCCAGACGGCTGTCCGGCTTCAGATGAGAGATGTTAATCAGCCACTGCCAACCCCAACGCCTCGCGCGCCGCGCCGGCTACAAACAACGAACCGGTGACACAGATCAGGTCGTCAGGGCCGGCCAAAGCGTGGGCAGCGGCGAGCGCTTCGGCTACCACCGGCACGATCTGTAATGGCGTGTTACTGAACGGTTCCACCTCGGCGGCGATGCGGTCGAGATCCATGGCTTTAGGGTGACTAGCGCGTGTAATGATGATCTGCGCTGCGTGGGGCGCGAGCGCAGCGGCAATCGCGGCGATGTCTTTGTCGCGTGAGGTGCCGAGGACAAGGATCATCCGGCGATGCGGCAGCTCTTGCGCAATCGCCTGCCAGAGCTTTTCCGCCGAATCACCGTTGTGGGCGCCATCGATCAAGATGCGCGGCGAGCCATCGATCAACTCAAACCGGCCCGGCCACCACGCTTCAGCCAACCCGCGCCGGATCGCTGCGTCGTCAATCGTGAACCCTTGCCCGCGCAGTAGCAACGCCGCTCCCATCGCCAAGCGCGCGTTTTCGCGTTGGAACGCGCCGCGCAACTTGCCCGGCTGCGGCGGCGCTGGATACGCCAACGGCGGCCCGTTTGCCAGCCACGGCTCAACTGCTGCTTCGGCGGCCAGCCAGAGCGGCGCACCGACCGTCTGCGCTTCGGCGGCGAAGACCGCTGCCGCTTCAGCGCGCTGCGGTACCGTGATCGCCGGCTGGCCGGCGCGAATAATGCCGGCTTTGTTGTAGGCAATGTCGCGCAAGGTTGGTCCCAGTATCGCCATGTGGTCATAGCTGATCGACGAAATCACCGCGACCAGCGGTGTGATCGTCGCTGCGGCATCGTAGCGTCCGCCCAATCCGACCTCTACCACCGCCAGATCAACCTGCGCAGCGACAAAGTGGCGCATCGCCATCACAAAGCCAATATCGAACGTGCTAGGCCGGCCATAGGTCGCTTCATCAAACCCTTCAACCAGCGGTTGCACCGCATTGACCAGCTCGATCAGCGTCTGCTGGCTAATCGGCTCGCGGTCGATCTGGATCCGTTCGCGGTACGAACTGAGATGCGGCGATGTCCACAATCCCACCTTCAACCCAGCCGCGCGGGCCATCGCTTCGATCATCGCGCATGTGCTGCCTTTACCTTTGGTGCCTGCTACCACCACCGCGCGCAAGTGCCGGTGCGGATTGCCAGCATCATCCAACAACGCCGTAATCCGGGCCAGCGCGCGCGCAGCAATCGCCGGGTCAGGCGATCCCTGCCGGGTGGGGTCGATAAAACTGTAGATGTAGTCAAGCGCTGCTTGGTAGGTGGTAATTGGCATAGTTAACTCTCATCGCAAGCCGCACATTGCTGGCGAACGCTGATGCGCGGCGAGTGAATACCGTTGGTGTATGATACCATTGCCGGGCAAGGGTGGGAAGAGATAAACACGCATAAGCATAGAGCCGTTGGGAGACAACGGCTCTATGCGAAGGGGTTATTGTATGAGCATACTTAGCGGGTGGCGAGCGGGATGAATGTCGCGCAGACGTTCAGGTTTCGCACTTGGGGCAAACCGGTTGAGATCACCGCCAACGTATTCCCTTGTGCGTCACGGAACGGGACATAATGCGTTTCAGCCAGCGGTACCGAGACGTGTTGGCTAAACGGTTGCCAGACCGTGCTCTGTTCGGCATTTGTCCACACCCGCATGTCGGTCACGGCGCCGGCTGCGCTTTGGGCGGCAAGCTCAAGCACCATCTCTGTGCTAGTATTACGATACGGCGCAATCGCGCCAGTAATGGTAGCGCCATTGAGCAAGGGCGGGCTGGCGAGCGGTTCGATTGGATCAACCTGAGCGGCTTGGCTCGCGAGTGAATCAGTCGCCTCTTCGGCAAGGCTGGCTGGCAGCGGCGCCGGTGTGCCGGTGTAGATCCGCACACTGCTTGGCTGATAGCCGCGCCAATAGCGCAGGGCATTGGCCAGCGTCGTGTAGGCGCCACTGCGTACTCCCGGATCATGGACAGTGTAGTTGGCTGGATCCGTGCCGCTGCCTCCCAGCACTACGATGAGGTGCATATAACCGGCGCTGGTGCTCAATTCGAGGATGACCGGCCCTTTTCGTAGCTCTGCCTGCAGATTGGCGTAGCTAAAGGCTGGCCAGCTCACCCAGCGCATTTTGTTGTTGGTGCAAGTGCGCACCTGCTGGCTTGCCCAGTACAACGGGCAAGCATACGCTCCTAAACACGTGTTCATCGTTCCCGGATTGTGATCAACCCTGTAGAAACTGCCTACCATCGTCAACGATGTCAACGCGCAGCCGATCTGGCCGATCGTGTTATTACGGTACGTCGCATAAGCAGGCCGGTTGATTCGGTTGCGTGCTCCAGCGCGAATCGAGCTGTGAGTAATAGGGTACTGGCCAGACATTCGGCGCTGGTGTCGGCGGTTGTGGCGCTGGCACTGAAGCGGCAATCGTGTAGTAGAGTCTGCGCTGGCCGCTAAGAGCACTGTTGGCGGCGCCATCGTTGGCCTGCGTCTGCCACACATACACCCCTCTCCTTGGCAATTGCACGGTCCAGCTTGGGCTATTGATCCAGCCAGAGTCAGCTTGCCACGAGTTGTCGGATAAGGTGATGATGGAGCGGAAGCGCCGGGTTGAGTTTGGCCAATTGTCTGGATCGCCGCTGTCAGTCACTTGCAAGGTGACGGTAGCCGTATTGATGGTTGCAGTATGAGCAGGACTGTGCAAATTGGGCGGATTGGGGGGCCGGTTAGGCACGTAGGTGAGGGTACGCGGGCCAGCCGCTGCGCTCGGTAGCTCCCAGTCCCCGGCATACACGATCCACGAATAACTACCCTCACTGGGGAGTGTCACGGTCCAACTGGTGTTGTCGCTCCAGTCCGAACTCGCGCTCCACGAGTTGTCAGATTTCGTAATCGTGAAGCGGAAGTTGCTGGTTGGGGCCGGCCAGTTATCCGGGTCGCCGGCATCAGCCACTTGCAAGGTGACAGTGGGTGTCTTAATGGTTACGCCGCCTTCTGGGCTGATTAGGTATGGCGGGTTGGGAGGAAAGTTGCCCTCGTTAGTAATCCTGCCGACAGCGCATTGGCGATACCCATCGCGAATCCGGGTCATACAACCATTGTAATCGCCGGGAAGCGCGCTAACTGTCCAGCCACCAATATCAATGCCGTCAATTGATATGGGAGTTCCACCGCGCGAGACCCAAAAAAGGATATGCGCGCCGGTCACGTAGCCACCGAGACAGCGGGTGCCGGTGCCGATCATACCGATATACGTGTACCGTTCGACCCGACTCTCGTTCGTAACGGCAATTCCAGCGAGGTGGTAGTAGTTGGTGCGAAAGCCGCCGGGGTGATCGATCTGCTCCAGATCCGAATTTTGGCCGCACGGGGTATAGGCTATCCCTTCTCGGGCCGCTCGCACACGGCCGCCGTTGACCGCAAAATCAAGCCCCGATCGCGTAGTTTCGTTTCTGAAGGTTTTGTGCGGGCCACCTGTAAGGTTCCATGTTTCTCCTATTGCCCACGGTAAATTGAGTTGCATTGAACCATCGCCGCTCAATTGTGCCGCCGTCGGCATAGTCGCCCATTGTTCCGGCGTCAAAAGATGTTGGGGGATTTGGGTGAGCGCTTGGGCAAATGCAGGGGAGTGTTCGAGCGCAACTTGCCATCCGCCGCCTCGTTGCTCGGCAAAGAAGAGCAAGATTTGCGGCGCAGTTTCTTCATCTGTTACGCCATCGGATGAGGGTTGGGGAATGACGGCGGCAGAGCCAAAGACCCACGCTTTGACACGCGAAATTGGTGAAACAATGATATGGTCGGTCGCCGCGTTTGGCTGCTGGGTTCTGATTGCCGCGCTCACCGCTTGTTCTAACGCCGGATCAAGGGGCGGTGAACAATGACCGGCTTGATCGGAAAGCTGATGGAAACTAGGGCTACGATAATACTCATCACCACGAACACGACCATCCCAAACGGTAGCCGGGTAAGAGCAGGTTCTGTCTTGCTCGGCTGCATAGCACCCCTCCTTTTCGTGGTTGGCGAAACGAACGTTTTTGGCAGGTTGCATCGGTACTAGTGATCTGCTAAGTACGCGGGGAGAAAGAAAGCGCGCTTCTTTTTGGTCGTATCGTAGCAGGTGTAGTGCTGCCGGCAATATCGCAAAAGTATGATAATTAGGCGACGCTCGATATTTGGTCAGAGAGCAGTCATTGTCGCTGTGATATTGCTACCTGCCAGTATGTCTATTCGCCAACGGCGCCGCTAGTGCGAAATGGCAGAAACCAGAAAGACGTTCATTCGCGGCAACGAGGGTGATCCGATAGCGCAATCGCTATCATGACAGCTTGCCCTTTATCCTGCCACATTGACAGACCGCATCAGATGACCTATGCTACACAATGCGAACAGGTGAGCGAAGAAGCAGGCATGAGTCTCAATCTCGCGGTGCTGGGTGAACAGGTGCGCACGATGAGCCAGACCGTGGCGCGTAGTGCCTATCAAGCGCTTCTTAGTCGTATCGTAGCAAGCGTAATGTTGCCGGCAATATCGCAAAAATATGACATTAGGCGACGTTCAATACTTGGTCAGAGGGCAGGCATTGTGCTACTCAGATGTGACGTGTCTGTGCGGCGATGGCGGTGGAAGTTGCTAGTGTTGCCCGTGCGGTAGAGAGCACTGGTCTGAGCAGACGCAAGAGTTTGCCGTTGCGTTGCCTGCACGCTGGGCTGATTTCAAGCTATCGGGGCCGATGCTGATGTCTACCGATGAGTTCGCAGTTCGTAGCACTGAGGTTTGCCTAATCATCGCAACGTTTGTTTACGACCTGCCAAATTGACGTGTCTCGTATCGATCTCGCCCGCCGTGCAGCCATTGTGACCAGAAACTCGATCTTTCTCTATTGAGCGCTCTATCCGCCTAACTACCGCAGCGTTTTTACCTTGACCTTTCCCTCTACCCACTCAATCCTCAACGTTGCGCATTGACAGACCGCATCAGATGACCTATCCTACACAATGTGAACAGGTGAGCGAAGGAGCAGGCATGAGTCTCAATCTCGCGGCGTTAGGTGAGCAGGTGCGCACGATGAGCCAGACTGTGGCGCGGGAGGCGCGCCAACGCGATGCGCGGGTCGCCGAGGTGCGCGAGCGGTATCTGCATGAGATTGGCCGTGAGGAGCACTGGGCTACTGCGGTCAAGCTTAGTGAGTCATCAACAAACTGGCTGCTGGCGGCGCCGGTTGAGCCGTTTGAGACAGTGTGTCATCTTCCAGACATCCCGACTGACTACGCCATCGCTGCGACCGATGGCTCGCATATCGATGTCGATCGGCACGGCGAGGTGAGTTGCTATCTGATCAACATCGGGCAAGTCTATATTCGCTACGGCGCGCAGCCGGAAGCGCGACTTGCGTCGTCCCCAAAGCTCTATTTTGCCGAAACAGACCTGTTTTTTCACGATGATACTCGTCGCATCCCGATCGAGGGCGCGTTGCTCAGCGTGCGGCGCGATGTCGAAGAGGGGGTTGCGTTAGGCGAGTTGGCCATCGGCGCGCTGACCGATCCGGCCATCCCGCGGTTGGCCTTGCAAGACGGCACCCTGATCCGGTGGGCGTTGGCGAATGCTGATGCCAGCGTGCGCGATCACTTTTTGCAGCGATATCTGACCTACCTCGAACGGATGCGCGAGCACGCGATCCCAGTGGCGTCGTACATTAGCCGCAGCCGGTCGCCGGAAGTGGTGGGATTGGTGCGTTTGATGTTCTGTCCTGATGTGAATGTAACGGCGCAGCGCGGCGCCAATTGCGCCCAGTGCAGCGATGCCAAGAGCGGTAAAATCCCCTCGTGCATGATCTGCCAAGACCTGATCGACGCCGATATTTTTGCTACGCGCTTGGGTGAAGGCCAGCGCGGCCCGATCTTTCGCTCGCTCAGCCGGATCAGCGTTGCAGGATACGAGCACCACCAGATTCACTTCTTTTTCTTGCGGGTCGGGCGCGAGCTAGCCCGCGTCGAACTGCCCGGTTGGGTGGCTGACCAGCCGGAATGGGTCGATCAGGTGCATGCGCTGGTCTACGATCAAGCGGCGCGCGGGCAGGGCTACCCGATCGCCTTGCAACGCGCCCACGAGCAGGCGGTGATTCGCAGCGCCGAGCGGCGTGTGTTCGAGCAGATGGTCTCTGGCGCGCTTCAGCGCGCCGAAGCGCCGGCTGGCGTTTCGGCCAAGCGCGAGAGCAAGCAGTTTGTGCAGGGATGACGATCATGACGATGCCGCAAAATGGCCGGATCGGCGAAATTATCGAGTCTTCGACGACCCAGTTTATCGCTGCGACGTACGAATTGTTGGCTGCGCCGCCGTTTGGCGCGTTGGTGCGGGCCACAACTCGCGATCAGGCGTTGGCGGTTTATGGGCTGGTGTTTGATATTCACACTGGCAGCCGCGAGCCGGGTGGGCGGGCGATTGTGCGGGGCCGTACCTACAGCGGGCGCGA
Organism: Chloroflexus sp.; assembly: GCF_034435895.1. Taxonomy (GTDB): domain Bacteria; phylum Chloroflexota; class Chloroflexia; order Chloroflexales; family Chloroflexaceae; genus Chloroflexus. Next base: position 17,869 of record NZ_DAOTWH010000137.1, read on the forward strand.
TCTGTACGACGACCAAATCTACCGCGAACATCCCGATCTCGGCGAGGTGCTGCAAACCGAGTTTACCGCACTGACGGTCGGTTACTCTCTCGATGGCCGCCTGCTCCAACGCCTGCCGCCCCAGCCGCCGCCGGTGCATTATTCGGTCTACCCCTGCGAGCCGCCTGAGTTGGCGCAATTCGGCGAACAACTCGATTTTCTGCGCACCGTCTTGCTTGCTTCCGGTGTGCCGTCGGATGAACTGCTGGCCGCGTCCGTCCGCGCGATTGCATTGGCCCGCCGCGATGGCCCGGCCTATTTAGTGCGGGTGGGCCGCGAATTGGCCCGGCTGCTCAAAGAGGATTATGACCGGTTGACGGCGCTGCTGCACCGGATTAGGCCGTAAACGGCAAACACAACGGTATCGTCACCGCACCCGGTGGCTGGTCTTGCGCGGTGGAGTGAAGAGCCGCTTCCCGCTTGTCATTGCGAGCCGAGCGGTCGGGGCCGAGCGCCGCTCGGCCCGCCGCGAGCCGAAGCGATCTCCCCCAAGAGCGGGATTCTATCACTCAGCGAAAACTTGTTATTTGTGAATCGTTATCGTAGCAGTATCTGTCCCCCAACCCTTCCTCTGCGGTGGGATGAGTGATGAATAGCCACCAAAACACCCAAAACTCATAAAAGACCCTCGTAGATGCTGGGGTTTTTGTGGCGCTTGGCGGCTCTTCATCTCTAGGCCGCGGAGCGGGTTTCGCAACCGTAGCATCCCTTTAGGGCCGGGGATGTGGCTCCCATCTTGCTGTGTTTGCTCTACGGCATGCGGCAGTGGCAGAGGTCTTGCGCAAGGCAGCCAACTTGTGCTGTGGCATGCGGCAGAAAAACTGCCGCATGCCATAAATAGGAGAATAGCCACAAAAATACCCAAAACTCGCAAAAAGACATCCTTAAATTCTGTGTCTTTTGTGACTCTTGGCGGCTATTGATCCTTAGCCCACGCAGCAGGCTTCGCAACCGTAATCCAGCCCTGAAGAGCTAAGCGCAATTCCCTCACCTCGTCCAAACATCTGCTATCATACCCATTCAGAGACCGCCCTGTCACGGAGAACACTATGCTCTTGCTTGACGCCGCATTTCAAGTTGACGCCAATCCCTTGCCGAACGCCGCCGCCGTGGCGCAAGCTGCTGAAGCGATCGGTTTTGCCGCGCTCTGGGCTCCGGAAACGGCCCATAATCCGTTTCTCGCCTTGGCCGTTGCCGCCGAACATACCCGCCAGCTCACGCTTGGCACTGCGGTAGCGATCGCTTTCCCGCGTAGCCCGATGGTGACTGCCCAAATCGCATGGGATCTGGCCGGTTTTAGCGGCGGGCGTTTCGTGTTGGGGCTAGGCACCCAAGTCAAGGCCCATATCGAACGCCGGTTTAGTGGTGTGTGGGATTCACCGGTGGGCCGGTTGCGCGACTACATCGGCGCCTTGCGCGCGATTTGGTACTGCTGGCAGACTGGCGGCAAACTCGATTATCGCGGCCAATACTACCAGCATACCCTGATGACCCCCTTCTTTAATCCCGGCCCGATCGCCCATCCCAACATTCCCATCTACATCGCCGGGGTCAATACCGGTCTCGCCCATCTGGCCGGCGAAATATGCGACGGCTTCCATGCCCATCCCCTTAACAGCGCCCGCTACCTACGCGACGTGCTGCGTCCACAG
>NZ_DAOTWH010000138.1:0-14016 GCF_034435895.1 Chloroflexus sp.
GGTTGAGATGCGCTGGCCGCCCGCGCCGGCCGCTGAACCCGCTCGTAGACTGACCGCACATCGTCTGGCACGCGCAGACCGGGCAGCGCCTCAGGTGCGCGCTCGTACTGGAGCCGATCGGCGAGCGCCGCGTCGAGATCGGCGGTCAGATCGGCCAGCGGCTGCGACGGTACGCGCTCGGTGACTGGGTCTTCGATTGGGAAGAGCGGTTGACCCAATTGCCGGGGCCGCTTACGGTGAGGAAAGGCGCTCACTTGCTCCGCTCCTGCGCCAGCCGGTGCCACTCTTCCGGGGTGGGCAGCCGAAACGTGCCATCACGGTTGAGATAGATCAGTTGCTCGTGGTGGATGGTGACTAACAGATCGGCAAGACCGTCACCATCGGTATCCTCTAATGATAATACCACAGGCGTCAGATCTTCGTGTAACCCAAACAGATAGGGGCCTTGCCACGTCTGCGCTTGGGCCGGATCACCGCCGGGCAAAGCAACGATCACCACCTGCCGGTCGAGATTCATCGCAATGAAGCGCGATGGCTGGCCGGCCCGCTCTGCCGGCAGGCCCGCATAGCCGGTGAGATGGGTAGTGCGCGGCCGCCCATACCGCCAATCATCGATCATGATACGGCCAAACTCGGCGACAGTTTCCACAATGACAACTAGCGCCGCCACCGCCAACACCGTCACTATCCCCTTGACGATACGACCAGCCGCATCTACGCGCCGCGCCGGTTGCAATTCCCGACTGGTGGTCGCCATCCAGCCCTCCTTTCGTGATAGTCACGTTGCGACCTGCCCTGCCGCGCTGCTCTTCCCGTGGCGCCGATCGGTGATGACCGGTCTTATGAACTCTTTTTTCTCGAACAGGTCGAACAAGTGTTCTAATTGTAGCAAGAAACATGCTGCTCGTCAAGCGGTTTTTTGCGTTGTGATCGGGCAAATCCGCTCCAGAAATTGATCGCTGGTAGTACAATGGTTCGCTAGGTACGTACAATATTTGGTAGCGATGCGCTGTTGCGCCGGCACTGCGTTCTCCCTACGCAATGACAGTCTCTCGCCTCATAGCCGCCATTGATAAGGAAACCTATGCGATATTTACTTGATCAACGCTCGTATGAAGAAATGTTGGCCCGCAAGAGCCATCCCCGCGATTGTTACGTGCGCAATCAAGAGTATTGCCACCATCTGTACATCGATGGCGTCAAATACACGGTCGCTCGCGCGGTCTATGCCTGCCTGAAAGAGGCGCAAGCCAAAAATGACATTGATGCGCTGCTGCACTTGCAAATGCACGTGACCGATCTCGAACGTTTGATTAGCGAGGCGCGCGCTAACGGCGAGAATGTGGCCACACTGCGTATGCTCGGCGACCCGCCGCCTTCCGATGATGAAGCCCGACCCCAATCAAACAATTCGTTCTTGCCGCCGCAGCCAGCTACGATTGAGGAGACCGGCCTTAACCGCACGTTTCTTACCGAGCAATTTTTGCGCATTCTCTATAACAAGGGCCGTGCTACCGGCATGGAATTGGCCGAGTCGATGGGGCTGTTTTACCGCGTGATCGAGCAGATTATCATCGATCTGCGCAATGTCGAACAGATCGATATTGTCGGCCAGCGCGGGTTTGGCGATATTAACTACGAATATGTTTTGACGCCGCGCGGCCAGACCGCCGCCCAAGCGGCGATGGGAAAAGTGCAATATGTCGGCGTCTGCCCAGTGCCGCTCGACAAATGGATTGAATCTGTCAAGGCGCAGACGGTGAAGAATGTCAAAGTTACCCGTCGCAATATCCGTGATGCCTTTGAAGGGCTGATCATGGACGAGTCGATCTTGAATATGGTCGGCCCTGCCGTCAATTCCGGTTCGTCGGTGATGCTCTTTGGCTATCCCGGTAATGGCAAGACTACCATCGCCGAGCGGATTACCTATCTGATGGGTGATGACATTTTCATTCCCTACGCCGTCTACGCCGATGGCGCGGTGATAAAAATGTATGACTCGGTTATTCACGAACCACCCCGCCGCCCGCTGCCCGAAGAGACCGAGTACGACCGGCGCTGGATCCGGATTAGCCGCCCGGTGGTCATCGTTGGCGGTGAGTTGACGCTCGAACAGCTTAATCTGGTCTACAACCCGACCTCAAAGGTCTATGAAGCGCCGTTCCAGATGAAGGCCAATTGCGGCATCTTCCTGATCGACGACTTTGGCCGCCAGCAGGTGCGCGTGTTCGACCTGCTCAACCGCTGGATCGTGCCGCTTGAAAAGCGGTATGACTTTCTCAATACGGTCTCTGGGCAAAAGATCCAGATTCCGTTTGACCAGTTGATTATGTTCAGCACTAACCTTGACCCCAAGGATTTGGGTGATGATGCCCTCTTGCGCCGGATTAAGTTTAAGATTGAGGTGATTGACCCCACCGAAGAGCAGTGGCGCGAGATTTGGAAGATTATGTGCAAGGTGCGGAAGGTGCCGTACGATGATCGCAGTATCGATTATCTGATCGCGAAGTGGTTCAAGCCCGATCAACGCCCATTCCGCATGTGCCAGCCGCGCGATATTCTTGATCAGCTCATCGCGATCGCTCGCTACAATATGGAAACGCCGACCCTTAGCCCCGACCTGCTCGATGCGGCGTGCCTGTCGTATTTCCCCAGCAAAGAAAAGAAGAACTTCGGCGCCAAGGTGCGGCTGGATTTATAACCCGCTTGCGCCAACCCAATGGCACGGCAGCGGCGCACGGCCGTGCGCCGCTCTTGGTTTTGATAGACCGCCAATCACCCCGCCCTCTGCCCAACACCTCTAGCCACCTACCTGCCATTGCGCCATAACGCGCCGCCGGTAACAGACCTTTTTGCTATTGATTCAAGATCAATAGGTTCTCTTCGCGAAGGAACACCCATGGCCTAATCAAGCCGGATGGCTTCCTAATGCCTCGCGCCTTTATTCACAAAGAATAAGCGCACAGTTGCAATTCGGTAGACAATTGATTGTAATTCCGTTATAATTCTGATGCGGTACAATACTTTGTGGGGCAAGTCACGGATATTTCACTGCTGCCGGCATGCGCCGGCAGTTGGTTGTCATATCTTTTGTTGCGCAGATGTTGGTTTGGGGAAGGATGGAACGATGACAGGAGTGCTCACCCTCACCCGCACGTCGGTCGGCAAGAAGGTGATTATGGCGCTGACCGGCTTTGTTTTGGTCGGCTTCGTCGTGTTTCACATGTACGGCAATCTCAAGATGTATCAAGGGCCTGAGGTTTACAATGCGTATGCCGCTGGCTTGCGCGAACTCGGCTACCCCATCTTCGGCCATGAACACCTGCTCTGGGTCGCGCGCTTTGTCTTGATCGCGTCAGTCTTTCTGCACATTTGGGCAGCCACCAGCCTGACCTTGCAAAGCCAACGCAGCCTGCGCGCCAGCAGCATTTCCACCGTGCGCCGCTATGGCCAGCACAAGCGCCAATCTGGCTATGCCGATTATACGATGCGCTTTGGCGGCGTGTTGATCTTCCTCTTCATCGTGTACCACATTTTGCACCTGACCTTTGGCGTCGTTGGCTACGAGCCGGGTCAATTTATCCATCCCCACGGCGACACTTACGAGACCTACAGCAATGTGGTGTACGGGTTCCAGAACCCCTTTGTCGTCGGGTTCTACTTGCTGACGATGGTCTTCCTTGGCTTGCACCTCTACCACGGCGTCTGGAGCATGTTCCAAACGCTGGGTTGGAATAACCGCACTTACGACCGGCTGTTGCGCGGCTTGGCCCTTTTAGTGGCGGCAGCCGTCTTTATCGGTAACGTCTCCTTCCCGTTGGCGGTCTATTTCGGCCTTGTCGCCTAACGGGCCGCCCCAACGCTAGAAGAGCGAGGAATTCCGCATGAGCGAGATCAAGAATGAGACGACGGTTCGCACTGGGACGCGGCAGGTCGAGTTCGTGAGCGCGCTCGACGCCAAAACGCCAAGCGGGCCGATCGAGCAGCGCTGGGATAAGCATCGCTTCGAGATGAAGTTGGTCAACCCAGCCAATCGCCGCAAGTACACGATTATTGTCGTCGGTTCCGGCCTTGCCGGCGCGTCAGCCGCCGCAACCCTCGGTGAAGCTGGCTATAACGTGCTCTGCTTCTGCTACCAAGACAGCCCGCGTCGCGCCCACAGCATCGCAGCGCAAGGCGGCATCAACGCGGCCAAGAATTATCGCAACGACGGCGATAGCATCTATCGCCTCTTCTTCGATACGGTCAAGGGAGGCGACTTCCGCGCCCGCGAGAGCAATGTCTATCGCCTTGCACAGGTCTCGGTCAATATTATCGACCAGTGCGTCGCTCAAGGCGTGCCCTTCGCCCGCGAGTACGGCGGTCTGCTTGATAACCGTTCGTTCGGCGGCGCGCAAGTGGCCCGCACCTTCTACGCTCGCGGCCAGACCGGCCAGCAATTGCTGCTCGGCGCCTATCAGGCCCTCAGCCGCCAGATTGCCGCCGGCACGGTCAAGATGTTCCCGCGCACCGAGATGCTCGATCTCGTCGTGGTTGATGGCCGCGCCCGCGGGATTATCACCCGCGATATGGTGACTGGCAAGGTGTCGCGCTATGTCGCCGATGCGGTGGTGCTGGCCACCGGCGGTTACGGCAACGTCTTCTACCTCAGCACCAACGCCAAGGGCTGCAACGCCACTGCGATCTGGCGCGCCCATCGCCGCGGCGCGTTCTTCGGCAACCCCTGCTATACCCAGATCCACCCGACCTGCATCCCGGTCAGCGGCGATTATCAGAGCAAGCTGACCCTGATGTCGGAGTCGTTGCGCAATGATGGCCGGATTTGGGTGCCCAAGAAGAAGGGCGATCCGCGCCGCCCGCAAGATATTCCCGAATCTGAGCGCGATTATTATCTCGAAGAGCGTTACCCCAGCTTCGGTAATCTGGTGCCGCGCGACATCGCCTCCCGCGCAGCCAAGCAGGTCTGCGATGAGGGCCGTGGCGTCGGCCCCGGCGGGTTGGGGGTCTACCTCGACTTTTCCGACGCGATTAAGCGCCTTGGCCGCCAGAAGATCGCCGAGCGCTACGGCAATCTGTTTGATATGTACAAGCAGATTACCGGCGAAGATCCGTATGAAACGCCGATGCGCATCTATCCCGCCGTTCACTATACGATGGGTGGGTTGTGGGTTGACTACAACTTGCAGAGCACCATCCCCGGCTTGTTCGTGATCGGCGAGGCCAATTTCTCGGATCACGGCGCCAACCGTCTCGGTGCATCGGCTTTGATGCAAGGGCTGGCCGATGGCTATTTCATCTTGCCCTACACCATTGCCAACTTCCTCGCCCAAGTCAAACCCGGCGGCCTGAGCATTGAACGGCCTGAGTTCGCCGCCGCTGAAGTCGAGATTAACCAGCGCATCAATCGCCTGCTCAGCATTCGCGGCAAGCGTACGGTCGATTCGTTCCACCGCGAATTGGGCAAGCTGATGTGGGATAAGTGCGGGATGGCGCGCAACGCTGCCGGTCTGCGCGAAGCCTTGCGCCGCATCCCTGAGATCCGCGCCGAGTTCTGGGAAAATGTCAATGTGCCCGGCGAGGCCGGCGATCTCAATCAGGCGCTCGAGAAGGCTGGCCGCGTGGCCGATTTCCTCGAATTGGCCGAGCTGATGTGCCTCGATGCCCTCCACCGCGAGGAGTCGTGCGGCGGCCACTTCCGCGAGGAGTACCAGACGCCCGATGGCGAGGCGCTGCGCAACGACGAGCAGTTCGCGTATGTGGCGGCGTGGGAGTTCACCGGCGATTTGGCTAAGCCGCGCTTGCACAAAGAGCCGTTGGTCTTTGAGTACGTCAAGCCGAGCCAGCGCAGCTATAAGTAAGCCTATCTGCCGCCGGTTGGGAAGCCAGCCGGCGGCTGGAGATACGCTATGAAGACGATGAAGATCACGCTCAAGATCTGGCGGCAGAAGAACCGCTCGACCCCCGGTGAGTTCAAGACGTATGTGATGGATAAGGTCAACCCTGATATGTCGTTCCTCGAGATGCTTGACGTGCTGAACGAGGAGCTGATGTCGCGGGGTGAAGAGCCGGTGGCGTTTGATCACGATTGCCGCGAAGGCATCTGCGGTATGTGCTCGCTGATGATTAATGGCATTGCCCACGGCCCCAAGAATGCCATTACCACCTGCCAGTTGCACATGCGCAGCTTCAACGACGGCGATACGATTACGGTTGAGCCGTGGCGCGCAGCGGCGTTCCCGATCCTCAAGGATTTGGTGGTTGATCGCAGCGCCTTCGATCGCATCATTCAAGCCGGCGGTTACATCAGCGTCAGCACCGGCTCGGCACCTGACGCCAATACCATTCCGGTGTCAAAGACCGCTGCCGATCGGGCGATGGACGCAGCGGCCTGCATTGGGTGCGGCGCGTGCGTGGCTGCCTGCCCCAATGGCTCGGCAATGCTCTTCACCGCCGCGAAGGTGACGCACCTTGCTCTCTTGCCGCAGGGCCAACCCGAACGCTACCAGCGCGTGGTCAATATGGTGGCGCAAGCCGATTTCGAGGGTTTCGGCAACTGCACCAATATCGGTGAATGTGCCGCTGTCTGCCCCAAGGAGATCAGCCTCGAAATGATTGCCCAGCTCAACCGTGATTTGATCGGGGCGGCGTTGCGCGGGATCGAACCGAATACGCCGATCGCGCCGGCCACCGCGCGGTGATGTGTAATTCATTTTCATTATCGTTATTATTGTAGCGACGCACGGCCGTGCGTCGCTACATGATGAATTACCCCAACCGTTCCGCCCGGTACCGTTCCCGCAATTCGTCGATGCTGGCCAACCGGCCAGCATCGTCTTCAACATACCAATATTCCCACCCGTTATACGCCGGTTTCCCCTGCGCTCTGGCCGCGATGGCATGGATCGACCCGCTGACCCCGTTCCACACCACATGGCCATCAGCTTTGACAACCGCTACCACTGCCCGATCCCGCGAATAAAGCTGCTCACCAACCTGCACATAACCGGCGGCCACCAGCTCGCCAAACGCTACCCGCGGCGCCTCCCGGCGCGAGGGTGTCATCAGCAGCGCCGCGCTCGCTGGTGCGGGAATGGCATTGATCCGCTCGCGCGCAATCGCAACATACGCCGGGTCTTGCTCAATGCCGATAAAGTGCCGGCCCAGCTTTTTCGCCACTGCCCCGGTCGTGCCGGAGCCGAAAAATGGATCGAGCACCACGTCACCCGGCTGCGATGAAGCCAAGATCACCCGGTAGAGCAACGCTTCCGGTTTTTGGGTTGAATGCGCTTTCTGGCCGTTCAGCTTGATTCGTTCTGCGCCAGTGCAGATCGGAATGCGCCAGACGTTTTGCATCTGTTTGTCATCGTTCAGATGCTTCATGGCGTGATAGTTGAAGGTGTAGGTCTTCTGATCGGCTGAGGTTTTGGCCCAGATGAGCGTCTCGGTGGCGTTCTGAAAGCGGGCGCCGCGAAAGTTGGGCATCGGGTTGGTCTTGTGCCAGATCACGTCATTCAAAATCCAAAAGCCGAGATCCATCATTATTGCCCCAACCCGAAAGATGTTGTGGTACGAGCCGATCACCCAGATCGTGCCGCTCGCTTTTAAGACCCGCCGGCACTCGCTGAGCCATGCCCGCGTAAACGCATCGTAGGCTTGGAAATCGCTAAACTTATCCCATGCATCATCCACCCCATCAACAATCGTCTGATTAGGCCGGCGTAACTCGTTGCGCAATTGCAAGTTGTAGGGTGGATCGGCAAAAATCAGATCGACTGATTGCGCGGGAAGTTGCGCCAACATAGTTAGGCAATCACCCAAGAGGATTTGATCAATTGGTAATGATGATGTAACCATAGAAATAGCCTGTTTATTCATAGAGACGGCCCGCCGGGCCGTCTCTACCCGAACCGCGCGAGCGGCTGGCATGCTGGTTATCGCACTGCCTTCCGTAAATGCGCACGCTCGCCTGCTACTTGTTCAAGCACTGCCAATGTGGTCTCCGCCGTGCGCCGGTACGAAAAACTGGCTGCCCGCGCCAACCCGCGTGCGCTGAGATCGTCTCGTAACGCTTCATCTTCCAGCAACCGGTTGATCGCCGTCGCCCAACCGGCAATGTCGTCTGGCGCGATCCGGATCGCCGCTGCCCCGGTGACTTCCGGCAGCGAACTCGCATCGCTAACGATCACCGGCGCACCGCACGCCATCGCTTCCAGCGGCGGCAAGCCAAACCCCTCATAGCGCGACGGATAGGCAAAGATGGTGCAGGCCTGATACAGCAGTGGCCCATCTGCCACCGGTACGTCGATCCGGCGCACTGCCGCACCCAGATCGAGATCGGCAATCAGCGCGTCAATGTCGGGGAAGAGGCGCGGATCACGCCCTAGCGCCCGGCCAGCGATCGCTAACGTAACTCGCTGATGCCGATTCCGCACCAGCGCGAATGCCCGCAGCAGGGTGGGCAGATTTTTACGCTCATCAAGCCCGCCGACGTAGTAGATAAAGGGCGGGTGGACGCCATACCGGGCAGCTACTAACGCCTGCGCTGCCGCCCGATCCGCCGCCGGATGGTACTGCTCGCCGGCAGCGAGATACGCAACGGTGACTCGTTCCGGCGGCAAGCCCAGATAGTTGAGAATGGCGCTGCGGCTAAAGTTCGAGAAGGTCATGACATGCGTACTGCGCAGCGCCGCGCGGCGGGCTAGCGCCATATAGGCGCGCACCAGCCAACTGCCACGATAGGCCGGTAACAGGAGCGGGATCAGATCGCCAATCGTTGTCACCACCGGCAACCGCGACCGCAACGGCGGCGCAAAGTACGGCACAAAGATCACGGTTGGCTCGCCGTTGCACGCCAGCCGCGCGGCAATGGCCGGCACGGCAATCTGCTCGAAGATCACTTTCGCGATTTGGCGGGGGCCGCCAATCTTGACCGTGATGGTCTCGATCCCAACCGGCGCCGCCGGCACCGCTGCGCCAGCCGGCAGCAGCATGGCGTAGCGGTGCTGCGGGGCAAGGCGGGGCAACCATGGCAACAAATTATGCAGGTATTGGCCAATGCCTACTGACGGCTGGGGCCAAAAGCTGCCATTAATGACGATCTGCACGCCGGACTCCTCAACCATACGCGAGGACGGGGTGATAGTGATGGCGGTGTCTTTCTGTAATAATAGCCGATTTTGCCGGAGTTGGAGCAACTGCTCCACGCACAACGTTTGACACAGCCGATCACCGGTGTGATAATAGCCGGCACGCCAAAGCACTCGCTGGCAGAAAGGCAGATATACCATGCAGAAATATCCTTCCAGCCTCAAACTCGAATCGTGGCTCGTCGCTGCCGGACGTTCCGCCGAACCCGGCGCGCCGCTCAATGTGCCGCCAATCCCGGCCTCCAATTTCATTCTTGGGCAAGGACGTTCGTATTCACGCACCGATTCGACGCCAACGTGGGAAGCGCTCGAAGAGATCGTGGGTGGGCTTGAAGACGGGCGCGCGGTCGCCTTCGCTTCCGGGATGGCTGCCGTAGCCGCGATCTTCGACCAGCTTGCCGCCGGCGCGCTGGTCGCCATCCCTGATGATTGCTACCAAGGCGTAGCCGGTTTAGCCATGGCCGGCGCTGCCCGCGGACGCTGGTCGGTACGGCGCATTGCGCTGACCGACACTGCCGCGTGGCAGCAGGCGTGCGCCGAAGCCGATCTGATCTGGCTGGAGTCGCCGTCAAATCCGCTGCTGACGGTCGCCGATCTAGCGGCGATCTGCGCTGCGCCGCGCAAACCCGGCGCGATTGTGGCGGTTGACAACACGTTTGCAACCCCGCTCAATCAGCAACCGCTCGCCTTTGGCGCCACGGTGTCGGTGCAGTCGGCCACCAAGTTTATTGGCGGCCACTCTGATCTGCTGGCGGGAGTCGTCACCACCTGCGACGAGACGCTCTGGCGGCAACTGCTCCATACCCGGGCATTAGCCGGCGCTACTCCCGGTACGCTAGAGGCTTTTTTGGCGGTGCGCGGCGCGCGCACACTGGCCATCCGGCTCGAACGAGCGCAGCGCAATGCGCTGGAATTGGCCCAACGGCTGGAAAAGCACCCGCTCGTGACCCGCGTGCGCTACCCCGGCCTGCCCTCGCACTCGACCCACGAGGTTGCCAAGCGCGTGCTCAAAGGCTTCGGCACGATTATCTCATTCGATGTTCGTGGCGACGCTGCTGTGGCTGATGCGGTCTGCCGCAACGTCCGCCTCATCCGGCATGCCACTAGCCTCGGCGCAGTCGAGTCAACGATGGAGCGCAGAGCGGCCATTGCTGGTCAAGAACACCTGCCGCCGACCTTATTACGCTTGAGCGTGGGAATTGAGGATGTTGATGATTTGTGGGCAGACCTAGACAGCGCTATACGAGGGGCGAATTAGCCCAGCCGCGCTCGTTCGGCTCGCAGGTGGGCAGCCAGCGCTTCAACCGGCGGAAACTCGGCTGCCCAATCATCGTTGGCCGGCCAGAACGAATCGAGACCCCGCGCGCCGGCCCGCTCGTAGGCGAGCGCCTGCGCCATCAGCTCAAGGAGATCAAGCGCTTTGACCAGCCGCGCCTCGCGCGAGGCGCCATTAGCGTATTCATCCCACAGAGCGAGATATTCGGCAGCGCGGGGCAAATGCTCGATCAGGCTCTCTAGCCCATCCCGCTCGGCCCGGCGCTTCGCCTCTTTCCCCAACAAGCGGGTCGCCGAAGCAGGGAGATCGCCGAGCAGCGATTCGGCCAGATCATGCAACAGCGCGATGGCTAAAACCTTCCCCCGATCAATACCCGCTATCTGATCGCCGATCAGCAGGCAAAGCACCGCCACGCCATACGAATGCTCGGCAACGCTCTCGACATTGCGCACGCCGTGTTGCAGCCAACCAGTGCGCGGCAAGAGCTTCAACGATAGCAGACGCGGAATCAAGGCGCTCAGATCGGGCTGATCCATGCTCCTCCCTTCAGGTGTCAGACCACAAACCGCTAACGCAGCGCCGCAACTGCGCGTTACTCATGCGCCGTCTCTGCCGGCGGCTCGATGCCGCTCTCACGCGGCGCAAAGAGACGCACGGCGCGTAAGGTAGCAATCATCTGCGCCGCCTCTTCCGTCATCCGCACAATCCGATCAAGACTGGCGCGCAACGACATGTCATTCACCTCTTCGCGCGCGAGTTGCGCCTCCCCCATCATGACGGTCAACGCCTGACTGATATGATGAGCCACTGCGCGCACCGTGATCCGCGCCTCGTCTACTTCAGTTTTGAGCCGTTCATATTCGCGCACCTGCAACCGGAGCTGGTCATAGCTCACGGCCCGCCGTAAGGTGTGGCGCAAGGTATCGTGATTGATTGGTTTCGTGAGATAATCAAATGCTCCCAGCGATAACGCCTCAAGGGTAGCCTTGGGCGAATCATTGGCGGTAGTGACAATAATCAACGGTCGATCTGGCTCCATCGACATCCAATTTAAAATATCGAAGCCGCTGCCGTCAGGCAAACCGAGATCGAGCAAAATAATCCGCGGGCGGCGGGCCAAAATTGCTAGTCGCGCCTCGGTCACATTGCGCGCAGTATCAACTGCATAGCCGTCACGCCGCAACATCGTAGTGAGCGATAGTTGCAGAATGTGGTCGTCTTCGACGAGCAAAATTGGTTCTTGCACCGGATGTTCCTCTCTAACAACGCTTGAACGGCACAACAGCCAAGCTCATTCTAAAGAAAGAGCATTAATTTCCTACTCTCACTTGGCATTGCGGACAAACATAGGTACTGCGCTGCGCGACAACCATCCGCTCAACCGGCGTCTGGCAACGCGGGCACGGTTCGCCCTCGCGATCATAGACGTTAAAATGCTCTTGCTGGCTGCCGCGACGACCATAACCATCCCGATAGTTGCGCAATGAGCTGCCTTGATTGTCAATCGCTGCGGCCAACACCACCCGAATCGCGTGGTGCAAGGCCGCAATCTGTTCCGCCGCCAACGCCCCTCCCGGCGTGAGCGGATGGATGCGGGCTAGCCAGAGCGCTTCGTTGGCGTAGATGTTGCCAATGCCGGCAATTAGGCGCTGATCGAGCAAGAGCGCCTTGATCGGCGCGCGCCGGTCGCGCAGCCGCTCGGCTAGCACCGCTGGCGTAAAGCCATCTGCCAGCGGTTCAGGGCCATGGGCCGCGTCAAGCATCGCCAACCCCTGCGGATCGAGCAGATGCACCCGGCCAAACTTGCGCTGGTCGTCAAAGATCAAGTGCCGGCCATTGTCGAGATCGAGGGCAAAATGGACATGCGGCGCATCAGCGGCTGCCGGTTCAGCTACCAGCAAATGGCCCGACATGCGCAGATGGATTGCCAGCGTCCACCCGCCATCGAGCGTCAGCAACAGCCACTTGGCCCGCCTCCCGATCGCTTCGATCCTGCGACCTGACACCAAGGCGGCAAAATCCGGCGCCGGCGGGGTCAGCATCCGCGGCCAATCCAGCTTCGCCAACCCGATAATGGTGCGGCCCAGCAACTGCGCTTCCAGCGAACGGGCCACCGTCTCGACTTCAGGTAACTCTGGCATCGCCGTCTCGCCTATTCGCGCCATTCAGCCGCACCGTCGGCCCAATGCTCCTGCTTCCAAATCGGCGCAATCTCTTTGATTCGATCCATGATGTAGGCGGCGGCGGCAAAGGCTGCATCGCGGTGCGGCGCCGCCACCACCACCAGCACCGCCGTCTCGCCAATCTCTAGCCGGCCCACCCGGTGATGGACGCACACCCTCCCGATCGGCCAGCGCGCCCGCGCCTCATCGGCGATCTGGCGCAACACCGGCACTGCCATCTCGGTGTAGGCTTCGTAGACCAAAAACGCTGTCGGACGCCCGCCGAAGTGATTGCGCACAACGCCGCTAAACGTCACCACCGCGCCGTCATCTGGCGTTTGCACCGCCGCAACCAGCGGCGCCGGATCGAGCGGTTCAGTGGTGATGACAAATGGTTCGACCATCCTGAGACCTCCTGTGTTACCGCAGAGACGCAGCACACGGATTGATGCGCACGTCGTTGCTTCCGCGGTAAACCTCACCCGCCGCTGACCGGCGGGATGAAGGCGACTTCATCGCCATCGGCCAGCACCGTGGCTGGCTGGCCAAACTGCTGATTAACGGCAAACAGCAGCCGTCCGGTATACCCGGCCAGCCGCGGATACTCGGTCACCAACTGCTCCCACAACTGGCCGAGCGTTGTGCCCTCAGCCAAGGTATATTGCGCGGTCGCCTTCCCGACAATATCGCGATGCCCGGCAAAAAACCGCACGGTGACGGTGATCATCGTCCACCTCCTCGCTACAACTGCGCTTCCATGCCGCCATCGGCAGTAATCACCGCCCCGGTCAGATAGCCGGCGGCCGAGCTGAGCAGGCACAAAATGACCCCGGCCACCTCTTCGGGAGTGCCGAGCCGGCCTAGCGGCGCGCGGCGGGCAAAGGCCCGCAAGGCCTCGTCAGGCCGTTGGGCATTGACCAGCGCCGCGTTGGCGCGCAACAGGGAGGTATCGATCAAGCCGGGGCAGACACAGTTGACCCGAATCCCGTCGGGCGCGCCATCAAGCGCCATCGCCCGCGTCAGCGCAATCACGCCGCCCTTGGAAGCTACATACGCGGCCCAACCCGCTTCGGCGCGCAGGCCGTACACCGACGCCACATTGACAATCGCGCCGCCGCCGCGCCGGCGCAGTTCCGGCATCACAAAGCGCGACACTAAAAAGACGCCGGTCAGATTGACGTTAATAATCTCTTGCCACAGTTGCAGGGTGGTGCTTTCGATCGTGCCCGGCTGCTGAATGCCAGCATTATTCACGAGCAGGTCAATCCCGCCAAACGCTAGCACCGTCTCGTTAGCAATGCGGGCCGTATCGGCCTCATCGCTGACATCGGCGATCACGGCGAGCGCGCGGCCTCCCCACGCATTGATCCCCGCGACTAGCGCGGTCGTCGCCGCCTCGTCGCGGTCGGCGATGGCCACTGCTGCGCCTTCG
>NZ_DAOTWH010000139.1:0-4605 GCF_034435895.1 Chloroflexus sp.
CTGCTGGAGATAGCCGGGGCCGCAGCCGAGTTCCAGCACGCGCCCGCGCAGGGCGGGCAGGGCGGCCAGCACCCAGCGTTGCCAGTAGCCGCCCGATACGAGCCACGCGATCAGATCGTAACTCCACGCGAATTCGTGGTAGAGGCGCTGGAAGAGCCAGCGGATGAGGCGCTGATAGAGTGAGATCATAGGATGCGTCTTTTGGTGTTACAAGGTTCAAGAAGGCGACAGTTGCACTGCCGCACTCCATACACCTTGCTGCCGGTCATGCGAGATGGCTGCTGCTATCGTTATACCATAATCTCGGAACCGCATAGCGGGGCGGGCAAGCTATGCCGTCCCTTCTGTCTGCCGTTGCAGGGCGGATAGAACATCTGATCCGGCAGCCGGCCCTGAAGGGCCGGGCTAGGGGTACGCAGCCCGCGCAGCGGGCTGCGTACCCCACCCCTTGCCCTTCCCCCGCTGGGGGAGGGGTGATGAGGAGCGCAGCACGGGGCTTTACGGCATTGCGCAGCGATCACCGGTTGTACTCAATCAAACGTTCTGTCCGCTCCTCAACGCCAGCGGGAGAGGGGAGTGTAGTGCTAGGCTTTCAGGCATCGCACAGCGATCACCGGTTGTTATCAACCACATGTGCTGTCCGCCCCTCAACCGCCCGCAGGTGGTATAATTGCGCGTGAGAGGGTTCGCACATCGCGTAGGAAAGGACGAGCTATGACCGGCGAGAGCGCCGCAGACCTGATTCAGGCCGATCACGACTATCTGTTGCAGAGTTATGTGCGCGCCGATTTCGTTATCGAACGCGGCGAGGGTGTTTATCTCTACGACAGCGAGGGCCGGCGTTATCTCGATTTTGTGGCCGGGATTGCCGTCAATGCGCTGGGGTACGGCGATCGCGATGTGCTTAACGCGATCAACGAGCAGGCGGCGCGCCTGATCCACGTTTCTAACCTCTACCACACCCGCCCGGCGGTCGAGTTGGCCGCGTTGCTGGTGCAGAGCAGTCTGGCGTTCAACAAGGCGTTCTTCTGCAACAGCGGGGCCGAGGCGATTGAAGGGGCGATTAAATTTGCCCGTCGCTATGCGCGCGCCCATTTCGGCGAAGGTAAAACGACGATTGTCGCGTTTGACGGCAGCTTCCACGGGCGCACAATGGGGGCGGTGGCGATTACGGCCCGCGAGAAGTACCGCGAGCCATTCATGCCGGTGATGCCGGGAGTGCGCTTCGCCCGCTATAACGATCTGGCGTCATTGGCTGCGACGATGGGGCACGATGTCTGCGCGGTCGTGCTCGAGCCGGTGCAGGGCGAAGGGGGCTTGCGCGCCGCCGAGGCCGAGTTTGTGCGCGGTGCGCGCGAGTTGTGCCGGCAGTATGGCGCCTTGCTCATCTTTGATGAGATCCAGTGCGGAATGGGCCGCACCGGTACGATGTGGGCTCACGAACAGCTTGGCGTGCAACCGGATATGATGACAGTGGCCAAGCCGCTAGCCGGCGGTCTGCCGATCGGGGCGGTCCTGATGGGCCAACATGTGGCCGATGCGATCCAACCCGGCGATCATGGCACCACCTTCGGCGGCAATCCGTTGGCGACCGCAGTGGGCGCGACGGTCTTCCGCAAGATTAGCGATCCGGCCTTTCTAGCCCACGTGCAGCAGGTCAGCAATTATCTCGATGAGGCGTTGCAGGATCTAGCCGCCGAGCAACCCGATGTGGTGCTTGAATTGCGCGGAAGAGGGTTGATGCGCGGCGTGCGGATTGCCGGCTCGGCGGGTGCGGTGCGCGAAGCGGCCCATCGCTATGGGTTGTTGGTAGCAACGGCAGGGGAAGACGTGATCCGGCTCTTGCCACCGTTGATTATCGAACCGCAGCATGTTGACGAGGCAGTCGCCGGCTTACGCGCAGCGTTGCGGGCCTAAGCGCGGCTCAACGCAGCGAGGTCGGGGGATGGGAAGCCGGTTGCATTGATGCAGCGGGAATAGACCGGCGTGATGTGTGCAATCCAACAGGGAGAAAAACAATGCCTGTGCTTGCCTTGATCGGCGCTCAGTGGGGTGATGAGGGCAAAGGCCATCTGGTTGATCTGTTGGCCGCTCGCGCCCGCTTGGTGATTCGCTACGGCGGCGGCAATAATGCCGGCCATACCGTGGTCAACCATCTGGGTACGTTTAAATTACATCTGGTTCCCTCCGGCATCTTTGATCCGGGGATTGTGAATGTGATTGGCCCCGGCGTGGTGATTAATCCTGAAGTGTTGATCAAAGAGATTGAAGACCTCGAGGCGCGAGGCGTTTCGACCGCCAAGCTGTTCGTCAGCGATCGCGCCCACGTGATTATGCCCTATCACATTCAGCTCGATCAGTTGCAGGAAGAGGCGCGCGGCGAGGGGCGTATCGGCACCACTGGGCGCGGGATTGGGCCGGCGTATGCCGATAAGATGAGCCGTTCCGGTATCCGGATGGGCGATTTGTTGCACGAAGAGACGTTGCTCAACCGGTTGCGCACCGTGCTCGAAGAGAAGAACCGGATCCTGACCAAGCTCTACAATGCCCGCCCGCTCTCGCTGCACGATACCTACTTGACCTATCTCGAATATGGCCGGCGGTTGGCCAATCACATTACCGATGTCCATCCCATTATTCACCGAGCGCTCGACAAAGATCTGCCGGTGCTGCTGGAAGGGGCGCAGGGCGCGTTGCTCGATATTGATCACGGCACCTACCCCTTCGTGACCTCATCGCCTCCCGGCGCCGCCGGCGCATGCCAAGGCAGCGGCATTGGCCCCACCCGGATCAGTTCGGTGATCGGGGTGGTGAAGGCTTATACCACCCGCGTCGGCGAAGGGCCGTTCCCAACCGAAGTTGATGGGCCAGTGGCCGATGCGTTGCGCCAGATTGGCACGCCGTGGGCCGAAGTCGGTACGACCACTGGCCGGCTGCGCCGGGTGGGTTGGTTTGACGCGGTCATGGTTCGTTATGCGGCGCAAGTGAATGGCATCGACACCTTGGCGATTACGAAACTCGATGTGCTGGATGGGATCGAGACGCTAAAAATTTGTACTAGCTATAAACTTAATGACGCGGTGCTGGAGTATCCGCCCACCACAACCGCCATTTTGGCGCAGGTCGAGCCGGTGTATGAAGAGCTGCCGGGTTGGACGGAATCGACGCGCAACGTGCGCCGGTTTGCCGATTTGCCCGATGCGGCGCAGGCCTATGTGGCCCGTATCTGCCAGTTGGTTGGCGCGCGATTGGGGATTGTGTCGGTCGGCCCCGGACGTGATCAGACGATCATGGTCGCAGATGTGTTTTGATCAGAGGTGATTTCTCGGCTAGCGCGAGGTAGAGAGCGAGTGCGGCAGGCTGCCTGCTGCACTCGCTTTTGGCGGTTGCATAGATTGCGCAGCGCCCGGTTTATGGCGATAGGTAGCCGCCAAGCGCTATATAGATCAACACACCGAGGCAGAGGTACGCGCCGTAGGGCAAATATTCCGGTGTCTCGTGGCCAAGCCGGCGGGCAATCAGGATGCCAGTGGCAACCAAGCCGGCCATAAAGATGCCGTAGATGAGGGCCGGGCCGAGGTGGCGCAAACCGAGCGCCGCGCCGATAAAGATGGCGAGGTAGACATCACCCAACCCAAACGGGGCCGATTTGCTGGGAAACAGCACCAGCGCCAGCAAGTAGAGAAACAGGAACCCCACCCCGCCAATCAACCCGCCTAAGAGCAATTCGCGCCATCCGGCGCCGGCGAACGACCCCCAGATAAAGGCGATCAGCGCCCCACCCAGAATGACAACGGTGTAGATCCAGCGGTAGAGCCAATCAACCACGCCGGTGACGATCAAGACCGCGCCGACAAAGGCCAGATACGGGAAGAGCGGGCCAAATCCGTAGAGGTCGTACAACCGCCACAACCAGATGGCGCTGCCGATTTCGACCAGCGGGTAGATGATCGGCAGCGGGCGGCCATCGGCAGCCTTGCCGCGCTGCAAGACCCACCCCAGCACCGGCAGCAACTGCCACCATTGCAGCATTTGGCCGGTACGAATGCAGCGCGGCCAACCGAGCAAGCGTTCCTCGCGGGGCAGGCGGATAATCAGCACATTGAGCAAACTTCCCAGCACCAGACCAACAACGACAACGAGCAGATCGATCATGGCCCGTGCTCCACCCCAAACGCGGCTTGCCACATGACTGCCCGCGGTGCTGGACGGCCCGTCCAGCGTTCAAAGGCGAGTGCTCCCTGTTCAACCAACATCCCGCGGCCATCGCGCACCCGCGCGCCGCGAGCGGCTGCGGCGCGCAAGAGGGCCGTCTCGCGGTAGACCATATCGTAGACCAGACACTGCGGGCCGACCGGCGGATCAGGCAGCGGAGTTTCGTCGTCGTGCCAACCCAAAGCGGTGGCGTTGATCAGCAGGGTACAGGCGGCAACAGCCTCGGCGACGGCTGGATTGGCTAGCGCCAACGCGCGCGCGCGCAGTGCCGGTTGGTTGGCAGTGGCAGCGGCAGCGAGATCGACCGCGCGCATCAAGCTGCGGTTGATGATGGTGAGACCGGCGACGCCGGCATCGGTGAGTGCGAACGCGGCGGCGCGCGCCGCCCCC
>NZ_DAOTWH010000140.1:0-6112 GCF_034435895.1 Chloroflexus sp.
CCTGCCGCGCCGCCGAGCGACAAAGCCGCCCGGCTGGCGGCCATCCGCGCTGCCAACGCAGCCAAGAAACAACAATCAGGCGACGGATCGTAGAACCGCACGGCGTGCGGCTCTCAGAAAACCGCCGCACAGTTGCGGCTCCGGTGAAGAGAGGGATGTAAAGCCGCACGGCGTGCGGCTCCATCAATGGAGACGTCCATGTACGACATGATTGCTGCCTTGATCAACGGCGCTTTGGGTTGGGGATGGCCAGAATGGGCATTGCACCTGCTCAGCCATATCTTGGTCGTCACGATCGTGTTGGTGGTGGCGCCGTTCCAGATGCTTTTCTTCACCTACTACGAGCGCCGGGTGATTGCGCGTATGCAAGACCGTGTCGGCCCGAACCGGGTCGGCCCCGAAGGCATTTGGCAACCAATAGCCGATGGCGTCAAGATGTTTACCAAGGAAGACATCGTGCCGCAGGCTGCCGACCGGATTGTGCATTTCCTCGCTCCATGCGTGGTTGTTACCCCAACGATCCTGATGTTTGCGGTGGTGCCGTGGGGGCCGGGAATGGTGCCGGTTGATCTGCCGACCGGCCTGCTCTTCTTTTTTGCGATCTCGTCGATCAGCGTGGTGGGGCTGATGATGGCCGGTTGGGCTAGCAACAACAAGTTTTCGCTGTTGGGGGCGATGCGGGCCGTGGCTCAGATGGTGTCATACGAGATTCCGGCCGTGCTGGCGCTGATCGCAATTGTAATCGTGGTGGGATCGCTGTCGATTAATGAGATTATTGCCTATCAGACCGGTTTGATCATTAGCAACCGCGACTTGCCCGGCATTCCCGATCTAGGATTGGGTTGGTTTGTGTTTACGCCGGTTGGCTTTGTCGCCTTTATCGCCTTCTTTATTGCCGCTTTAGCCGAAGGCGAACGCACCCCGTTTGATATTCCCGAAGCCGATTCAGAGATCGTCGCTGGCTATATGACCGAGTATAGCGGCATGAAATTTGGTCTCTTCTACCTTGCCCAATATGTGTTGAATTTCCTGCTCTGCGCGATTACGGCGATCATTTTCTTTGGCGGCTGGCAAGGGCCGGGGGTCGGCTGGCTCTACGCGCAAGGCATTACGCCGGAAAATCCCAACGGTAACGGGTTGTTCAATGTGCTGGCCGGTGTTTTGGGTGTGTTCTACTTCTTGCTCAAGACCTACATCTTCTTCTTCGTGATGGTCTGGCTGCGCGGCGCGCTTCCCCGGCTGCGCATCGATCAGTTGATGGATTTCGGCTGGAAGTTTCTTATTCCGTTGACGCTGGCCAATCTGTTTAGCGCCGCGTTGTGGGTCGCCTTCACCCGCTGGGGACCGGCCGAAGGGATGCTGATCACGGTTGGTTGGTCGCCGGTGTTGCGCTGGCTAGCGGCGTTTATCGTGACGTTGGCGATCAATCTGGGGGTCTATCTGTGGCTGACGCGAGTCTACGCGGCGTCGCAGGCTGAACGGCGCCGGGCCGAGCTGGAAGAGTTGATTGCGGCGGGGTCGTGATGGTATCGCTGCGCCTTCGCATCGTTGCGTTACGCAATTCAGACAGCAGGAACGTGTGATGGAAGTCGTTGTTCAAGTTGTTTTTGGGCTAATTGCCCTCTTTATTCTGGGCGCGGCGGCGATGGTGGTCTCGGTGCGCAATGTCATCCATTCGGCGCTGTGGCTGATCGCCTGTTTCTTCGGCGTCGGCGCGCTCTATTTGTTGCTTCAAGCTGAATTTTTGGCGGTGGTGCAGGTGCTGGTCTACGTCGGCGCGGTGTCGGTGCTGATCTTGTTTGCGATTATGCTCACGCGCCAGATCAGCGGCGAAGGGGTGCGCCAACTGACCTCGCGCTGGCCGGTGGTGCTCGTCGTTACCGTGTTGCTCTTTGCGACGGTAATGGCACCGACTTTGATCAACCAGCAGTGGAATGTGCCGCCGGCCCTGCCGTTGGGCACGCCGGAACCGATCGCTGGCCCCGCCGAGTTGGGCCGCGGGTTTGTGAACGAGTTCCTGATCCAGTTTCAAGTGGTTGGCGTGCTGTTGACTGTGGCCCTGATCGGCGCGATCGTGATTGCGTTTGAAGAGCGCGCGCGGCGGCGCAGAGTGTTGACGTTGGCGGAAGAGTTGGAGTTGAAGCGCCTGAGTGAACGCGCAACCCAGACCGAAACGTCTGAACCGGTAGAGGCCGAGCCGGTGGCGCGCGAGACGCGCCCCGCCAGTGAGGGGTGACAGATGCTGAATGCAGTGCCATTGCCGGCGGTACTGACGCTGGCCGCCGCCCTCTTTTGCATTGGGTTATTTGGCGCGCTCTCGCGCCGGAATCTCATTGGGGTGCTGATGGGTGTTGAGTTGATGCTCAATGCCGTCAATATCAATTTGGTCGCGTTTTGGCGCTATTTCGAGCCGCGCTACATCACCGGCCAGACTTTTGCCATCTTTATTATTGCGGTGGCCGCCGCCGAGGCGGCGGTCGGCTTGGCGATGGTGATTTCGGTCTATCGCCATTATGTGACCGTCAATGCCGATGAAGTGGATCAATTGCGTGGGTAACGGTACGAGCGAATGAGTGTGGTGGTGTTGATCTAACCCGGAGCGTGTATGGCATTTTTCTTGCAAAATGCTTGGCTGATTCCGCTGTTGCCGTTATTGGCCAGCGCCATCATTACGCTCACGCCGATCCGGTGGCAGGCGATGGCGAGCGCGTGGCTGGCCACCGGCTTGATGATGGTGGCGACGGTGCTGGCGCTTGGCTTGTTGGCGGCAGTGGCCGGCGGGTGGGCATTGCACCACGGTGAGCTGGTGCAACTCGCGGCTCATTACGGCAAACACGGCGCGTTTGCCTTCCCCGAACCGAATGTGGTGCAGCGGCTGGTGTGGGCGCCGACCGGCGATACGGTGTTGCAGATGGGGATCTACATTGATGGCGCAGCAGCGGCGATGCTGGCCATGGTGACGATTACCTCAACCTGCATTCACCTCTTCTCGATCGGGTATATGGCTGCGCACCCGCGCCAGAGCCGCTTCTTCAGCTTTATCGCGCTCTTTACGGCGGCGATGTTGCTGATGAGCATGGCCGATAACCTGCTCCTCTTCTTTATGGCGTGGGAGATTATGGGCCTCTGCTCGTATCTGCTAATCGGCTTCCTCTACGAGCGGCCTAGTGCGGCCCGCGCCGCGGTGAAGGCGTTTATCACCACCCGCATCGGCGATGTTTTGCTGCTGTTGGGGATTGTTTATCTCTATGCGCAGGCTGGCGGGATCTCCTTCGGCAATGAAGAGGGCGGCATCTTCTATCCGCCGCTGCTTGAGCGGCTGGCGAGCGAAACTGGCGCGCTCGGTCTGAGCCACGCCGCCGGGATTGCGCTGCTGATCTTTGGCGGTACGGTCGGCAAATCGGCCCAGTTCCCGCTGCACGTCTGGTTGCCTGATGCGATGGAAGGCCCGACGCCGGTGTCGGCCCTCATTCACGCCGCAACGATGGTGGCTGCCGGCGTCTTTCTGGTGGCACGCACCTTCCCCATCTTCGCCGCCGACCCGACCTCGTTGGGTGTGGTGGCCTTTATCGGCGCGTTTACCGCGCTCTTCGCGGCGACGATTGCTTTGGCCCAGTTTGATATCAAGCGCATTCTAGCCTATAGCACCCTCTCGCAGCTCGGCTTTATGGTGGCGGCGCTCGGCGTGGGCGGTTGGGTGGCGGCAATGTTCCACCTGATTACCCATGCCTTCTTTAAGGCCCTACTCTTCCTTGGGTCGGGATCGATTATTCACGCGATGGAGCAGCAGCCCTCGATCCAGCGCATCCATCACGACGACGAATATGCTGCCCAACAGACGGCGCAAGACATTCGCAATATGGGCGGGTTGCGCACCCGCTTGCCGTGGACGTTCTGGACGTATACCGCCGGCTATCTGGCGCTGGCTGGCATTGTGCCGTTTGCCGGTTTCTGGAGCAAAGACGAGATTCTGCTCGACGCCTTCAAGCACAATCTGGCCGTGTATCTGACTCTGAGCGCAGCGGCGTTCTTGACCGCGGTCTATATGACTCGCCAGTGGTGGCTGGTCTTCTTTGGCGAGTATCGCGGTGCGCATCCGGTGGTATTCCAGAACCCTGACGCTCCCGCCGGACATGCTGAGCACGGGCACGCTGATCACCACCACGGAGATCATCACCACGATCACGGTGAGCACTGGCACGAAGACCCGCGCATGATTGCGGCGTTGGTGGTGCTGGCCAGCTTTGCGGTGACTGCCGGCGCATTCAATCTGCCGTTCGACGGCCCCGGTGGGCATTGGCTGGCGAGTTTGTGGGGGCAAGAGGCGGCGAAGCTGAATCCGCTGGTGGCTGGGTTGTCGTTGCTGATTGCGCTGGCCGGGATCGGGTTGGGCTGGTTTGGCTACCGCAACGCCTTCGCTACTGCGGCCGATACCGACCCGCTAGCGGCGCGCGCGCCGGGGTTGTTTGCCATCCTCAATGCTAAGTACCGGATCGATGAGCTGTACGCGGCGACGATTGGCCGGTTAACGGCGAGCCTCGCGACGGCATGGTCGTTAATCGACCGCTCGGTGATTGACCGGCTGGTTGATGGCATGGGCCGCTTTACCTTCGGTTTGGGCAAGGTCAACTTCATCATTGACGACACCTTGCTCAATGACGGGCCGGATGGCTTGGCGAGCGGCACCCAAGGCACTGGCCGCCAAGCCCGCCGGTTGCAGACTGGCAAGGCCCAAGATTACTTGATCTATGTCTTTAGCGGTCTACTGGCGCTGGCTGTGTTCTGGCTGTATGTGATTGGGCGATAGCGTATGAATCTCCCAGAGTATCTTCTTCCTGCCGCTGATGGCGTGCCGTGGCTGACCTTGCTGGTGCTGTCGCCGCTGGTTGGCATTGCCTTGATCGGGTTGTCATGGCTGCTTAAGCTCGATGAGCGGACGATTAAGACCGGCGTGCTGGCGTGGACGGGGGTGCCGCTGTTGTTGGCTGGCCTGATCTGGGCGCGGTTCGATCCGAATGCGGTGGCGGGCGGGCAAGGCGCAGTGCAGTTGGTCGAGCGGGTACCGTGGATTCAGGCCATCCGGGTTGACTATTTTCTCGGCGTTGATGGTCTAAGCCTGCCGCTGGTGTTGCTGTCCGCGGTGATGACGCCGGTGGCGGTGATCGCCAGTTGGGGCGTCAGCGAGCGGGTGCGGGCGCATCTGGCGTTGCTGCTCTTGCTTGAAGCGGCCATGCTCGGCTACTTTGTTGCGCTCGATTTCTTCTTCTTCTTCATCTTCTGGGAATTCAGTCTGGTGCCGGCCTTCTTCCTGATTCAAAACTGGGGTCGCGAACAGCGCCGCTACGCCGCCTTCAAGTTCTTTGTCTACACGATGGCCGGCTCGCTCGGCATGCTGCTGCTCTTCCAACTGATCTACCTGTCGGTGCGGCAGGCTGGTTATCCGACCTTCGATCTGATCGCGCTAGGCCGGTTGGGGCAAAGCTTGCCGGTGGCCGGCGTCGAAGGCAATCTGCGCGACATTCTCTTTGCCTACCTTGAGCAGCTCGGCGTGACTAATGCGCTGGGCCGCTATCCGCTGCTCTACAGCAGCATCGCGATGTGGGCGATTTTCATTGCCTTTGCGATCAAGCTGGCGGTATGGCCCTTCCATACGTGGTTGCCCGACGCCTACGCCGAAGGGCCGACAGCGGCCAGCATCTTGCTCTCGGCGGTGATGAGCAAGATGGGGGCGTATGGCATGCTGCGGCTGTTGCTGCCGTTCACTCCCGACGCGGCGCAGTATTTCGCGCCGGCGCTGGCGGCGCTGGCGGTGGTTGGCGTGGTGGCTGGAGCCTTCGG
The DNA here is from genome assembly GCF_034435895.1 of Chloroflexus sp. Lineage (GTDB taxonomy): Bacteria > Chloroflexota > Chloroflexia > Chloroflexales > Chloroflexaceae > Chloroflexus. The sequence goes on from NZ_DAOTWH010000140.1 coordinate 5,839, forward strand.
TGCGTTGAACCACGTCAATGGCGACATCAAACGCCTGATCGGTTACACCTCGATCAACCACATGGGTTACGTGATGCTGGCGATTGCCGGCGCAGCAGCGGCAGGCGAAGCCGGGGTGGCGGCGCGGGCCAGCGCGATCAACGGCGCTTTGGTGCAGATGGTGGCCCATGGCCTCAGCACCGGCGCGCTGTTCTATCTGGCGGGGGCGTTGTACGAGCGCACCGGACGCTGGGAGCTGAGCGGTTTGGGTGGCTTGCGCGCGAGCGCGCCGGCC
>NZ_DAOTWH010000141.1:0-9617 GCF_034435895.1 Chloroflexus sp.
CGCGCAGCGGGTTACAGTCGCCAGCACCGCCAGCGACGAAGCCAACCTCTGGCAAGCGCGGCGGGTGATTGCCCCGGCGCTGGCCCGCATCCGGCCCAACCGGCTCGGTGAAGACATCAGCGTCCCGGTCACACGCATCGCCGAATGCGTCAACCGGATCAAACAAGTCAGCGCCGCCTACGAACTACCCATCGTCGTCTTCGGCCACGCCGGCGACGGCAACCTGCACCCGAACATCCTGTTCGACGCGCGCAACCCCACCGACATAGCCCGGCTCTGGCCGTGCGCCGAAGCCATCTTCGCCATTGCGCTTGAAGTGGGAGGCACCCTATCGGGCGAACACGGCATCGGCACGCTCAAACGACCGTTTATGCGGCAAGCGTTGGGTGACGTGCAGATCGCTATCCAACGCGCTATCAAGGCATGCTTCGATCCGGAAGGGCGGCTCAATCCGGGCAAGGTATTGCCGTCGTGATCGCTGGCAGTGCACGAGGGCGCGGCTCTTGTCATTGCGAGGGGGCGCAGCCCCCGCAGCAATCTCCTGCTGTAGCGGAAACGGGCGCTGAGGGCGTGCTCCCGTGTTCGTGGGGGATTTCGCAATGACAAGCGGGGAGCAGGGGCGTTGCCCCCACCCCAACCCTCCCCCGCTGGGGGAGGGAGTCACTCTGTCATTGCGAGGGGGCGCAGCCCTCGCAGCAATCTCCTGCTGTAGCGGAAACGGGCGCTGAGGGCGTGCTCCCGTGTTCGTGGGGGATTGCTTCGCCGCCTCCGGCGGCTCGCAATGACAATGGGGCGGGCAGGATGCTTGAGCGGGTTGCTCCCGCGCGCACGGGGGATTGTTGCGCTGCGGCCCCCACCCCATCCCTCCCTCGCTGGGGGAGGGAGTCACTCTGTCATTGCGAGGGGGCGCAGCCCCCGCAGCAATCTCCACCTTCAGCGAAAACCAGCAAAATATGGTACAAACTACCAACAACTGTCACGATAGCACCGAGAGAACATCCATCGCATGCTCATCACCAGTCTCGCCAACCCAACCATCAAAGCATTACGCGCGCTGCGCCAGCGCAAAACCCGCGTCGAACAGGGCCGCTATCTGATCGAAGGCATCCGGCTGGTGGCCGAAGCCATCCAATGCCACGCACCGCTTGAGCTGCTAATCGTCGCGCCCGATCTGCTCACCAGCGCCTTCGCCCGCGAGATCGCGGCAGACTACGCTGCCGGCGGCGGGAAGGTGATCAACGTCAGTGCGGACGTCTTTGCCAGTCTTGCCGGCAAAGAACATCCGCAGGGGCTCGCGGCGGTCGGGCGAATCCAATACACCCCGCTAGCCGGCCTACCGGCAGCCGAGACCGGCTGGGTTGCACTGGTCGAAGTCGCCGATCCCGGCAACCTCGGCACGGTCTTGCGCACTGCCGACGGGGCCGGCTTCAGCGGCGTGATCTTAGTGGGAGCGACCACCGATCCCTTCGATCCGGAGGCAGTGCGTGCCAGTATGGGTGCGATCTTCAGCCAGCCGATTGCACGCACGAACTGGGCCGAGCTGGTGGAGTGGAGCCGCGCGCGCCAGATCGCACTCGTTGGCAGCTCTGACCGTGGCGCACACGACTACCGCACTGCACCGTACCCGCAGCCGCTGGTGCTGGCGCTCGGCAGCGAACGGCAGGGGCTCAGCGCAGACCAACTCGCCGCGTGCGATCTGGTAGTGCGCATCCCGATGCGGGGACACAGCGACTCGCTCAATCTCGCGGTCGCAGCGGGAGTCCTGATGTACGAAATCACCCGCCATCGTTAACTCTCAACCGCCATCCGCATCCCCAATGCCGCTAACACCGCGCCGGCAGCATAATTCAGCCGCCGGCGCACCGCCGCCTGCCGCAGCCACCTACTCACCCCCACCACCACAAACGTCAGGGTCGAAAACCAGATCACACTGAGGGCAAAATGGATCGTCGTCAGCGCCAGCGCGGTCAGCAGCACCGGATCGTGCGGATCGATAAACTGAGGCAAAAACGCTAAATAAAACACTGCCACCTTCGGGTTCAGCACATTGCTCAACACCCCCTCAACGAAGGCGTGGCGTTCTTGGCCGGAGGGCAGGTGAAATTCAGGAACAGTGCGTTGCCGCCACGTGGTAATCATCGTCCACACCCCCAACCCAACCAAATAGAGCGCACCGGCCAACTTTATGGCGTGATACAGCTCGGCAGACTTCACCACAATTGCAGCCAACCCTAGACCAGACAACGTTGCCTGCACAAACAAACCGCTCCCGATCCCAAACGCGGTAGCCAAGCCGGCAAGGCGACCGCGGGCCAGCGCATTGCGCAGCACCAGCATCGTATCAGCACCGGGGATGAGGGTAAGGATAGCGACGGCAACCGTGTAGGCGAGCAAGCGATCGGTGAGCATGGTGGCGACTCCGGATAGTGACGTAGCATATTGGAGTAATGATACTCGATTTGTTATCTTTCATACGCAAGACCAGACGGTACCCTTGCCGCGCTATGGCAACCTATGGTAGAGTGACAGCGGGATTCGTCAAATCGTTCCTACGTAAACTGCCTGTGGATTGCCGTATCTTGTCGAGCGATCCCACTGGATGCCCTATTCGACCTAATCGAACCTATGCGTCGCTTCTTTCTGCTCTCAATCTTCGTGCTCGCCGCTTGTGCGGCGCCGGTTGCGCCGGAACCTACGGCGACGGCCACCCCACCTCCGACCCGTGCCCCCACGTCAACACCGACCACAGCGCAAAGCGCGCCAACGACGACCGGCTACTTCCCTGAGTTGCCGCGTGGCCGCACCGCCGAAGGGTACCAATATCTCGGCAATCCCAATGCCCCGGTAACGATCATGATCTATTCCGACTTTCTCTGCACCTCATGCGCCGTTCACACCCTTGATGTCGAACCGCGCCTGATCGAGGAGTTTGTCGTTCCCGGCCAAGCTAAAATCGTCTACCGCCACTTGTTGCAGTTAGGTGAACGCTCGGAGTTATTGGCCGAAGCTAGCGAATGCGCCGCCGATCACGGTAAATTCTGGGAGTTGCGCCGCGAGCTGTATGCGCGGTACAATCAACTGTACTTCAACACCCGCGAGACGGTGATCGATCTTGCCGCTGGTTTGGGCATACCAAGGGATGCTTTTACTGCCTGCCTTGATGCACATACCTATCGGGCACAAGTGCAAGCTGATTATGCGGCCGCAATGGCCGAAGGGGTGTATGCCCGGCCAGTGTTTCGAATCGGTAACGAAACAATGGTAGGATCACAACGGCTTGAGACATTTGCGCAGGTAATCGAGCGCGCGGCGCGGCGGTGAGGCATTGGTTGAGGAAGAACATGATGGCTCGTTCTAGGCCCTTCTGGCCCCTCAGTGTGATTATCGTTGGCTTGACTTTTGTCTTTTGGGTATCGTTATCAACTTTACCGAACGCGTCGCGGGCTCAACCAAGTTGCGATAAGAAACCGGCGTATCCGGGTTGCTCTGAACCTCCAGTCGACTGTGGCTCGTATCCGGCGAATGTCTGCGATGTAACGAAGACAGCCGTCATTGTTAAACGCACTGCCTCCGCAGCTCCGGTACTGACCCAAACGGCGCTAGCGCACGGTCAGCAATCACAGCCGGCGACAGCAACACCTACTCCTACTATACCGGTCACGAATACGCCAACACTAACTGTCTCACCTGCTGTCACAGTCACACCAACGCTGAACAGAACGGTGGCTACACTACCGCCAATCATCACGCCATCACCCACCATACCATCGTTGCCAACCCCAACGATGCAGTCCGCCCTCCGTTGCGCTCCCGGTGACGCGCTCGAATTGACTGGCGTAACCCGCCCACAAACGGCGTTGCTGGTTCTGTTCGACGACCGTCCGGTGGGCGGCGGCGCAAGCGATCGTACCGGCGCGTTCCGCATCGTGCTCCGGATCGGCGACGAACGTCCCGGCGCCCACAACATCGTGGTGCGCGAGCGTGAACGGGCAACGGTGGTGGCCGAATATACCTGCGAGACCCCGCCCCCGCCTACCCCAACCCCGACCTTTGGCCCGATTCGAGTGACGGTGACGCCGTAGGAGCACCGTCTTGGCGGATTGTCTCCATAATCAATGCCAGCGCCCGTTCGCGGGAACGGGTCAACATTTCGAGTTCGGTGAGGAGGAGGTTGAGCCGGCGATAATCGCGCCGGATGGCCTGTTCGTCGGCTGAGGAGAGGTTAGGGCGAGCGGCGGCGAGCCACTCCTCAAATGAAGCGCGCCGGCCAAGCAGGTCAGGCGCGCCAAATTGGCTGAGCCGCTGCCAGAGATTTGCGGCGCTGTCGGCCAGCAAACGCACACTGTCGATGGTCATAATGCCGGTGATACCATAACTAGCGAGCTCGTTTCCACGTGCGTCATGCACCCTTCGTATGGTAGTTGGTGATCAATTTAATACGGATCGGTCGCGAGATTGAGTTTCGCCTCTGGTATAATCGAAATAGCAATACTGGTAGGAAGCTATGCGTGAACCAATCTCTATCCAAGCAACCGAAACCGCCAACACCGGCGCTGTCCCTCGCCTAATCGAGCCGCCCCGTTTTCGCCCGCGCGAGCGTTTTCTGCGGGTGTCGTCGTTCTTTCTCGGCGTTGTGATCCATATTTATATTTGGGATATCTTTCTCGCCCGCTTTGCCATCTTTCGCTGGTATGTCCAACGCACGATGCTGCGGCGCTGGGTGAATATTGCCCGGCGCTTTCGCATGATGGCGGTTGAACTAGGCGGGATGCAGATTAAGCTCGGCCAGTTTCTGTCGTCGCGGGCCGATATTATTCCCGATGTGGTGCGACGCGAGTTGACCGGCTTGCAAGATGAGGTGCCGCCGGCCCCCGCCGGTCACGTGCTCGAAGTGATTCTGGAAGAGTTAGGCGCACCGCCGAGCGAGATCTTTCGTAGCTTTGAGAAGGAATGCGTCGCCGCCGCTTCGTTGGGGCAAGTGCATTACGCGGTGCTCCACGATGGACGCGAAGTGGCGGTGAAGGTGCAACGGCCATGGATCGATAAGATTATTGAAGTCGATCTCAGTGCCGTGACATGGGTGGTGCGCTTGATCAAGAACTATCCGCCGATCCGCCGGCGCGCTGACCTCGAAGCCCTCTTGGCTGAGTTCGCCCGCGTGTTAGTGCAAGAATTAGATTATGTCCAAGAGGCGCGCTCGGCGGCGATCTTCCGCCAGAACTTCGCCAACCATCCCGGTATCTATATCCCTGAACCGATCTTCGAGCTCACTACCCGCCGCGTGTTGGTGATGGAGCGGATCAGCGGGATTAAGATCACCGATTTGCATACGCTCGACCAACTGGGGGTCAGCCGGCTCGAACTGGCTGCCCGGCTCAATAACTGCTACCTCAAACAGTTCTTTATCGATGGCTTCTTCCACGCCGATCCCCATCCCGGCAATCTGTTCGTGCGGGTGGAAACCGGCCTTGCTGCGACCAAAACAGCGCCGCCGCCGATGCCGGCTAGCGTCAATGGGCACGCTACGATTGAGACGCTTGAAGCGCAGTTGCCGATCGATTATGCGCCTGATGAAACGCCGACCGGCACCCCCTTCACGCTCATTTTTGTTGATTTTGGCATGGTGGGCCGGTTGCCGCCAGAGACGATGGAGATTATGCGGCAAGGCGTGCTGGGGTTAGCTACCAATGACGCCGACCGGTTGTTGAATTGTCTTGAAAAACTGAATGTAATCTTGCCCGGCGCTGACCGCCGACCGATCAAGGCGGCGCTCGAAACGATGCTGCGCTATTCGTTCAATCGCACAGTGCGCGAGTTGACCAATCTCGATGTCGAGGCCATTATGGCCGAGACAAAGGATCTGATTTACGATCTGCCGTTCCAGATTCCGCAAGATTTGCTCTATTTAGGGCGGGCGCTAAGTATGGTGGCGGGGTTGGCGACCGAAATCTACCCCGATATCAATCTCTTCCAAGAGTTGCGCCCGTTTGCGCGAGCGATGCTGGCCCAAGAACAACGCAATGGCAATTGGTTCGAGAAGTTCCAACAAGAGTTAGCTGAAATTGGCCAGATTTTGATCGGTCTGCCCCGCCAAATGGATGCGTACTACCGGGCTGCCAATCGCGGCGAGTTGCAAACCCGCTCGGATTTGAGCCGGCTCGAACGCAGTATGAAACGGGTGGAGCGGGCCACTGACCGGTTGATGGGCGGGATGCTGGCGACTGGTCTGTTCCTCGGCGGGGTGCAATTACGTACCCGCGGCCTCGAACGCGAAGCAAGCCGGGCATGGTGGGCGGCGGCGGTAGCGATTCTCTGGGCGCTGTGGCCGCGCAATGAGCGGTGGTAATGCATCGGCTATCCTATGGCGTAATGGGATACGGATGCCCACGGATTGAGACGGATGTTCACGGATGAAACCAATCGTGCCAATCCGTCCTCGTTCAGGGATGCAACGGGTTTGTACACATAAGGCCAATCGTGTTCATTCCTGCCATTCGTGAGCATCCGTGTTCTTTTTCATTTTTTAAGACACATCCGCATGAACAACGACATCCGCTTTCCAGCCAATTTCTTATGGGGCGCAACAACTGCTGCGTATCAGATCGAAGGGGCGTGGAACGAAGACGGCAAGGGCGAGAGCATCTGGGATCGCTTCGTGCGGCGGCCCGGCGTCATTGTTGATGGCAGCACCGGCGATGTCGCCTGCGATCATTATCACCGCTACGTCGAGGATCTCGACCACATGGCGGCGTTGGGGCTGAAGGCGTATCGCTTCAGCATCGCATGGCCGCGGATCTTTCCCACCGGCGCCGGCCAACCCAATCAGCGCGGGCTTGATTTCTACCGGCGTTTGATCGACGGCCTACACCAGCGCAATATCGTACCGGTTGCCACCCTCTACCATTGGGATTTGCCGCAGGCGCTAGAGGATCGCGGCGGCTGGACGAGTCGCGACACGGCGTTGCGTTTCGCTGAATACGCCGATTACCTCTTTCGCCAGATCGGCGGTGAGGTCGCGCTGTGGGCCACCCACAACGAACCGTTTATTCAGGCGTTCTACGGCTATGGCAACGGTGAAAATGCGCCGGGCAAACGCTTGCCATGGCAGGTGCTTAAGGTCGTGCATCACCTCTTGCTCTCACACGGGCTGGCAGTAAGCGCCTTCCGCGCTGCGCGACCGCAACCAGCCCGCGCCGATCTGCCGCCGCCTCAGATTGGCATCGTCCTGATGTTGTGGCCGCATTACCCGGCCAGCGATCACCCTGCTGACCGCAACGCTGCCCAACGGATCGACGGGGTGATGAACCGGCTCTTTCTCGAACCGCTGTTCCGCCGGCGCTACCCCGCCGATCTGATGGCCCACTTTGCTCGCCGGCTCATCTTCGCGCCGGTCAAACCCGGCGATATGGATAGTATCAGCCAGCCGATCGATTTTCTCGGCATTAACACCTACACCCGCCTGTTTCACGCCTGTAACTGGCGTGAACCGTTTTTGCTGGCCAAGCAGGTGCCGGGGCCGTTGCCCAAGACGGCGATGGGGTGGGAGATCTATCCCGATTGTATTATCGAGGCTTTGCAAAAGGCGCGTGAGTATACCTCCATCCCGCTGTACATCACCGAGAATGGAGCAGCGTTCGATGATCCGCCACCCGGCCCGGCTGATCAGGTGGTTGAAGACCCTGATCGGGTCGCGTACCTCCGTTCCCATATCGAGGCATGCCAGCGCGCGCTCGCTGCCGGCTTCGATCTGCGCGGCTATTTCGTCTGGACGCTGATGGATAATTTTGAGTGGGCGAAGGGGCTGAGCAAACGGTTTGGGATTATCTATACCGATTACGCCACCCAACGCCGGGTGTGGAAGCGCAGCGCGCACGCGTACCGCGACATTATCGCGCGCAATGGGTTGTGAAGCGCCGGTGCGCCATCATGCGCAACGATCAGCGTTATTTGTTGGCCGTTGGCCTGTTGACGACCGGCCTGACGGTAGGTTGGTTGTTTGCCACCATCGCTTACGCTGAACTAGGGTACGGCAGCTACCGGATCGGGGTGCCATTGATCGGCGACCTCACGCTGATCGGGTTGCTCAATAGTATGCCGGTGCTGGCCGGCGGGATCAGCGGGCCATTGGCGTGGCAAGCGGTGCGGCGGTGGGGCGCGCGTCCGGCGTTGTTGCTTGGTTGTTGGCTGCATAGCGCGGCATTGCTCGCGCTGGCGCTAGCCCCGCTCAGCAGCGCCATCACCCCGGTGACGGCATGGATGTTGTTATTCGGCGTCTCGCTGAGCGGGCCGGCCAGCGCGCTCTTTAATCTGGCCGGGCCGCCGCTGATGATGCAACTGAGCGGCGCCGATGGCCCTGACCGGCTCTTTGCCCGCAGCGCAGCCTTGAGCTTGATCATCGGCGGCATCGCCAATCTGCTTGCCGGCAGTTTGGCGACGGCGTGGCGGGTGGCGCTGGTCGAGAGCGATGCCATCGCGTCGTACCGGCTCAATGCCGCGCTCAGCGCAGCGATCGTCGCCCTCGCCGGGTTGCCGTTGCTGAGACTGCGTCTCACTGCGCAGCTATCATCGGCGCTGGCGATGACAATTCGACGCGAGATCGGCGACCTCTGGCGCACGCTCATCAAAGCGATCATCTTCGCGCCGGGGCCGCTGCTCATCTCGCTCGGCGCGGCGCTGTTCATCCCCTACCTTGGTCTCTTCTTTCGCCAACGCTTCACCGCCACCGACGCCGCCATCGGGCTGTTGTTTGCCCTCATCAGCCTCGCCACCGGTCTGGCAACGCTGGCCGGGCCGCGCCTCGCGGCGCGAATTGGCCGCATGCAAGGCGTCGTGCTGACGCAGGCGCTCGCTATTCCCTGCCTGATTGCGCTGGCCTTTGCGCCTACGTTGCCGGTAGCGGCCCTGATCGCAATGCTGCGCGGCGCGCTGATGAATATGGCCACGCCTTTGTTTGAGGCCCATGCGCTGGCGCAGACGCCGCCTGAACACCACCCCACCGTGATCGGTCTCATCCGGGCCGCCGCGTCGGTGGGGTACATTGCCGGCCCTACCATCAGCGCCGAACTGCAAAGCGCCGCCGGTTTTACGCCGATCTTGCTTATTGCGGCGCTGTGTTACACGGTCGCGGTGATCGTTAATGGCACGATCTTTGTGTGGCGCAGACAGCGTACACCTTAATGGCGCCGCATAGCCGTGCGGCGCTACGAGGTTATTTGCGTACCAACGCCAAAAACAGGTATACTGGCAACAGATTGTCGCCGTTCACCGATTGAGAGCCACGCCATGCAACCACATCTGTTTACCCCGCTGACCATCGGCAGCGTCACCCTACGCAACCGGATCGGCATGTCGCCGATGTGCCAATACAGCGCCATCGATGGCTTCCCTAACGATTGGCACCTGATGCATCTCGGCGCGCGGGCAGCCGGCGGGGTTGGTCTCATTATTCTCGAAGCGACCGCTGTTTCACCCGAAGGCCGGATTTCACCGTTTGATTTAGGCATCTGGAGCGATGATCACATTGATGCGCTGGCCCGGTTGGTCAAGCTGATCGAGAGTCTCGGCGCGGTAGCCGGCATTCAATTAGCCCATGCCGGGCGCAAGGCTAGCGTCGGCCG
>NZ_DAOTWH010000142.1:0-3633 GCF_034435895.1 Chloroflexus sp.
GAGGGGCTGGGGGTGAGGGCCAGCAGCCCGCGCAGCGGGCTTCGTACCCCTAGCCCGGCCCTTCAGGGCCGGGTGCCAGACAGATGTTCTGGCCGCCCTTGAACCCGCGCCAGTGGGAGAGGGGCTGGAGGTGAGGGTGAACCGGCTCATCGCAACGCCATCAACCACAGCTATGCTCATGGGTTCTGAACACCCTTGAACTCTTCATGACTTGGCATTAGTTCTGCACGATCGTTGCTACCGGTAAGACATATATCATCTACTGCCTTTGCCCGCGAAAATAGCCGGCGCGAAAGGCTATCGCGGCCACAACCGTCACGAGGATCAAGACGATGAGGCATTCGACAATGCTAATGCTTGGCATACACTCATTGCGGGGATCAGCATATCATTTCGCGCAATGCAGAGGGGATCGCTGCGAGCACCGTGTGCGCTCTCTATAACAACCTCTTATCATCGCGAAATGATATTCAGCGGCAGTTCCGCCTTGTTCCAGTATACCGTATTTGGCCTCGCTGCCGGTCGTGCTACAATAGCGCCGTTATGGAGCGACTCGTTGCCTTGCACAGCCGGTTACAACTCACCATCACCATCGTGATCGCGGTTGGCGTGCTCTGGGCCTTGGTGGTAGCATGGCGCAATCGTGGCGGGATGCAGCCGCTGAGTGGCATGTTGCAACTGCTGATCATGGCGCAGGCGGCTATTGGCCTTCCCTTGCTGGGGCAGGCCGATCTCGCCCACATGGCGTTACACCTTATCTACGGTGTGGTGGCGGTGGCGCTCATCCCGGCCACCGCGCTGGCGGTGCGTGACCGACCCGTGCGTGTGGTTGGGTTGTCGTATGCCGGCATCTTGTTGATGCTCTTGATTGTGGTGGCGCGGCTCTATGAGACCGGAGGATGAGCATTGTCCGCACGTTTCGATTTCATCATTGTTGGCGACACCGCTGCTGAAGCGGCGCTTGCTGCGCTCTTGGCCAATGACGGCCACGCAGTGCTGCTCGCCGGCGCTGGCGGCTTGCAGCCGGTGGTGCGTTGCGGCAATGTTTGGTACGATACCGTCCCCTTGCAGTGGGCCGGCGTGCGCGATGGGCCGTATGCGCAGATTGCGGCACGTTTAGGGGTCTATCTGCCAGTAGCGCGGCGTGATCCGGCGTGGCGGTTGCATCTGGCGCAGCGGGTGATTGACGTGCCTAGTGATCCGGGTCAGTGGCGCCGGAGCCGGCGCGCGCTCTTTCCGGCCCAAGCCGATGCCGCCGGCCGGTTTTGGCAAGCCCAAGAGACGGCGGCTGCTGCAGCGTTGCGCTTGGCCGAGCGGTTCGATCCGTTGGCCCAACTGCAAGTGTTGCGCCAGCAACGGCTGACAGCCGGTGATATGTTGCGCCGCTACGGTATTGTCGATCCGGCGCTGCGTAACGTTGTGGATACGATCCTTGCAGCCAGCGGTTTGCCGGTGAGCGATCATTGTCTGTGGCCGGCTGGCAGCGTGGCGCTCCTGCCCCCTGCCGAAATCGTGGCCGGCGATGCCGCGATACTCACCCGCCTCTTTACCGATGCCTTGATCCGCGCCGGTGGTGAATGGCGCCCGAAACAGCGGGCCGTAGCTCTGATCACTACGCCGATCCGGGTGGTGGGGGTGCGCTTAGCCGGTGGCGAAGAGGTGCTTGCCCGTGCCATCGTCCTCGGCCCGGCAGCGTGGCGCTTGGCCGCGCGCGCCAGCGCGCGTTCGCCGCTCATCGCGACCGGCTATCTTGCCGTTGAACGCTCGTGCCTGCCCCCTGATACCCCCCTCTACCAGATTGTGGCCGGTTCCGCGCTGCCGGTGACAATCAGTCTCTCCCCGGCTGCTGAAACCGATCCGCACCGGCGGGTGACCGTCGCGATGCGGCTTTCCAGCGCCGAGGCCGCGCAGTTGGCCTCGGCCGCCCCTTCTGAACGGCGCCAGCTCCGGCATTCGTTTGGTGCGGTCTTGCAAGCCGCCATTGCAACTGCATTGCCAAGTCTAGCGAACGTAAAGCTAGCTGGGTTGACGACCGCTCTGCTCCGCGATCCAACCCTCCCGCCGGCCCGCCCGCCGGCAGCGCAAGCCGGTTTGTGGCTGTTGCGACCAGCGTCATGGCTGCCGCCGGGGTACGACAACGGCAGTAGCGTAGTGTCTCTCTACCGGCAATTGCGCGGGTTGGTCGCTTGAAACATTGCCCGCTATAATATCCGGTATCATGACCGGTGGCTGTCACTACCCATTCCTGCACCGTGAGGAACAGTTTATGGACGATGTAGTCATTGTGAGCGCAGCGCGCACGCCGATAGGCCGCTTTAACAGCGCCTACAGCGGCCTCGGTGCCATTGATTTAGGCGCAGCCGCCGTGCGGGCTGCTGTGCAACGGGCCGGGATCGAACCGGCAATGGTCGATGAATGTATTATGGGGTGCGTCGTTACTGCCGGCTTGGGCCAATCGCCGGCCCGGCAAGCAGCGATCCGCGGCGGCTTGCCGGATTCGGTCGGCGGGTTGACGATCAACAAGGTCTGCGGCAGCGGGCTGAAAGCCGTCATGGTTGGCGCTGCCCTGATCAAAGCCGGTGAAGCTGATGTGCTGGTGGCTGGCGGTATGGAGCACATGAGCAGCGGCCCCTACCTGTTGCCGCAGGCGCGGCACGGCTACCGGCTGGGTCACGGCCAAGTGATCGATGCCGTGGTTCACGATGGGTTGTGGTGCGCATTTGAAAACCATCACATGGGCGCTGCCGCCGAATGGATTGCCCGCACCTTTCACGTTACCCGCGAACAGCAAGACGCTTACGCGCTGCAATCGCACCAGCGCGCGATCGCGGCCCAAGACCGCGGCGCCTTTGACGAGGAGATTGTGCCGGTGACGGTGCCGGGGCCGAAAGGGCAGGCTAACGTGGTGACGGTTGATGAAGGGCCGCGGCGCGATACGTCGCTAGCGGCGCTGGCCAAGCTCAAACCGGCCTTTGTCGCTGATGGCACCGTTACTGCTGGCAATGCTCCCGGCATTACCGATGGCGCAGCGGCGGTGGTGTTGATGAGCGCCAGCCGGGCCGCCCAATTGGGCTTGCAACCGCTGGCCCGGATCGGCGCGGCTGCGCAGGCGGCGGTCAAGCCGCTCGAAGTCTTCACCGCACCAGCGTTTGCGATCGAACGGCTGATGAAACGGGCCGGGCGCACGCTCGACGATTACGATCTGTTTGAAATTAATGAAGCGTTTGCGGCCCAAGTCATCGCAAACCTCCGCGCGCTGGCCCTCGACGCTGACCGGGTGAATGTCCATGGCGGCGCGATTGCGCTCGGCCATCCGATTGGCGCGAGCGGTGCGCGGGTGTTGGTGACGCTAATCTCGGCCTTACGCCAACGTGGCGGCAAACGCGGCATTGCTGCGCTGTGCCTTGGTGGTGGTGAAGCCGTCGCGCTGGAAGTGGAAGTGTTCTAAACCCAACCGGAGCGACGTTGCCCGCCAACGTTGCCCCTTCCCCAGAGGGCTAAACGCCAGTATTGGCGGACGCGAGCGCCGCTGGGAGCGGATAGAACATGTGGTTGAGTGTAACCGTTGATCGCTTGGCGATGCTTGAAGGGTCGGTGCTGCGCTCCCCGCTCCCGCGCCAGTGAGAGCGGGTT
>NZ_DAOTWH010000143.1:0-7550 GCF_034435895.1 Chloroflexus sp.
CGGCACCCAGCACGGCTGGGTGTCGCCCGACTGAAGCAATCTCCCGCTGCAGCGCGGCGCATGCCTGAGCGGATTCCTCTCGCTCTTGGAGGAGATTGCTTTACCGCGCTCTGCGCGGCGCGCAATGACAGATGGAGAGCGGGGGTGGGGTTCGGTTGTTATTGCGAGGGGGCGTAGCCCCCGAAGCAATCTCCCACCGCAGCGCAGACCAATGGCCTACAGGCATGCTGCCCGCACTCGCGGGGGATTGCTTCGCTCCGCAGGACAGCGCGGTGCGCTGCCCCTTCGCTCCGCTCGCAATGACAAGAGGGGAGCTGGCGCACTATACCTGCCGCCACCAACAAAAACACCGGCAACCGTGAAGATTGCCGGTGTTCGTGCCTCTGGCGCTCCGCCAGCAGAGGGAAGAGGAAGGCGGAAGAGGGGCAACGGGGAGCACAAGAGGTGAGGTACAGTTTGTGAGGTTCGCTACAGTTGCCTCTCTGCTGGCGGGCAGCGCCGTCTTCACTTACCTGTAGCATACGCCTTGGAGTTACAACCCGGCAATAGTTCTTTGATACTCTCTGCCATGACCCATGTGGTTTGCATCTATATTTATTTACTTTACATTTATACTTAACTAATCCGTCAGAGGTTCAGTTCGCCGGCACGGATAATCTCTAGCAAGGAGCTATCTGGGTCTTGGGCAAATGAGGTAATGCTTGAATAATTCCGGCGGATGATAGCTTCAATGGCGGCAGTTGTACAATTACCAACTCGTAGCCAAATGATCTTGGGTGGGCTACCACGTAACTTTAACAAACCGTTAAAATCCGATTCTTTGGTCACGATGATATAATTACCATATCTTGCAAATGACCAGACCGCAATATCTTCAGCCCGATCGAGACCATGAAAAGTTACATGACTTGATTCAGGAAAAAGATCAGCGAGATTATGAACCAATTTTCGGGAAATATGATGATCAAACAGTAATTTCATGCAGGAATCACCGTAACTATTCGCTCACGATCAACAGCAAAGGCCAGACAAGCCTGAAAATCTTCTATAGTTAGATCAGAAAAGTCAGCCAAAATTTCCGCAACATTCATTCCAGCAGCAAGATAGGATAAAATATCATAAACTGTATAGCGCAAACCACGAATGATTGGCTTGCCGCTACGGATAGCAGGATTGACGACAATGATCGACTGATACATTTTTTCCACTGATACACCTCAACTGCACCGATAACGTCCGAACTTATTGCAGTATTGAAGCACATCAGCCTGCCACCATGCAGAAGCAGGCAAGATTGTCAGCTTGCCGGCGCCCCGGCGCGAGCGCAAACTGATGCGGGCCTAAGATATGCTACAATCAGGAATAGTACGATCAACGACTCAACGAACTGTTGCCTATGCCGCCCAAACCGCGAGGCCCAACTTTGTTTGATGCGCAACGCCAACAAGCGTTGCAGAACCAAGCGCCGCTGGCGGCGCGCATGCGACCGCGCACGCTCGATGAGTTCGTCGGGCAGGGCCACATTATCGGCGAGGGCAAGCTGCTGCGACGTGCGATTGCCAACGATCAGCTCTTCTCGCTGATCTTGTGGGGGCCGCCGGGCAGCGGCAAAACCACGTTGGCCCAAATCATCGCCAACAGCACCAATGCCCACTTCGAGCCGCTCAGCGCGGTGAGCGCCGGGGTGAACGATCTGCGCCGGGTGGTGCAAGAGGCCAAAGACCGGCTGGGCATGTTTCAACAGCGCAGCGTCGTCTTTATTGATGAAATCCACCGCTTCAACAAGAGCCAGCAAGACGCGATCTTGCCCTATGTCGAAGACGGCACGATCATTCTGATCGGCGCCACGACCGAAAACCCGTCATTTGAGGTTAATTCGGCTTTGCTCTCGCGGGTGCGGGTATTTACGCTAGAGGCGCTGAGCGATGAAGAGATCGGGATCTTGATCGATCGGGCGTTGAGCGATCGCGAGCGCGGGTTGGGTGAGCTGAAGATTATGCTCGCTAGCGATGCCCGCAGTTACTTAATCAATATGTCAAATGGCGACGCTCGCACCGCGCTGAATGCGCTCGAAGCGGCAGCCCGCTCGAAGCCGCCGGCGATCGGCGAGACGCGCTTGATCACGGTGGACGATATTCGCGATGCGCTGCAAAGCCGGGCCGTGCGCTACGATAAACACGGCGAGCTGCACTTCGATGCGATCTCGGCGCTCCACAAGAGCGTGCGCGGTAGCGATCCCGACGGCGCGTTGTACTGGCTGGGGCGGATGCTCGACGGCGGCGAGGATCCGCTGTACATTGCTCGCCGGTTGGTGCGGATCGCAGTCGAGGATATTGGTTTAGCTGACCCGCACGCCTTGCCGCAGACGATCGCTGCCCAGCAGGCGGTGCATTTTCTCGGCCAGCCGGAAGGCGAATTGGCGCTGGCGCAGGCGGTAGTCTACCTCTGCCTCGCGCCGAAGAGCAATGCCCTCTACCGAGCCTACGGTGCGGTGCAGCGCGACGTGGCCGAGACGCGCAACGAGCCGGTGCCGCTCCATTTGCGCAACGCACCCACCGCGCTGATGAAACGGCTGGGGTATGGCCGCGGTTACGAGTACGCGCACGACCTGCCAGAGGGGCGATCTGATCAAGAACACCTGCCGCCGAATCTCGCCGGACGGATCTACTATGAGCCAACCGGACGCGGGTTTGAGGCGGTGGCCCGCGAGCGGTTGGCGTGGCGCGAAGAGCGCCGGCAACGCGCAACCCCGCCGCCTACCACACCAACACCGGCGGAAGAGTTGGCCCTTGGCGAAGAACCACAGTTGCCGCCAGAGGACGTACCGCCGCGACGACGCGGCAAACGGAGCACATTGTAGGGGCATAGCGCTGCTATGCCCCCGACCGAGGAACACACCAATGATCGACCGAGCACAAGTCGTCATTATCGGTGCAGGCGTTATCGGCGCGAGCATTGCCTTTCACTTGGCCGAACGCGGCCTGCGCGACGTGGTCATCCTAGAACGCGAAGAGACCGAAATCAGCGGCAGCACGGCCCGCTCGGCTGCTGGAGTGCGCCACCAATTCTCGTTGCGCACCAATGTTTTGCTCTCGCGCTATAGCATCGAACGGCTGCGCCACTTTGAGGAAGAGGTCGGCGGCCACGCCGAATTGCGGCAGGTGGGGTATCTGTTCCTCATTAACGACGAAGCGACGTGGGCGCAATATCTGCGCAACGTGGCGATGCAACGCGAGCTGGGGGTGCGGGTCGAGACGCTTACTCCGGAAGAAGCGGCGCGTTTTGTGCCGCAAATGCGGATCGACGACCTGATTGGGGCTACCTTCGGCCCTGACGACGGCTACTGCGATCCCTACGGCATCGCGCTCGGCTATTTGCGCGCCGCCCAACGCCACGGCGTGCGGCTGCGGCGCGGGATGCCGGTGACCGGGTTTCAGATTACCGGCGGGCGGGTAACGGCAGTAGAAACGCCATCCGGGCCGGTCGGCTGTGACATAGTAATCAACTGCGCCGGGCCGTGGGCAGGTGAAGTGGCGGCGTTAGCCGGCCTCGACCTGCCGGTGCGACCCTACCGCCGCAACGTCTATATGACGACCCCCTTCCCAGCGATTAGCGCGCCGATCCCGTTGACGATCGATGTCGGCACCGGCTTCTATATGCGGCGCGAAGGCCAGAGCATCTTGATGGGTCGCTCGAATCCAGCCGAACCAAGCAGCACCAATACTAATGTGGACTGGGATTGGCTGGAAGCAGTGATCGAAGCCGGCATCCACCGCTTCCCGATTCTGGAGACGGCAGGGTTGGCCGAACAGCAGTGCTGGGCCGGTTTGTACGAAATCACACCGGATCACAACCCAATCCTTGGCCAGCATCCAGATTTAGAGGGCTATATCGATGCCAGCGGCTTTAGCGGCCATGGCATCATGCACGCGCCAGCAACCGGTTTGTTGATCGCCGAAGAGGTGATTGACGGACGGGCGCATACGATCAATATTGACGAGCTGCGGATCGACCGGTTCCGCAGCGACCAACTTGCATCCGAATTCAATGTTATCTAACGAGGTGAAGAACCATGACGCTTGACGAAGCGATTGCCGAGATTCAGCGCCGGATTGCCGCTGCCAGCCCCAGTGCAGTCACGCGAGTAACGCGCGTTTCTGCCGAAGAGGCGAGCATTCGAGCTTACGCACCTGCCGCTGACGAGCAGGCAATTAAGAATGCGACGAATGAGTTTACTATGTCGCTGTTGACCAACGAGGGGCTTGACGTGCAGGTATTGGTGTACGACATCACGACATCGTTGCCGCCAGAGGAGTAGGGAAAACGGGTATATCGCCGAATTGCGCATCATCGACTCAGCATCGCAATAACCCCGCCTCCAACTCGCCTTGAATGGCACGGAGGGCGGGGTCATATTTCATTGCCAAACTAAAACATCTGTACTATAGTAAGGAGGGAGCGAGTGTTCAAATCAAACTGTTGCAAGGCGTTGCACGCTGATATATATTCCTATCACGCTCAGATAAAGATTGCACGATGATCTACCTCAACCTCGATAAACCACAATGATGGAAACAAGACATTGCACAATCGGTAGATTATTTTAATCGCTGGTTCATCACATTTGCTCCAGAGGCGTTCCGAGCAGCACGTGAAGGCACGATTGAACGCACTCAACAAACATTGCAGATCTGCGCTGATTTGCGCGCGATCACGCCAGAAGCGCTGAAACAGAAATCAGATACACTCACAGTATTACGCATGTGTACGGCGCCACCGCTCGCAATCGATCGCTTAGCTGGTTTGGCTGGCGTTAACCGGCGCCTTGTCCAAGAAATGGAGCATAATCGATTGCCAGCACAACTACGTGAACACGAACTGAATAAGCAATTACAAAAGCTCTGTGACACTAGTAGCCAATTGCTCGACATCGATCTTTTCCCATGGTTAAAGGAAGGACAAAATGTTGAGGTGACACCAGATGATCGTACACGAGCCGCCACAATTATTGCTGATCGCTTATGCAATACTTTAGCGAACCCCATCATTCGCAACGAGCAAGAGCGTCGCCAACTTCGTTTGATAGCAACATTTTTCGAACAGCATGGATATACTAAACAATCAGTAGCTAGCACTGTGCCGATTTCAACCATGCGCGCCGGTACATACGCAATCCGATTGAACATCATCGCCGGCAAAGAAAGACCGATCAACATTCCAATCGATGTCGTTATTCAACCCAAAAACGCGCTCCCTCAACAAATTCCCATTTTTATTGAGGCAAAGTCAGCCGGTGACTTCGTTAACCCAAACGAGCGCCGGAAAGAAGAAGCTAACAAGATGCAACACTTACGAGCAGCTTTTGGTAACAATATCCGGTACATATTATTTCTGTGCGGATATTTTGGAAGCAATTATCTAGGTTATGAAGCTGCTGAAGGCATTGATTGGGTTTGGGAGCATCGCATAGAAGATTTAGCTCTCTTGATCGATTAGTAACAAGAAAACAAACGTATGGATCATTCTCTGCTCACCCAACTTGAAACCATCCGGCAAAGCCAGCAACACCGCTTCGACAGCCGGACACCAGCAGAACAACGCAATCGCCGGGGCCAATTTGCCACGCCGCCGCTGCTTGCGCGAGAGATTGCGCGGTATCTACGCATGGTAGCTGGAGATAATCTTCCGAATCTATCATTCGCCGATCCAGCGCTCGGCAGCGGAAGCCTGTATGCAGCCGCACTGGCCGAGTTCGGAGCCGAGCGGATTGTCTCTGCCATCGGGATTGAAATTGATGAGGATCGCGGTTCAATCGCGCGCACCATATGGGCAGAGACAGGTTTACGGGTTGTATGCGGCGATTGTATTGCGTTTATCACGAACGATCACTCGACTCCCAACTTGATCATTGCCAATCCGCCATACGTGCGTCATCATCATCTCGACCCGGCAACCAAACGCCGGCTGCAGGCGTTGACCGCGCAACGCACCGGAATTCACGTTTCAGGATTGGCCGGTCTATACGTTTACGTGGTACTGCTAAGCATGGCGTGGCTGGCACGAAGTGGCTATGCGGCTTGGCTCTTACCGGCAGAATGGATGGATGTGGGTTACGGCGCTTTTTCTGCGAACAAGCGACATTGATCCGCATCCACCGGTTTCATCCGGCAGACTGCCAATTCGCCGATGCACTCGTTTCGTCAACCGTCGTTGTGCTGCGCAACGAGCCGCCACCACCCGATCATTGCGTGGCGATTTCGACTGGTGGCACTCTCTTGCAACCACAGATGTTGCGCACTGTTCCACTAACCAGTTTGAGCGCAATGCGTCCTTGGTCAGCGATTGGCGCTGCAATCACATCAACCAGCGAAGTATCACCGGGCGACCACCTTTCTTTTTGGGCGACCTGTTTGACATCCGGCGCGGAATCGTGACCGGCGGCAATGACTTTTTCATTCTCAAACGCGCCACAGCACGCCAGCTTGGCTTACCCGATGCATACCTCCGGCTAATGCTGCCGCCGCCACGCTTTTTGACCACCACCGTGATTGAGGCCGATGACGATGGTTATCCATGCCTTCAACCGCAACTCTGCTTGATTGATTGTGATCTCGCCGAAGAGCAGGTACGCGAACAATACCCTGCTTTATGGGCTTACGTTCAGACCGCCCCTGCCGAATTGCGCCAACGGTATCTCGTGCGCCGGCGTACGCCATGGTACTGGCAAGAGCGGCGCGATCCGGCGCCATTCCTCTGTACCTATATGGGACGCCGCACAGACCGCAAGTCACCCTTCCGCCTAATCTGGAACCGTTCCCAAGCCATCCCGCCCAACGTCTATCTGATACTCTATCCGAAAGGCGAACTGGCGAGACTTCTACATCAAGAGCCTGATCGCATCGCCGAACTGTTTGCCATCTTGCAAGATATTAACGTGGCCGAATTCGCTGTCACAAGCCGGGTATATGGCGGTGGTTTGCATAAGCTCGAACCCAGCGAACTAGCACGAGTACCAGCAACCAAATTGGTTGAGCGTTGGCCGGAAGTGGCCGGAGAAGCGGCGGTGCAGGAATCTTTGTGGTAAGCAGATGCTGATTATCGCCATCCCTCCTCACCCCGCTCGCCATTCATCAACACCTGCTGCAACTGCCGTTTGAGACGGGCAAAGGCTGGATCGGTGACGAGGGTGTACGAGCGCGGGCGGGGCAGCTCGACGCGCAGTTCAAGCGCGATGCGGGCCGGGCGCGGAGTGAGGACATAGATGCGGTCGGCGAGGATGATCGCCTCATCGATGTCGTGGGTGACGAGCAAGACGGTGCGATCGAGCCGATCCCACAGCGCGAGCAGCCACTGTTGCAGTTGGGCGCGGGTAAGGGCATCGAGCGCGCCGAAGGGTTCGTCGAGCAGCATGATCGGGCGGTGCCAGAGGACGGTGCGCAGGAAGGCGGCGCGCTGGCGCATGCCGCCTGACAGCAGGGCCGGGCGAGCATCACCCCAGCCTTGCAAACCAAAATCGGCCAGTAACGCGCGCGCTTCGCGGCGGGCCGCCG
>NZ_DAOTWH010000144.1:0-22317 GCF_034435895.1 Chloroflexus sp.
GCTAGTTTCTCGCGCTGGCGTGCCCATCCGAAAGGTATGGCCGGGGATGACGACCATCACCGGCAAGAGTTCAGACAATGGATTCATCGTTGATAAATACGATTGAGCCGATCCAACTCGCGCTGGTAGATCGTCTCGGCGAAATGCTCAATGGCGGCAACGTTTTGCAACGCTTCATAGCCACGCAACAGAAATGTATGGACAGTGCCGATCCCGGCGAGGCGGGAGACGAAGTGGGAACGGCGCAGGGCTAA
Organism: Chloroflexus sp.; assembly: GCF_034435895.1. GTDB lineage: Bacteria > Chloroflexota > Chloroflexia > Chloroflexales > Chloroflexaceae > Chloroflexus. The sequence continues at coordinate 255 of NZ_DAOTWH010000144.1, forward strand.
GCCGAGGATGGGCGAGCGCGACAACTGAAAGACATTGTACAACGAACTTCTGACGAGGGTTAATTGGCGGAAACGCTCATCATACTTATCAGCCAGCCGGTAAAAGTATTCGTAGCTGATCTCATCGAAGTCGGTGCCGACATCGGCAGCCAGCATGCGCCGGGCCAAATCATCATCAAGCTGATAGGTGAGTTCGAGCAATTCCAGCACCTCTTCCAGATCGCGGAGGCGGACGCCGGGCAGGATGCCGAGAAAGTGGTGCAGCCGGCGTCCCTCTTGATCGCGTTGGCTAAAATCGCGCGGGCCATACATCTCGTTGAAGAAAAATTCGCCCAGCGGCTCATACTCCGGCACTTCCGACAGATCGCGGTAATCGCGGCGAAGGCGATTCGATTGGAAGATTTGCAACGCAATCCGATACTGGCGCAGCGTATTCATGGCAAGCGTTCGAGTTGGGCGCGGGCGCGTTGGCCCCATTCGCTGGTTGGTTCGCGAGCGATCAGGGTCTGGTACGCGGCGCGGGCAGCGGTGAAATTGGCATGATCTTCAGCGATCAGACCGCTGTAGAAGATGGCTTCGCTATAATCGGGATTTAACGTAATCGCCTGTTGGATCGCTTGCAGCGCACTCGCATTGCGACCTTGGGCGTAATAAGCGCGGCCCAGCCAATAATGCGCTTCAGGGAAGTTAGGTTGGAGGGCCACCGCCCGATTGAGATCGCGGATGGCTTGGTAGTAATCGTTGGCGCGAATGGCTAAGAGGGCGCGCCGGTAAAAACTCTCGGCAATGCGATCGTTGGCGCTGATGGAGGCATCGTAAGCGGCGCGGGCTTCGTTGAACCGGCCTGCCTCTTGTAGGAGCTTGCCGCGAAACAGGTGGGCTTCAGCGAAGTTGCTCTGCTGCCGGATCGCCTGTTCCACCGTTTGCAATGCTTCATCAGCGCGGCCAAGCGCGTATTGGGTTTGGGCTAGGCCCAGCAACGCCTCTGGATACTGTGGTTGTAGGTCCAATGCGCGCTGGTATGCAGCGAGAGCGCGGGCCAGTTGGCCGTTGCGCAGCAGCGCCTCGCCGAGCCAAAACTGGGCTGTTGCGTTGGTATCGCCACCGGGCACATTGGCCGCTGTTTCAAAGTACGCAAGGGCAACACCCCAATTGCCTTGCCCGCCGGCTAGTTCGCCCAACCCGATATGAGCGGCGATCGATTGCGGATCAGCCGCCAGCGCCTGCCGGTAGGCCTCTTCGGCTGCAGCCGGATCATTCCGGCGACGCGCGACATCGGCCAGCGTCAGCCAAGCATTCGCGCGCGCAGCAATTGCTTCAGGATCGGAGCGATTCGCGGTCTGGTCAAGCGCGCGGCGGGCTTCTTGCGCCGCCGCATCGAGCCGGTTGCCGGCAAAGTAGGCGCGGGCGAGCAATTGGCGGGCCGTTACCGAGTCGGGTTGGAGGGTAAGAGCGCGCTCTAAGGCCTGAATGGCCACCGTTGCGCTCTTGCCGGCCAGCGCGGCCTGACCGATCCGCAGCAGCCGGTCGGGGTCATTTACGCCTTGCCCAAGCGCCACGCGGTACTGGTCGTTCGCGCGATTCGGTTGGTTGAGGGGGCCTTCGTACAGCTCGGCCAGCTTCAGCCGCGCATCGAGATTGCGATCATCGAACGCGATGGCTTCACGCAGCATGCGTTCAGCCGAATTCAGATCGCCCAATTTGATATACGTTTCGCCCAACTCGAATGCCGCGACAGTCGAGCGTGGTGTGAGGAGCAGTGCGTCGCGGTAGACCGCGGCGGCTTCAGCCGGCAGGCCAGCGTCGTTATAGAGCCGGGCCAGCTCGATGGCAGCCTCGGCGTTGGTCGTGGCGAGCGGAACGAGCAGGCGTTCAGCTTCGGCGAAACCGCTCGCACCGCTGCGCCGGAGCGCCCGGCAGAGATTAATAATGGTGTACGGCGATTGTTGCCAAGCGACAAGGGCGCGCCAATGGTCGATCGCTGCCGGCCAATCGCCATCGCTTTCGGCAAGGCGGGCTAGCGCCACATAGGCCGGAAAGAAACGGTTGTTGCGTTCTAGGGCGGCGCGAAACGCCGTCAAAGCGCCGGCCCGGTCGTTGCGCGCTAACGCTACCTTGCCGGCGCCGGCGTACCCATCAGGCAACTGCGGCGCGAGATCAATAACCTGTTGATAGGTCTGCGCAGCTTGCTCAAACTGTTTGTCAATCCGCAAGGCAAACCCGAGTGCGAGCAAGATCGAGACATTATCAGGTTGTTGATCGCGCAGTTGGCTCAGCGTTTCAATGGTTGGATTAGCCGCGCTTGCCGAACCAAAGAGCGCCCCGATCAACTGGCCGGCAGGGTTGGGCGCATTGCGGTCTTCGACCGCTTGCAGCGCTGCATCAAGCAACGCAAGGGCAAGCCGCTGACGGCGCGCGGTTGCTTCACTCTGCTCAGCTTGACCAGTTGCCATCAAGCCTGCGCCGGGGAAAATAGCCGCTTCGCTAGTGGCTTGCTGCCGCCACAGACTCACCGAGCGATTGCTAAGCTCGGTTGCGGTGCGCAGTTGGTCGCGGACACTGCGCAGCTCGGCGGCAGGCGGCAACGGATCGGCGGCTTCCAGCGCCCAGTAGAGCGGGCCGGCCAGCGGCAGCAAACGTTCCAGATCAAGTAATGCGCGCTCTTCGGTGAGGGTGGCGTTGAGGCGCGTCTCAACCGGTGCGCGAACAGCGATGGGTATGCGCGCCAGCAGCACTGTTTTCGCCGGCGCCAGCCGGCCAATCGCCATCGCCGCATCGTCAAGCTGGCCACTTTCGCGATAGGCGGTAGCGATGAGCAGTTCTAAATCGGGATGCGATGGCAGTAGATTGCGTGCTTGCTCGAGATCAGAGACAGCGTCGCGCGCGCGCTGTTCGCGCAAAGCCCAGAGCGCCAGATTGACGCGTAATTGGCCGAGATCGCGACCATCGAGCAGATCGATCGCTTCGGCGAAATAGCGTAGCGCATCGGGATGGCGGGCGTCGAACAAAATAGCGCCGAGATTGTTGGCAACCAACGCCCGCTCGCCGTCTGCGAGCGCAAGGATGGGTTGATACTCAGCCGCGGCAGCGGTATACCAGCCACGGGCCCATAGCAGATTACCGCGCAGCAGTTGAGGCAAGAGCGGTGACAATTGCGGATTCAGTTCAAGCAAGCGTTGGAGCTGATCGATCGCCAGATCGGCTTCTCCGTGGTGATAGGCAGCCAAGGCGAGCAGGTACGGCACAAGGGCGGCTTGACCACTAATAGGCTCAGTACTCAAGGAAAACCGGTTGGGGAGTACAAAGCGGATGGCAAAGCTCTGCCATGCTTGCGTGACATCAATATTGTGGGGGAGATAGATCAATTCTGGCCGCAAGCTGGGGCTATCGATCATCCCGCCGGGTTCGACGGCGCCCCAGACTAACACGTCGGCATTGGTTTGCTGGGCCAGCGCCAGCGCTTCGGCGCTATTGGCCGGGCGAGTAGCGCTGGTGATGACTTGGACGCGATTCCCCCCTTGGGCGCGGAGTTGGCGGGCCAGCGCGCTGGCGATTTGGGAACCGGTGCGGTTATCGTGGTCGGCGAAGGGGGTAATCACAATCACAAAGCGCGGATCAGAAGGGCGCAGGAGCAAAAAGACACTCACTGCAATGCCGATGAGTGCCAGTATGAGCAACAGCCGGCGCCAGCGGCGCCCATGCCGGCGTTGTTTGGGATGATCGTCGCTTTGTTCGATAATGCGCTCTGTTCGCGCCCGTCGCCAAGGCCATTGCATATTTCAGCTCCTTGCCATCCTGCGCCATATTGCCCCTTATTGTAAGCAGTTTTAACGATATTTCAAGCGATCAGGCAGGAATTTGACTTTGTGGTTGATCAAAGTGAGCCAGAAGAATGGCTTACAGGGTTTGTGGTGGTGAGGTTGTCTGATCAGAAAACCGCTGCCCGGCAATGGTTCTCTGATCGGTGCATCACTCTTGCATCAACGCAGCCGCGCGCCATCAATAACGATCGCGCTGCTGCCAAACGTTTTGGCGGAGTGTTTCATCATCGCGGCAGCGCGCGACAACTCGTCAACCGTGGCAGTAGGCGAGCTCGATACCCCGCCAATGGCGATGGCGCCGATCGGGATATAAGCAGGGTTGCCGGTGCGATCATGCCCCACCAAGTAGCCGCGCGCGCGATCAGCTTCATCGTACAGCGTACCGGATGCTTGTTCATACTGGTGGACGATCCAGAGGGCCAGCTCGGCGGCAATCTCGGTGGGGCAAAGTATGACAAAATCATCGCCGCCAATATGCCCGAGAAAGATCGCATAGCCGGCAAAGTGGTTTTGCGCCCGTTCACAGATCTCGGCCACAAGCCGGATTGCCTGATCGCCGCGGGCGAAGCCGTAGGCATCGTTAAAGGCCTTAAAATCATTCAAATCAATGTACAGTAGCGTAAATGCCTCACCGCGCTGGAGGCGATAACGAATCTCTTCGCTAATCAGGAGATTGCCGGGCAAACCGGTGAGTGGGTTACGGCCTGAACGCTGCGTAGTGCGGCGTAGCAACGAGCGAATGCGGGCGATCAATTCGGCTTCATTGAATGGTTTGGTGACATAATCATCAGCGCCGGTGTCAAAGCCAATCACGACATCAGCCGGATTAGTGCGGGCAGTGACGATGATAATTGGCACATGGGAAGTGCGGGTATCGTTGCGTAATTGGCGGATTGCCTCGTAGCCATCAATACCGGGCAGCATCAGGTCGATCAAGATCAGATCGGGCAACTGCTCTTGAGCGATGCGGATAAGAGAGAGACCGTCTTCGGCGGCGAGCACAGTGAAGCCGGCGCGTCCTAGCGTATCGCTGAGCAAAAAGCGCAGGCTAGGGTCGTCATCGGCAATCAGAACCGTCGGCAAATGGATTTCTTCAGACATTGAGCAAAACCTTAAGTTGGCCGGGTGCGGCGGCAAACGCTTCTAATCCTGCGGTAAGCGGATAACGGGCGCTGATCAGGGGTTGCGTTTCGATCAAGCCGCGCCCGAGCAAGCGGAGCGCCGGGGCGAACGGGCCACAGCGCGAGCCAATCAGTTGCACTTCGTCAACCACCAGCATGCTCAAATTCAGGTGGGTTTCGGCGGCAAATGTGCTCTTGAGCACTAGCCGCCCGCGTGGGCGCACTAGTTGCCGAGCGGTTGCCAAACCGGCCGGGTTGCCAGTACAATCGATCACGACATCAAACTGGTGTGGCGGCACGTCAGTGCTTAGGACGCACGTTATGCCTTGCCCCCGGTAGAGATCCCATCGTTCGGGGTGGCGGCCAATGAGCGTCAAATCGCAGCCGGTCAGGCGCAAGACTTGCACGATCATTGCGCCTAACTTGCCGTCGCCGACGATAGCGACTCGTTCGGTCGGGCGAATGTGACTCTGTTCGACAATTTCCAGCGCAGCGGCCAGCGGTTCGGTGAAGACGGCAGCCTCATCGCTGATGTTCTCTGGCACTTCGTGCAAGCAGGCTTCGGGCAGGGTAAAAAGGTCTGCCATCACGCCGTCGCGCCGGTCGATGCCAAGCGTGGTGCGGTATGGGCAATGGCTTTCATTGCCGCGCAAGCAGGTGGGGCAGCGGCGGCAGGCGGCATTGATTTCGCCCACAACGCGCCGCCCGTGCCAATACGGATTATCAGCGGCGATCACAGTGCCAACAAATTCATGGCCCAAAACGCCGCGAAAATTCATATACCCGCGCGTGATTTCGAGATCAGTATTACAGATCCCCACTAAGCGGGGACGGATTAGCGCTTCTCCCGGCGGGCGTTTAGGTTCGGGGTAATCGGTGCTATACCGTAAGTCGCCATCAAAAACAATTGCGCGCATAAGGTCATAGACTTCGCTTTGAAAGACAACGAACTCTATTATACTATATGCCGCTGCTTGCCGTGTTGGGGCAAGCGCGAGCAAGGAGTAGCATCATGCGGGTTTTGTTTTTAGGCAGCCCATCATTTGCCGTGCATGCGCTCGACGCATTGGTCGCTGCCGGGTATGATATTGTTGGCGTTGTCACCCAACCTGATCGTCCGGCTGGCCGTGATCGCCGGCTGACGCCGCCGCCGGTCAAAGTAGCGGCGCTTGCCCATGGCCTGCCGGTGTTCCAGCCCGAAACATTGCGCGATCCGGCGGTAGTCGCCACACTGGCGGCATTGCAACCTGATGTTGGCGTTGTGGCGGCGTATGGCGAGATTTTGCGCCGGGCCGTGTTGGCGATCCCGCCGCTCGGTTATCTCAACATCCACCCCTCGTTGCTCCCGCTCTACCGTGGCCCAACCCCGGTAGCGGGCGCGATTTTAGCCGGTGAGACGGTGACCGGCGTAACGATCATGCTGCTCGATCCAGGCATGGACAGCGGCCCGATTTTGGCGCAAGCCGTGGTCGATCTACCGCCGACAGCGCGGGCCGGCCCGCTGACCGATGAACTGTTCCGCTTAGGGGCCGGACTGTTGGTGCAGACGTTGCCGCGCTATGCTCGCGGTGAGATCGAGCCGCGCCCGCAGGATCACAGCCAAGCGACCGTGACCAAGATGCTCAAGAAAGAAGATGGGCGCATCGATTGGTCGCTACCGGCAATTGTAATCGAGCGAATGACGCGGGCCTACGATCCGTGGCCGGGGGCGTATACTTTTTGGCAAGGCCAGTCGTTGCGGGTGATCAGCGCAGCAGTGACCGCAACGGCGGCTGCGGCGACGCCGGGGTTGGTGGTTGGGCGCAGTGCGCGCGGTCATCCGCTCGTGCAAACCGGCAGCGACGCACTCGAGCTAGTTGAAGTGCAGCCGGCTAGCCGGCGTCCGATGAGTGGTGCGGCGTGGTTGGCCGGGATCCACGCGCGTGAGATCCGGTTGGGCGAAACGATGCAAAATCAATAGCAATAGTTGAAGCTAATCTAACGCGATGCGTTATTTCGGCTTGCGTTCTGGTCATGAACCGCGTATAATCACATTCACAGGACTTTCCTACGACAATGCGTCATCATAGTGTCGATGGCGCAGGAGATGAAGTATGCCATTCTTCAAAGACGAGGAAGAACTGCGGCACATTTTAGGCACCCTCTACGATCGGGTGAAGTGTGATGTGCAGATTGCGCCGCGGATTTGTGAAGGCCGGATTGTGATTCAGTTTCGGTATGAAGAACCGCACGGCGTCGTCACAATCGATGCCGCGCATCCGCCAACCCAACCCGGCGCATACTGCGATGTCTTTTGGGGTGAGGTCAGCCTGAAACCAGATGTCGAGATGAGCATGAAGGCTGATATCGCGCACCAATTCTGGCACGGCAAGATTAATCTTATGACGGCATTAGCCCGCCGCCAGATCATTGCCAAGGGCCCGATTCCCAAGATTTTGAAACTGTTGCCGGCGGTGGAGCCTGTATACACGATGTATCCAAACATGCTGCGAGAGATGGGGCGCGAAGATCTGGTCTTAACCAAGTAGCACCGGTTTACTCGTTGCGCCTATGCCAACCACGAGTGAGATGTATGAACGCGGCGCCGCTGATGCCGAACGAGGCGAGTTCAACCCTTTCTATTACCAGCACTACTACTACTACCGGCAAGGGTTCGACTCGGTGCGGCGCCGCCACCGGTCGCGGTTTCCGCTAGCCGGACTCTTCATGTTGATCACCGTTATTGCGCTTGGCATAACGGTCACGGCGTGGTTGATCGGGCAGCGTGGCTCTCCCGCCGTTGCCCAACCGGTCGCTTCACCGGTCGCCGCGATCGCGTCAGCTACCCCGACCTCGTTACCTCCCTCGCCGGCACCGCTCCCTTCACCGACACCGCTCCTTTCACCGACACCGCCAACCTTGCAGGTTGGCGGGAAAGCAGTAGTGGTCAATGTGGGTAATGCTCCATTGCGATTGCGGGCCGCACCCGGTTTGCAGGCACGAGTGGTTGGCTCGTTGCCCGGCGGGAGGGAAGTGGTGTTGCGTGAGGGGCCGGTGCTCGCCGATGGATACACGTGGTGGCAGGTTGAGGTTGGCAATCAGCGCGGTTGGTGCGCTGTGATCGCGCCGGATGGGACGCAGTTCTTAGAACCGGTAGGGCAGTAGCGGCGGGCATCAAAACCTGCCGCTGTTACTGTCTCGTTGGTGTCGTCGTTTCGAGCAGTGCCGCATACGGGCCGCGCTGGGCAGGTGGCAGCATCGCGGCGATCTTGAGCATCATCTCGGTCGTGAGGCGATCCATTACATCGGCAGGGATCTTATTGTCGGGCAACGGCTCAATCCGGTACGGTTCGCCAATCGTAATATGCACTGGTTCGCGGCGCAAGGTGCCACGGAAGCCGTGCTCGGTGCCGGTAATCGCCATCGGCACGATCGGGACGCCAGCCTGCATTGCCAACCGGATCGCGCCGCCACGCCCCGGCTGCAATATGCCATTCCGGCTGCGGTGGCCTTCGGGGAAGATGAGCAGTACGGCGCCATTCCGCAACGCTTCAGCCGCTGCATCAAGCGCCGCCAGATCACGCTTGCCGCGCCGGATCGGGATCACATGCATCTTGCGGAAGAACCAGCCGGCGATTGGGTTGGCAAAAATCTCGATCTTGGCCAGCCATGACAATCGATAGCGGAAGGGCAGCAATGCGCCAACGGCTGGGATGTCCACCCAATTAATGTGGTTCATCACCAGAATCATCCCGCCTTGTTCGCGGGGAGGCAATCGCTCAACCCCCTCGATCGACCAGCGCCACCAGCCGATCAGGCGAAAGAAGTGAATGATGATGTAGAGCAACCCGTAGACGACATAAGCAAACATGACGCCCTCACTAGCGGCCCAGATCAAACCCAAAGACGAGCCGGCCACCTAACCACCCACCCACAAGGAGCAAAATCGCGCCGGCGATATGCCAGCTGAGATAGGCGTTGCGTTGGGCAGGGTCGTTAAGAATGGCCGGTTGCCGGCGCCGCATCAGCCAAACTCGGCCATAACACGCGCTGGCGGCCAGACTCGCCGCAGCATGGCCGTTCGTCCATGCAATCACTGGATCATCAATGGCAAGGCCGGCTAATTGGCGGGCAGCGTCAAATAAGCCGCTGGCAATAGCCAAAAGCGCGCCGAGCAAGCCGAAAATCAGGCAATGAAAGGCGCTTTGATCCCATTGCATGTGCCCGGTGCGCAGCGCAATCAATGTAAAGAGACTGCTGGCGAGCAGCAGCCCGATCGGAATATGGACGGTGGCAGGATGCAGTGCGTACATCACCTACAATTATACCATAGCTGCTGCTGGCTCGATGCGTGCTCGGCCAGCGCTCTGCTCGCCGAGCTGCTGGGTAATCGCAGTGGCGTGATTGGCGGGCAGATCGACAACCATCGTCACATCAGTAGCAAACGCCTCATCAACAATAACAGCGGTGTGCGCTTCGAGCAACCGGCGAATGGTTGCGTAATCGGGGTACGGTAGGCGGATCATCACTCGTTGGTAGATGATCCGTTCGGTTCGCGGCACCATAGCGAGCACCGCGCGGGTGGCATCGCTGTAGGCGCGCACGAGCCCGCCAACGCCGAGGAGCGTGCCGCCAAAATAGCGTGTCACGATCACGGTAATGTCACCGAAAACCAGCGCCGCGCAAGACGGCCATCATTGGGCGGCCGGCGGCGCCGGCGGGTTCGCCATCGTCACTCATGCCGGCGATCGTGCTGGCGCCATAACCGACCAAATACGCGTAACAGTGGTGGGTGGCATCGGGCATCTCTGTGCGCACCGCGGCGATCGCGGCCCGCGCCGCTGCAACGGTGGGTGTCGGGATAGCTTGGGCAATGAATCGTGATCCGCGCACGACAATCTCGGTGCGGGCCGGGGCAGTCGGAATAAGATAGGGTAAGGTATTCATTGCTCTTGGGCCTGCCATAATGGCTGCGCGAGCTCGTCAATCGCAGCTTCGATCGCTGCCAGTTCGCTCGCAAGCGCATAGTAACGGGCGCGGCCTTCGGCGTGACGCGCGGCCCAGAAGGGCTGGAACGGTTCCGGGATCGGGTTGCGCAGGGCGCGGGCAACCTCGGCGAGCAGTTCGCGAAATTCGAGTTCCCACCACCGTTGGAGCGCCGCGCTCAACGTGCTGCCGGGAGGGCCGAAATCGGCCAGCAGACGGCGGGCAAACTCGTGGGTGAGCGCATGTTGCTCGTGGGCCACTGCTACTGCCTGCGCCGCTAGTTCAGCAAGGCGACCGGCAATGGTGGTTGGCGGCGCTGGCAAGACGATGGTGTCAGTCACCTGCTGCAAGCGGCGGCGACCGGCGCTGGCTGCGAGCAAGGCAAGTAACACATGATCGGCAGGCGCGAGGATGCGGACAGGGGTGATGGGAATGGCATTGCCGGCCTCCCATGCGATAGCCGGGTGTTCACCAACGCCGATCAAGATACGCGGGATGGGGGCGGAGAGCGCCGGCTTCGCTGCGGGCGGCAATTCCCACCATAACGGCTCTGATACGTCAGCGTAGGCGCTCAGACGCTGGCCGAGGCCGGGGTGCCGCTTGATCAGATCCTCAACGCTGCTAATTGCATGGTTCTGGCTATAACCCGGTGGCAGGGCGAGCAGCCATTGATCGCCAGTCGGGGTATACCACGGACGCAGCGTGCCGGCATCAATGACCGGTCGTAAAAAGGATGCACAAGCTGGCTCGAAGATAACCGCTTGATCGCGTTCGGCGCGGGTATACAGCAGTGCATCATAGGGAGCCGGAATACCGGCAAGGAGTATACGCATAGCTTTATGGGTCGTGTTACAATACACATTATGATATAGTATACATCTGTATCATACATTGCTCGGCAATCGCGCTGATGCGTGAATAATGGCAAATGTTGCCTATTCGTGGCGCTTTCTGGTAATTCAAGGAGCAGTCCATGACCGAATTAGCCGAACACGCGCCATCGGTTGCGGTAAGCGCCTCATTATTACCCCTCAAGCTCTCGCCGCCGCCGGTGCGAGACGATGAAATGCTGCGCCGAGATTTGCAGGCGTTGTTAGCTGAAGCACGCTTGCTGCCGGTGACGGTGGTCGTGGCGCCAGCCGGGTATGGCAAAACCACCTTATTGGCCCAGTGGGCCGATCAACTCGCACGCACCGGAGCGCAAGTGGCGTGGCTTGGTTTTGAGGCGAGCGATCAAGAGCCGGCCTTGCTGCTTGCGTATTTGATTGGCGCGATCCAGCGGATTTTGCCTCAGGCGGGCGAGCAAGCATTGCGCATCTTGCAGAGCGTATCCGGTTTGGAACGGGATTGGCCGCTGGTGGCCGGCGCATTGCTGAGCGATGTGCAACGTGAGTTGCAATCACAAACGATGTTGATCCTTGATGATGTGCATCTGGTGAGTGATGGGCCGATTACGGCTGATCTGCTAGGTTATCTCTTACGCGCCGCGCCGCCTAATCTGCACATCGTGATGGCTTCACGCCGTCCGTTGGCATTTGCTCCCCTGCCACGCCTGCGCGCTGAGGGGTTGTTGCTCGAAATCGGAGCCAATTATCTGTTGCTGCAACGGCACGAGGCGCTCGAATTGTTGCAACGCACTGGGGTATCGTTGCCGGTTGAGGAACTCGATCTACTGCTCGAACGCACCGGTGGCTGGATGTTGAGCGTGCAGCTTGCGGTGCGCACGCTGGCCCGCCAGACGCCTGAACAGCGCCGGGTGTATCTGCAAGGCTTGGCGACAAATCAGCACGATCTGTTTGAGTATCTGGCTTCAGAGGTGTTGGCGGCATTGCCGCCGCGTTTGGTCGATCGCTTGATCTGTGCCGCTCTGTTTGGTCAAGCCAACCCCTCGTTGCTCGATGAGGCGCTTGGCGTTGATGATAGCGCCCAACTGATCGAACAGGCCATTGCGCTCGGCTTGCCGCTAACGGTTGATACCGGCGCGTCCAATGGCGAGCGGATTTTCCGCTTTCACCCGCTCTGGCAGCGCCTGTTAGCTGATCGAGCGCTGACCCGGTTTGATCGAGTGACGGTGCGTGATCTGCATGAACGGTTTGGGATGGTGCTGGCGCGCTATGATCAGATCGAGGCGGCACTGCGCCATTTGGCGGCGACCGGCAACCCAGCAGCGATCGCGTATGCCCTGCGCGAGCATGCATGGCCATTAATCGACTCACCTCAGCGCGACAGTTTGCGGAATTGGATCGAGCGTCTTCCGCCAGAAGTGCGCGAGCGTGATCCTGAATTGCTCCACATGCAAGGCTGGAGTTTGTTTAATACCGATCGCGAACGTGCGTTGCAGTTGATTAGCCAAGCCGCCGAACAATACCGGTTGGCCGGCGCTCCGGCGCAAGAGCTGCGCGCGCTGCGCGATATGGCTGTCCTTCTCTTCTGGTCTGATGCGCCAGTTGAGTTTGCAGCGGTGTGCCGGCGTGTCATCGATGCGGCGGCGCGCGCCAACGACACGTGGTCGCGCGGCGCGGCGTTGGTTGGGTTGATGGCGATCGCCTATAGCCAAGGGCGGTTTCGGGCCGCATTGCGGATCGCGCGTTGGGCCGATCGCCGTCCGCTCGGCGTGCTGTGGCAGTGGTTGCTGGCCGCGCTGCGGGCATCGATCTATACCCAGCAGGGCTGCCCGGCGGAAGCGATGACGGCGATCAATGCTGCGCTTGAGTTGCCCCGCATCGATCGCAACGACATGCTGCGCCAGTCGTTGCTGTTGTTGCAGGCTATGGCGCTCTACCAGCAGGGGAAAGGTGAAGCCGCGCTTGATCAAGTGCAAGAATGTTATTACCGATTGAGCGATTACGCGCCCGGTAGTGTGCTGGCCGGCAACGCCGCCTTAATCTTGACCCTGTTGTTGATCGAGCATGATCGATATGAAGAGGCCGCCACGTCGTTGCAGCGCGTGCGGCAAATCGTGGCCCATCTTGATAACCGCCTGCTAGGGGCGCGGGCCCGGATCGTGGAAATCTACGGGTTGTTGCGTAACCACCAGCCTGCGGCAGCGGCGGCGCAAGCGTTGGCGTTTTGGCAAAACCTGCGTGAGCAGCCAGTGCTAAGCGCGCAGCATCCCCGCTATTGCGATAGCCGGTATCTTAATACGCAGGATCTCTGGTTGCAGAGCCTATTGCCGATTGCGATCGGCGAAGGCGGCGAACGTGATCAGGCGTTGGCGATAGCAGATGAACTGCTCTTGTTCATGGATCGACGCCACGATGGTTTGTTTCGCGCCCTGATCCATATCTACCGGGCCTATTTGGTGGCCCAGTGTCAGAGTAGCTCGCCTACGATTAAGGAAGATTTGCTTGCAGCATGTGCGATTTGCGATCGCGTCGGCGTTGAGTCGCTGCCCTTTTTGCCGCGCCCGGCGATGCTCTGGGCGATCAAGACCTCGTTGCAACTTGGGTTATCGAGCCGGGCGATGATCGCTGCGCTCCGCCAATTTGATACGACGACGCTGGCCTCGATCCTTATTCCGTTGCTCGATGAGTCGTTTCCGGTTGCGCTGCGCGTGCGCAGTGCGGGCCTGCTCGGAGATCTGAGCGTCGTTAATGCGTATGGCACGCTACGGGCATTATTGAAAGATCGCTCGCCCCACGTTCGCCAAGCAGCTCATGATGCCCTTGAGCGGCTGAGCTATTGCCCGCCCTACCGGCTAATAATTCGCGCTTTGGGCGGCTTCCAAGTGTTTCGTGGCGATCAAGAGGTACGTGATCGCGATTGGCGCAGCGTTAAAGCGCGCCAGTTGCTGCAATTGTTGCTGATTGAGCGCGGGCGTATGCTCCCGCGCGAGCAGATTATGGATATGCTCTGGCCCGGTCTCGATAGCGAGTCGGCGTCCAATAATCTACGGGTGACGATTAGCCGGTTGATTAAGGCGCTGGAGCCAGATCGGCCAGAAGGTGCGCCTACTTACTATATCCTTCAGCAAGGTGACACCTACGGCTTTAATATCGAGAGCGATCATTCGTATGATGTGGCTGATTTCGTGCAGGCGGTAGAGCGAGGCCGGCGCGAGTTGCAGCGCAACCGGCGCACCGAAGCGCGTGAGGCCTTCCAAGTAGCGGTGTCTCTCTATACTGGCCAGTTTTTGCCTGATAGTTTATACGAAGATTGGTCGGTGGTGGAACGGGAACGATTAGGGTTGTTGTTTACCGATGCGGCGCTTAGTCTGGGCCGCATTCTGTTTGACGAGGGCAAGTATCACGACGCCATTGCACTAGGCTGGCGGGTGCTCGAATACGATAAAGCGCAGGAAGAGGCATACCAATTGCTGATTCGCGGGTATGGGGCAATTGGTGAACGCAGCACGGCTATCCGGTTGTATCAGCGGTGCGTTGCCGCGCTGCGTGATGATCTCGGCGTTGATCCGTTGCCCGAGACAGTAGCATTGTTTGAACAGGTGCGCGGTAAGCGTGCATCGTAACCTTAGGTAGTGGAACCGGATGAGTTCCTAGCAGGATTGGTTGAAGGGCTATGCTGCAAGTGATTGTTGATAAAGGCTAAGAGTTCATCGAGTTGGTCGATGCGGCACTCAAAGCCGGTGCCAATATGTTGAATCCGCCCGCTCCATCGTTGCCCCGCCGTGTCTTCGTTCTCGGCTAAGACAATCCGCACCAGAAATGATTCGACTCGTCGAGTCGCCATACTTTTCTTTCCTCGCTCTAGCATCTGTCACACGACTAGCAAACTTAGTAGTATCATACTGAGGCGTTCTTACCATTTCATAACCACGATCTAGATGGTGTTGCGAGGATTGCTGTGCAAGCTGTAATTGCAGTATTAGCCGGAGATGGGATCGGGCCGGAGGTGGTGGCGGAAGGGGTGAAGGTGTTGCAGGCGGTGGCGGCTCGCTTCGGCCACACGTTTACCCTGCGGGAGGCGTTGATCGGCGGGTGTGCGATTGATGCTGCCGGCGAGCCGTTGCCTGCCGAAACAGTGGCATTGTGCCGCGAGGCTGATGCGGTGTTGCTCGGTGCGGTCGGCGGCCCTAAGTGGGATGATCCGCAGGCGAACGTGCGGCCCGAACAGGGGTTGCTTGGTATTCGTAAGGCGCTCGGTCTGTTTGCTAACCTGCGTCCGGTCCAAGTGCATCCGCGCCTGATCGATGCCTCGCCGTTGCGTCCTGAACGGCTGCAAGGCGTCGATCTGATCGTGGTGCGCGAATTGACCGGCGGAATCTATTTCGGCGAGAAGCGGCGCGAACGCGGCCCTGATGGCGAGTGGGCCAGCGATCTCTGCATCTATACCGAAGAGGAGATTGTCCGGGTGGTGCGGGTGGCCGCGCAGTTGGCCCGCCGCCGTCGCGGCAAACTGATGCTGGTTGACAAGGCGAATGTGCTCGAAACGAGCCGGTTGTGGCGCAGTATTACGACCCGGCTGATGCGCGATGAGTTCCCTGATCTGCAATTTGCGACCATGCTGGTTGATGCCTGCGCTATGCATCTCATCCGCCGTCCGGCTGATTTTGATGTGATCGTGACCGAAAACATGTTTGGCGACATTCTCACCGACGAAGCGGCGATGCTGGCTGGTTCGATGGGGATGTTGCCGTCGGCGTCGTTGGGTAGCGGGCGGATGGGGTTGTACGAGCCGATCCACGGTTCGGCTCCCGATATTGCTGGACAGGGGAAGGCCAACCCCTTGGCGACGATTTTGAGTGTGGCGATGCTGTTGCGCCACTCACTCGATCTAGCCGCTGAAGCGGAATGTGTCGAAGCGGCGGTGGCGACGGTGATCGAGCGCGGGATTGTTACCGCCGATATTGCCGCGCCCGGCCTGCCTACCTATAGCACTGCCGCGGTTGGCGATGCAGTCGCCGCTGCGGTGGCTGGGTGATAAGGTTTACCGCCGAGGACGCTGAGGGCGTAGAGGGTGTCTCTTTGCATCCTCTGCGCCCTTGGTGTGGTTTAGGGTGAACATTGCCTCTCTTTTAGCCACCTTCCTAATCTTCCCTCGTTTTGAGGAGCGGGCAGAATATGTGGTCGAGTACAACTGATCGTTGTGCAATGCCTCAAAGTTCAGCTCTGCCCCTCCGCTCTCACGTCTTGAGGGGCGGACAGGACATGTGGTCGAGTATAACCGTTAATTGCGGTGCAATGCCTCAAAGCGTAGCTCTCCGCTCCCCTCTCCCGCGCCAGCGGGAGAGGGGCTGGGGGTGAGGGTGAACTAGCGTATCGCAACGTCATCAACGACATCTACGCTCATACGTTCTGTCCGCCCTTGAACTCTCGCGTCAGTGGGAGGGATTGGGGGTGAGGTCCAGCAGCCCGCGCAGCGGGCTTCGTATCCTTAGCCCGGCCCTTTAGGGCCGGGTGCCGGATCAGATGGGCTGTCGACTCCCGCCCTTCCCCGCTGAGTGTGGCTGGATATATCGCTTTCTCACGCAAGCGTTGATGATGATCATCAATCCCCTGCGTTCTCTGCAGTACATAAACCAACTTGTCTATCCGCTGCGGTATACTTGAACCAGCGCGTACTGCCCTGTGCTATACTGGCAGTCACGCAACCGAATCTCACTCGTTATCGCAACGGAAGGAGCGCTCGATGGAGCGAAAGATTCGCGTGCTAGTCGCGAAACCCGGTCTCGATGGCCACGATCGGGGCGCGAAAGTCATTGCCCGCACCTTACGTGATGCCGGCATGGAAGTGATCTATACCGGTCTGCAACAGACGCCGCAGATGATCGTTGAGGCCGCACTGCAAGAGGACGTTGATGTGATCGGTCTCTCGATCCTCTCTGGTGCGCACATGACGTTGCTGCCCAAAGTGATGCAGTTGCTGCGTGAGCAGGGCATGACCGATGTGCTGGTCGTCGCCGGCGGGATCATCTCCGACGAAGATGCCGAGATTCTGAAGCGCGAGCACGGCATCGCCGAAGTGTTCGGCCCCGGTTCGTCAACGCAGGCGATTATCGACTTCATCCGTTCCAACGTCCAGTTGACGCGGGGTTGAGCTATGAGCGAGCACGAATTGGTGACGCGCTTGCGCAACGGCGAGCGGCGGGCGCTGGCGCGCGCCATTTCTCTGGTCGAGCAGGGCGGGCCGGCGGCGCGCGCGGTGATGGCGGCGGCCTACCCTTACGCTCATGCCCATCGGGTGGGCATCACCGGCCCTCCCGGCGCCGGCAAATCGACGCTGGTCACGTCGTTAGCCCAAGAATGGCGCCGGCGCGGGGCGCCGGTTGGCATCGTCGCCGTTGATCCGTCGTCGCCGTTCAGTGGCGGCGCGGTGCTGGGCGACCGCATCCGTATGCAGGCGCTCGGCGGCGATCCCGGCGTCTTTATTCGCAGTATGGCCAGCCGGGGCCGGATGGGCGGTTTGGCGCGCGCGACGGCTGATGCGGTCAGTTTGATCGCCGCTGCCGGGTTTCCGATTGTGATCATCGAGACGGTTGGCGCTGGGCAAGATGAAGTCGATATTGCCCAGACCGCCGATACCACCATCGTGGTCGAAGTGCCCGGTATGGGCGATGATGTGCAGAGCATTAAAGCCGGCATGCTCGAAATTGCCGATATCTTTGTGGTCAACAAAGCCGACCGGCCCGGCGTCGATCAGACGGTGCGCCAGCTCCGCACGATGTTGCAATTGGGTGGTGCGCCGGCTGATGGTTGGTCGCCGCCGGTGTTGACGGCGATAGCCACCACCGGCGAGGGGTGCGCGCAGATTGTCGATGCGGTCGAGCAGCACTGGCAACACCTTGCCAATGATGGCGTGCAAGCCAGCCGGATGCGGGCGTTGGCCGAGCGAGAGCTAGCCGCCGCGGTGCAAGAATTGATCCTCGAACGGTTGCGCGGCCCGCGTTGGGAGGAGTTAGTGGGAGAGATTGCCTCTCGCTGGCGCGATCCGTATGCTGCCGCGAGCGAGTTGTTGGGTGGATAGGGGCGAGGCAGGAGCGACGGATGTGTTGCCAGTGCGAAATAGCCCGTATATTCTAGGAGGTTTTCTGTGCAGGTTAATTCGTCGATCTTTAAAGCCTACGATATTCGCGGCATTTATCCAACTGAGCTGAACGAAGAGGTGGCCTATCTGATCGGGCGCGCCTTCGTAACCTTCCTCGGCGCCGAGACGGTGATCGTCGGGCGCGATATGCGCACCTCCGGCCCGTCGTTGTTCGATGCGGTGACGCGCGGGATTATGGATCAGGGGGCCGATGTGGCCGACATCGGTATGGTCAGCACCGATCAGTACTACTTCGCCTGCACCCAGCTCGGCTTCCCCGGTATGATGGTGACGGCGTCGCATAACCCCAAGCAGTACAACGGATTCAAGATGGTGCGCCGCATGCCGTACCTCTTGTCGGGTGACGAGGGGATTCAGGATCTGCGCCGGTTGGTCGAGAGCGAAGAGTTTCCCACGCCAACCCGCCGCGGCGAACGGCGCGAGTACGATTTCAAAGAGCAGTTTGTGCAGAAGGTGCTCTCGCTGATTGATGTCGAGGCGATTAAGCCGTTGAAGGTGATCGTTGATACCGGCAACGGCATGGTCGGCCCGATCCTGCAAGCGGTCTATTCGCGCTTACCAATCCAGTTAACCGGAATGTATCTCGATCCCGACGGCACCTTGCCCAATCACGGCCTCGATCCGCTGATGCCAGAGAACCGGGCCGAGTTGCAGCAGCGGGTGAAGGACGAAGGGGCTGATATTGGCTTTGCCTTCGATGGCGACGGTGACCGCTTCTTTGCCATCGACGATCGCGGCGCGTTTATCTCCGGCGATTTTCTGACCGCGATTTTGGGCCGCTACCTGCTCGAAAAAGAGCCGGGAGCGAAGATTCTGTACGATGTGCGCGCGTCGTGGGCAGTGCCCGACGAAGTGCGCGCCGCTGGCGGCATCCCGTTGGTTGAGCGGGTTGGGCATGCGTTTATCAAGCGCCGCATGGCGAATGAAGACGCGATCTTCGCCGGCGAGGTCTCTGGCCACTACTACTTCAAAGCGTTCGCCTTCGCCGACTCAGGCATCATCCCCTCGCTCTACCTGCTGGAAATGCTCTCGAAGCGCGGGGTGAAGATGAGCGAATTGCTGGGCCAGCTCGAATCGCGCTACTTCATCTCCGGCGAAATCAACTCGCGGGTGAGCGATGTGCGCGCGAAGCTTGACGAGATTGCCGAACGCTACAGCGACGGCAAGATCGAGCGGCTCGACGGCGTGTCGGTCAGTTACGACACGTGGCATTTCAATGTGCGCGGTTCCAACACTGAGCCGCTGATCCGCCTGAATCTTGAGTCGATCGCATCGCGCGCCGAAATGGAAGCCAAACGCGATGAGGTGTTGGCGGTGATCCGGTCGTAATGCCGAGCCGCACAGCCGTGCGGCTGTACCGATGGGTGTCGCAATGCATATTCGGGTGGAGCCGCACAGCCGTGCGGCTCTACAATTTTTGTCTCATCCCCCGTTTGATCTGGGACGATCTCCCTTGACACGTCTACCAATATCCAGTATGATACAGGTATCGAATACATTCCCGAACGAAATAAAACCGCGTCTCCCCAGCTCATTCGATCACTATTCCCCTTTGGCAGGGGCGCCCGTCTCAATCCCAGTCTGATGCTCATACCGGCTCGTTGGCGAGCCACGGATGGAGGTTGTCGTTCATTGGCGAACGGAGAAGAGCGCTATGGAAATCAGTCGGGACAAGCTCCTTTGGGCGTATGAGCGCATGCGGCTCATTCGTGAGTTCGAGGATCGGCTGCACACCGATTTTGCCGCCGGCAAGATTCCCGGTTTCGTCCACCTGTACGCGGGCGAAGAGGCGGTGGCTACCGGTCTCTGCGCGCATCTGCGTGATGATGATTTCATCACCAGCACCCACCGCGGCCACGGTCACTGCATCGCTAAAGGCGTCGATCTGCGCGAGATGATGGCCGAGATCTACGGCAAGGCGACCGGCGCATGCAAAGGCAAGGGTGGCTCGATGCATATCGCCGATGTCAACAAAGGTATGCTCGGCGCAAACGGGATCGTTGGCGGCGGCCCGCCGCTGGCCTGCGGCGCCGGTCTTACCGCCAAGCTCAAAGGCACCGATCAGGTGACGGTCTGTTTCTTCGGCGATGGCGCTTCCAATCAGGGCACTACCTTCGAGGGTCTCAATTTGGCCGGGATCTGGAAGCTGCCGGTGATCTTTGTCTGTGAAAATAACGGGTACGCCGAGACCACCTCGCCCCAGTATTCCGTCTCTGGTCAAGACATTGCCGCTCGCGCGCGCGGTTTTGGCATGCCGAGCATCGCCATCGACGGGCTCGATTTCTTCGCCGTCTACGAAGCTGCCGGCGAGGCGATTGCCCGTGCCCGGCGCGGCGAGGGGCCGACCTTCATCGAGGCCCAGACCTACCGCTACTATGGTCACTTCGAGGGTGACTCGATCCGCTATCGCACTCGGGAAGAGGAAGAGCATTATCGCTCGCTCGATTGTCTCTACCGCTTCCGCCAGACCGTGATTGCGCAAGGGTTGCTGACTGAGGCTGAGCTTGACGAGATCGACGCGCGCGCGCGGGCGGCGATCGTGGATGCGGTGCGGTTTGCCACCGAAAGCCCGATGCCCGATCCAGCCGAGCTGCTGACCGATGTCTATGTCGAGTATCCGATGGCGGCGCTCTGGCCGTTCCAAGAGGCGGCAGTGCTGGTGCATCGCTAGGCGGTTCAGCGAATAGATTTCCGGCGGAGCTTCTCCGCTGCCACTCAACGATGAGGTGACACTATGACGGCAATGGTTGAAGAGGCGGTACGCACCCTGAGCTATCGCGAGGCGATTAACGAGGCGCTGCGCCTTGAGATGCGGCGCGACCCGACCGTGATTTTGATGGGCGAGGATGTGACTGGCGCGTCGCACAGCGAAGACGAGAGCCATCTCGATGCGTGGGGCGGCGTGTTAGGCGTGACCAAAGGCTTGGTGCATGAGTTTGGCCGCCAGCGGGTGCGTGATACACCAATCACTGAGTCGGGGTTCGTTGGCGCCGGAGTCGGCGCGGCAGCCACCGGCTTGCGCCCGGTGGTCGAGCTCATGTTCATCGGCTTTATGGGAGTTTGCCTCGACCAGATCGTCAATCAGGCCGCCAAGATGCGCTATATGTTCGGCGGCAAAGCCCGCATTCCGCTGGTCATCCGCACCATGATCGGGGCCGGTTTCCGCGCCGCGGCCCAGCACTCCGATTCGATCTACTCAACCTTCGTCCACTTCCCCGGCCTCAAGGTAGTGGCGCCGGCGACGCCGGCTGACGCCAAAGGCTTGCTAGCGGCGGCCATTCGCGATGACGATCCGGTGATCTTCTGCGAGCATAAGCTGCTCTACGATATAAAGGGGCCGGTGCCCGAAGGCGAGTATGTAATTCCGCTCGGCCAAGCTGAGATCAAGCGCGAGGGCGGTGATGTGACGATCGTGGCGATTTCGCGCATGGTGCTGCACGCGCTCGAAGCGGCTGAACGGCTGGCCCAGCAGGGGATCAGCGCCGAGGTGGTCGATCTGCGCACGCTCTCGCCGCTCGACGAGACGACTGTACTTGAGTCGATCCGCAAGACGGGCCGGCTGGTGGTGGTCGATGAGGATAACCCGCGTTGTAGTGTGGCGACCGACATTGCAACTCTAGCAGCGACGCAGGCGCTCGAATTCCTCAACGCTCCCGTCAAGCTGGTAACGCCGCCTCATACCCCGGTGCCGTTTAGCCCGACGCTCGAAGACGCCTACATCCCCTCGCCAGAGCGTATCGTCGCGGCGGCGCGGGCGACGTTGGGCTAAGCGCGGCGGGTTGTTGTTGCAGGAGTTGCCATGCCTACCGAGGTCGTGATGCCCAAGTGGGGCTTGAGTATGCAAGAGGGCAAGATTAACTTCTGGCTCAAGCGCGAGGGCGAAGCGGTACAGAAGGGCGAACCGATTGCCGAGGTCGAGACCGAGAAGATTACGAATGTGGTGGAGGCGCCGGCTAGCGGCACGCTAGCCCGGCTCTGCTACCCTGAAGGCAGTGTGGTGGCGGTGACGAAAGTCATCGCCTACATCATCGCTCCCGGCGAGCAGTTGGCTGATGTCACCACGAATGGCGCAACCGAGACGGTAACAACTGCTCCCGCGCCAGCGATGGCAGTGCCAAAACCAGCTTCACCGCCGCCGGCAGCGGCGGCAGG
>NZ_DAOTWH010000145.1:0-34704 GCF_034435895.1 Chloroflexus sp.
CAACCGCGTCCTGATGCCTCCATTCTACTACCCTTGGCAACCCCCTCTCGATTGTGCAAAACCTCAGGACTAACATATTTGCGGAAGACTCTGAGGAGCTGAATACGCATCCACGTCTGGCTAATCTCACTAATTCGTAGTAGCAGCTCTTGCGATGAAGTGGATTGTTTGAGAAGTTGTCCAAATAGTTCAATGACTGGACTATAGAGATTGCGTGCTTCTTACCCCCTCACAACTGCCCGGTCTCACCCCAATGCGCCAATTGCGCCCGGTAGGCTGGGTCGGCGTAGCGGGCCGGGTGGAAGGCGGCGGCGTAAGCGGGTAGCGGCGCGCCGGTCATGTGCGCTGCGAGGAGTTCGGCAGCGGCGGCGGCGGCCATGATCCCGTAGCCGGCTAGCGCCCCAATCACGAAGGCCCCTTCGATCGGCAGCGGCCCGATCAGGGGCCGGTTTTCCGGAGTGCAGGTGTAGTAACCGCCGTCAAGGTAGGCCCGCGGCAGCCGGTCGCGGTAGGCGCGCAAGCCGGGCAGCATTGTTGCCATGCCACGCAGCGCGATCTCGAAGAAGCTGTCGTCGAGCGGTATGGGGAAGCGCGCCGCGCGCAGAGCCGGATCGTGCGGGTGGTAGTCCCAGAGCACCAGCACCTGCTGGCTGTTGCCTTCGCCTTCGGGCCGGCAATGCACCCCCGCCGGCAGCGGGCCGGCCAGCCACGCCGTCGCCGGATCGGCCAGCAGTTCGTCCCGTTCGTCTGCGCTCCAGTCGAGTTGCACTGGGTCGGCCCAGATCAGCAGCGGCGCGGTGCGCGGCACAACTCCCAATGGGTCAGCGAAGGCGGCTTTGAGGTGGAGCTGATTATGCACCGGCAGTTCGATGCCAAGCAGTTTACCAACGGCAACTAAATGCGGGCCGGCGGCGTTCACGAAGCGCGGGGTGGCGATCTGCTGGGTGCCTCCGGCAGTGGCGATGGTGACGCCGTTAACCCGTCCGCCGGTCTGTGCCACCGCCGTCACCTGCCCGCGCACGAGCGTCACCCCGGCGGCGCGCGCCTCTTCCAGCAACATCGTCCCGAGTTGTTGCGCGCTCAGCCAGCCGCAACGCCGGGTATGCAACACGGCCACCGTGGCCGGATGGAGGGCGGGGAAATGCCGCCGGATCAGCTCAGGATCGAGCAGCACATCAGCGCCATCCGGTGCGGCACGCCAGTCGTGCCCGCTCGTGGGTTGGTAATCGGTATCGGCGCGATCGTGGATGCGGAATGGGCCAGCTCCGTGGCGCGCTGCCTGCTCGGCTTGCGCTTGCCACTGCGCGACTCGCCGCTCATCGGCTGTTGCGTAGAGGTAGCCGCGCCGGTTGAGCCGGATGCGGTTCGCGCTCGCGAGCGCCCATTCCTCGAGCCGGTCAATGCTGCGGTTCATCAACGCCACCATCGCCGCATCCGGCCACCAGTTGCGGTAACATTCGGTCGATTTATCACTGGTCAGCGCTAGCGGATCACCGGCTTCGACCAGCGCCACATCGCACCAGCCATTCACAACCGCCAACTGATGGGCCAACGCAACCCCGGCAATCCCCGCCCCACAGATGACAACGGTGGCTGTAGCCGTCATATTCCCCTCACGATGATAACGCCACGCTAGCAAGATCCTGAGGCTATTGTAGCCGATTGTATCAATTTGTGTCCCAACTCCCTACTGCCCAATCCCCACTCCCTCGTTTGACGCACCTCTTGTTTGTTGGTATGATCGCTCTAAAGGGGTGAAATTGCCGGTTTCCTTCCCCCTTGTTTGTCTCAGGAGTTCCCTATGCCCGGTGATGACAAAACCGAATCGCGCAAAGTTGATCACATTCGGATTGTGCTAAACGAAGATGTCGCTGCCAAGGGTGTCGTCACCGGTTTCGCCGCCTACCGCTTGCCCCACCGTGCGCTGCCCGAACTCGATCTCAACGAGGTTGACACGCGCACCACCTTTCTCGGCAAGCCGATCGCTGCGCCGCTGCTGATCAGCTCAATGACTGGCGGCACCTCTAGCGCCGAGAAGATCAACCTTGCGCTGGCCGAAGCCGCCGAGCATCTCGGTCTACCGATGGGGGTCGGCTCGCAACGAGCCGCGGTCATGGATCCGCGTCTTGCCAGCACCTATCAGGTGCGCCGGGTTGCGCCACGCATCCCGCTGCTGGCTAATGTCGGCGCCGTGCAGCTCAACTACGGCTTTACCGTCGATCATTGCCGCCGCGTGGTCGAAATGATCGAGGCTGACGCGCTGATTTTGCACCTTAATCCGCTGCAAGAAGCGGTGCAGCCGGAAGGTGACGTCAATTTCAAAGGGTTGCTGGCCAAGATCGAAGAGGTCTGCCGCCGGCTGGAAGTGCCGGTGATCGTGAAGGAGGTCGGCAACGGGATCGGTGCTGCCGACGCGATCCGGCTCTACGAGGTTGGCGTGCGGATTATCGATGTAGCCGGCGCTGGCGGCACCAGTTGGAGCGAGGTGGAACGCTTCCGCCAACCCAACGATACTGGCCGCCGGGTGGCGGGTGCGTTCGCCGACTGGGGCTTGCCCACCACCGAGTGCGTGCGCGAGGTGCGTGCGGCCCTGCCCGATGTGACCTTGATCGCTTCAGGCGGGGTGCGCAGTGGTGTTGACGTCGCCAAGGCGGTTGCGTTAGGGGCCGATCTGGCCGGCACCGCTCGCCCGGCCCTGTTCGATGCGATCAACGAGCGCGGCGCTGAAGCGGTGGTCGAAGGTCTGAGCGCATTTATTCGCGAGCTGCGGGTCGCAATGTTCTGTAGCGGCTGTGCCAATCTGCGCGCTCTGCGCGATTTGCGCCTCGGTGCGCGGGTGTAGCCCGCTTCTGCGTATGTACGTCCATCATCTGGCTTTGCGCGATTTCCGCAACTACCGGCGGCAGGATTTGGCCTTGCCGCCGGCGACGATTCTCTTGTACGGCCCCAACGCTGCCGGCAAGACCAGCCTGCTCGAAGCGATCTTTTATCTCGCTACGACTCGTTCGCCCCGGCTCAGCAGCGATCGCGAATTGGTGCGGTGGGATGCGGTTGGCGAAGCAGGGACGCCGCCGTTTGCCCGTATTGCCGCCGAGGTGGAACGCCGGATCGGGCCGGTGCGGCTGGAGGTGCTGGTGCAGCGCCGCACTGATGATGAGGGCCAGCCGGTCAATGGCGCGCAGAAGTTGGTGCGGATCGATAAGCGCCTGGCGCGGGCGCTTGATCTGATTGGCCAGTTGCGGGTGGTGCTGTTTACTCCCGCCGATCTGACGCTGGTTGACGGCCCGCCCGCCGAACGGCGGCGCTATCTTGACATAACTCTCTCACAACTCGATCCACACTATGTGCGCACCTTGGCCCACTATCAAAAGATTCTGCTCCAGCGCAACAGCTTGCTGCGCGCATGGCGCGAACAACGCCGGCTGCCGCGCAATGTCGATGCCGAATTAGCCTTTTGGGATCAGGAACTGGCCGCTGCCGGCGGCTATCTGTCGGCCGAGCGGTTGCGGGCCGTGGTTGAATTGGGAGCCTTGGTCGGCCCGCTCTACCGCGCGATCAGCGGCGGCGAACACGAGGTGCAAATCGAATATGAAGCGAGTTGCGATCTGGGGGAGGCGCGTGATGCTGGCGGCTTGGCCGAGCGACTGCGGCGCGCGTTCACAGCTCAGCGCGCCGATGAGATTGCTCGCGGCCAGACCCTCTGCGGCCCGCACCGCGACGATCTGATCTTCCGCGTCGCCGGGATCGATCTGGGCCGGTATGGATCGCGCGGCCAGCAACGCTCGATCGCGCTGGCGCTCAAGATCGGCGAGGCCGAGTTGATGCGCCAGCGTGGCGGCGATGCGCCGGTGTTGCTGCTCGATGATGTGTTGAGCGAACTCGATGCCCAACGCCGCGCGCATCTCCTCGACATCATCCAGCGTCCCGGCCAGCAGACCCTGCTCACCGCCACCGATCTGAGCGATTTCAGTGCCGATTTTCTTGCTGCCGCCCGCCGCTTTCGCATCGAAGACGGTCAGGTCTTTGCCGGCTGAAGCCTCCCGTAGGCGCGGGTGAGCTGGCGCAATTGGCGGGCTAACTCCTCGCTCAAGGCCTCTGCCGGGCAGCGCCATGCCCAATTGCCGCCTAACCGGCCGGGAGTATTCATGCGCGCCTCTGAGCCGAGCCGCAAGACATCTTGCAGCGGCGTAATCGCATAGTTAGCGACCGACACCAACCCCAGCCGCATCAGATCCCACGCAATATCCACCGTCTGCTCATCGCGGCCAAGGTAGGTCAGCACGGCGGCGCGAGTGTTGGCATCGAGCGTCGTAAACCAACCCACACTGGTATCGTTATCGTGGGTACCAGTATAGACGACATAATTCGCGGTGTAGTTATGCGGCAGATACGGGTTGGTCGCGTCGTCGCCGAATGCAAACTGCAAGACCTTCATGCCGGGCAGGTCAAAGGCGAGCCGCAGCGCGTCAACTTCCGGCGTAATCAGGCCAAGGTCTTCGGCAATGATCGGTAGATCACCCAATTCAGCCTGTAAGGTCTTGAACAAATCAGCCCCCGGCCCCGGCGCCCAGCGGCCTTCGATCGCCGTCGGCGCGCTGGCCGGCACCTCCCAGTAGGCTTCAAAGCCACGAAAATGGTCGAGGCGCAGCACGTCATACAGCGTGAAGGCCTGCCGCATCCGCGCCACCCACCAGCGATACCCGGTTGCAGCCATCTTCTCCCATCGGTAGAGCGGATTGCCCCAGCGTTGGCCGGTGGCGCTGAAATAATCCGGCGGCACGCCGGCCACCACCGTTGGCATCCCATTGGCATCGAGGAAAAAGAGGTCGCGGTTGGCCCACACATCGGCGCTATCGTCGGCGACGAAGATTGGCGCGTCGCCGATAATCAGCACCCCGCGCTGATTGGCATACTCCTTCAGCGCCTGCCATTGGCGGAAGAAGAGAAACTGCACGTATTGGTGATACTCAATCACGCCAGCCAGTTCGCGGTGGGCCCACTCTAGCGCCACGGGCCGCCGGTCACGCAGTTCGGGTCGCCAGTTATGCCAGCTCCCGCCGCCCTGCGCCTCTTTGATCGCCATAAACAAAGCGTAATCGGCTAGCCATTCGGCATTCGCGGCGCAAAAGGCGGTATATGCTTGGTGAAAGTGGGTTCCGTTCCTGCTGCGGAACCGCTCGAAGCTGCTGCGCAGCAACGCTTGCTTGGCCGGGATCAGCGCGCCGAAATCCACCCGATCGCCCGGCAAGCCGCCGAGCGCCGCGTGCGCTTCGGCTGAGGTCAGTAAACCGTGGTCAATCAGATCATCGATGTTAATCAGCAGTGGATTACCGGCAAAGGCCGAAAAGCACTGATAGGGCGAATCACCGTAACCGGTCGGGCCGAGCGGCAACACCTGCCAGAGGGTTTGACCCGCTGCCGCCAAAAAATCGACAAACCGGTACGCCATCGGTCCCAGATCGCCGATGCCCCATGGGCCGGGGAGCGATGAGGGATGGAGCAAAATGCCGCTTGCACGTGGCAGTTGCATAACGGTACCCCAATACCTGAAGAACGAACTAGCCGGTATTGTAGCATACCGTTGCAGATGCAATCAATATCACCTGCTGCGCGGCACGGGCGTGATCATCTCAGGACAGGTGCGGTTTGGTTCGCCGGTTGTTATCACGCGGAAAAAGCCGATTGTGCGCCGTCCGCTATCAACGCCATCAAAGGCGATCACCCAAGTGCCGGGAATCGCATCGGCTGGCGTGAGGTAACAGTAGGTCTCGGTGAAGCCGCCACTCGCCAGCTCGACCCGCTCAGCAACCAGTACCCTACTGCCATCAGCTCGAAACACGGTGACGCTGACCCAGCGGTCGTGGCTGTAGCCGCTGCCGCGCGCAGCAAGCGCGCTCCCGGCGGTGAGGGTTGCCGGATGGACCATCACCCCTATGTTACGCGGCAACAGCGGCGGATTGGCGCGATTACTCGTCACATCACGGCCTAATGGCGCCACAATGATTTGTCTGGTCACACCGTCGATCTGCAAGCGGGCGCGCTCGAACCACTGGGTAAGGTAGCGGTTCGTGCTGCCATCAGCCGCCGGCTCCCGCTTCGTCTCACTGATCGGCAACCCGAAGAGCGCAATCCGCTCGGCATCAGTGTATCCACGTTCGTTGTCGAGGTTGAGGCCATTGCTTTCCCAAAAGGTACGAAACTCGCCGCAGAGGCTCAAACCGGTCTCAGCAAAGAGCCGGCAATCCGGTGGTACGGTCGTTGGCGGTTTAGCTGGCAGAGTAGGAGCGCGGCCAAGCTGGGTGAGCCGTTCCCTGCCGGTCATTTGGAGTGTGATGTTGGCTGGATCGGTGTTGCCCAACGGCTGCTGCATAATGACGCGCTCGAAGGGTTGGGCTAACACAGCGACGCCATCAACTGCCTCGATCCGCGCCGGCCCGATCGGGTAGCCAAAGATGCGCGCGGCATTGCCGCTCTGCCCGCTGATCGCATGGCGATCGTTGCGCTGCCAAAAATCGGCAAAGTGCGCATCGACACACTCCGCAACGTCCTCGAAACATATTGGGCTGGCTGCATGCATAGGCGTTGATGGGAAAAGAAAGATGCACAGCAGGACCGCACGAATCAGCAAACGGCTATTCATAAGCGGCCCTTTCTTGGTGAAGGCGAACAGATACCGCTAGTATATCACAGTCCTGACAGTTCGCCCAAAGATGACCTGCTGGCGCTTCCTTTCCCCCACTCCCTGCGCAATTGACAGCCACGCCTATCTCGGCTATACTCGCCTTGTAATCGGGCGCTCCAGATAGCGTCCTGATCGGCAATGCAGCCGGCAGGGATCCCTCCCCGTCTGAGGTGCGAATCTGCGCAAAACCGTCTCGGCGCAGCGATGACCGCCGTTGTCATTAGTTGCGCCGCTTCGTTGTTATGGTGCAAGGTTTGCAGATTCTACAAGGAGTTGACCGATGAGAAACCGTTCTGTCCCTTGGCTGGTGTTGGTCCTCACGCTGATCAGCCTGATCCTGACGGCATGCGGCACGCAGCCGGTTGCTCAGCCGACCGCGGTTCCCACTGCTGAACCAACTGCCGCTCCGGCAGCTCCGGCTGAAGAGTTTGTCTTCGGCATGGTGCTGGTCGGGCCGATCAATGACGGCGGCTGGAATCAGGCCCACTACGAAGGCGCCCAGTATGTGGTCGAGAAGGTGCCCGGCGTCAAGTTCATCTACATCGACAAGGTCAATCCGGCTGATCGTCCGAATGTCAAGGTCGAGCAGGCAATCGAAGAACTGATCGGGCAAGGGGCGAAGTTGATCATCACCAACTCGGCTGAGTTCGCCGATGGCACCAACATCGCGGCGGCGGCACACTCTGATGTGTTCTTTATCCATGCCTCCGGCGATAAGGCGCTGACCGGCGAAGCGCCGCCGAACCTGCGCAAT
This sequence comes from Chloroflexus sp., assembly GCF_034435895.1. Classification (GTDB taxonomy): domain Bacteria; phylum Chloroflexota; class Chloroflexia; order Chloroflexales; family Chloroflexaceae; genus Chloroflexus. The sequence continues at coordinate 7,437 of NZ_DAOTWH010000145.1, forward strand.
CTGATGGGCCGGATGGAGTACGGTAAGATGATTGCCGGTTGCGCGGCGGCCCTGACCACTGAAGCCGGCAAGCTGGCATACCTCGGCCCGCTGATCGACCCCGAAACCCGCCGCTTGGTCAACTCGACCTACCTCGGTGCGCGCTATTGCTGGGAAACCTACCGTGGCCGCCCGGCCAGCGAGCTGGCGTTTAAGGTGACGTGGATCGGTTTCTGGTTCAACATCCCCGGCGTGACCCTCGACCCCACCAAGGTGGCGAACGACTTCATTAATGAGGGTTACGATGTGATCCTCTCTGGCATTGATACCACTGAGGGGATTGTCGAGGCGAATAAGGCGACTCAAGCCGGCAAGCGGGTGTTTGCCGTTCCGTACGATTTTGCCGGCGCCTGTGCGCAAGGTGAGGCGGTGTGTCTCGGTGTGCCCTATTTTAACTGGGGGCCTGACTACAAGCGGCTGGTGGAGCTGGCCCGCGCCGGCAAGTGGGAATCGGCATGGGAGTGGACGGGGCCGAATTGGAGCAATATCAACGATCCTGATACCAGCATGATCGGGTTTGTTAAAGGCCCTGCCCTCAGTGCCGAGAATGCGGCCAAGCTCGACGAGTTTATCGCTAAGCTGGCTGACGGCAGCCTGAACCTGTTCACCGGCCCGCTGTTCTATCAGGACGGTACCGTGTTCGTGCCGGAAGGGCAGGTCGCCGACGACAAGACGATTTGGTATACCCAGCAGTTGTTGGCTGGCATCGAGGGCCAAAGCGCGCCGTAAAAACAAATAATAATTGGTAGAGACGGCCGGCCGGCCGTCTCTACCAATTATTTTGCCGAAATCATGCATATCGCGGTTGAAAACCTGACCAAACGGTTTGGCCCGGTTTGCGCAAATGACCGGTTGACGGTTTCTTTCGCCGCCGGCCAGATCCACGGCGTGCTGGGCGAAAATGGCGCTGGCAAGAGCACGCTGATGAAGCTGTTGTCCGGCTACATTCAGCCTGACGAAGGGCGGATCGTGTTTAACGATACTCCCCGCCGTCTGCGCGGGCCGGGTGATGCGCTGGCAGCCGGTGTGGGTATGGTGCAGCAAGAGCCGCTCGATATTCCGGCATTCACCGTGCTGGAAAATCTGCTCTGCGCGGCGCCGCCGGGGGTGTTTCGTTCGCGCCGCGCTGCGCAGACGGCGCTGCTTGAGCTAGCCGGACGGTTGGGGTTTCCGGTTGATCCAGCGGCGCGGCTCGACCAGTTGACGATTGGCCAGCGCCAACAAGTTGAGATTATGCGCTTGCTGTTGTGCGGTGCGCAGGTGTTGATTCTTGATGAGCCAACCACCGGCATTACAGCAGCGCAGGCGCGGGCCTTGTTTGCGGCATTACGCCAGATCGCCGCTGAAGGCCGCACCATGCTGTTTGTGTCGCATAAGCTGGAAGAGGTGGCCGACCTCTGCCATACCGTGACCGTTTTGCGTAACGGTCACGTCGTGCCTCCCGGCCAGTTGCCGATGCCGCAACCCCAAGAGTATCTGCTGTCGTTGATGTTTGGTGAGTCTGGCGCTGCACCGCCGATCTATCGCCCCTTGCCGGCCATTGATGCGCCGCCAGTCTGGGAATTGCGCCACGTCACGGCCCGCAGCGGCGCCTTGCACTTGGTCGATCTGAACCACTGCTTTGCCGCTGGGCGCATTATCGGTTTAGCCGGTCTCGATGGCAGCGGCCAGCAGGTCTTGTTGCGCCTGCTGGCCGGCCAGCAAACGCCTGATCGCGGGCAGGTGTTGGTGAATGGACGTGATTTGACCGGCGCCGGAGCGATTGCGTTTCGCCAAGCCGGGGTGGAATATCTGCCGGCTGACCGGTTGCACGATGGTATGATCGGCGCGTTGTCGTTGGCCGATCACTTTGCGTTACTCCAACACGATGGGTTGTTGGTTGATCGCCGCCGCGCCGAAGAGCTGGCCCGGCAGGCGATTGCCGAGTATCAGATCAAGGCAACACCGGTGACACCGATTGCCTCCCTCTCTGGCGGTAATCAGCAGCGGGCGATGCTTGCCCTCATTCCGTCCACTGCGCGCGGCATTCTGGCCGAGCAACCAACCCGCGGTCTTGATGTCGCCTCGGCCCGTGCGATTTGGAGCCGGTTGCAAGCGCGCCGTGATGATGGGTGTTGTATCATCTTCTCCTCGCCCGATCTCGATGAGATTATGGAATACAGCGACGAGGTGATCGTCTGTTTTGCCGGCCGGATCGGGCCGCCGATACCGCGCGCGCTGCTCTCGGCGAGTCGCTTGGCCGAGTTGATCGGCGGGGTTGGCTTTGATACGCTGGCTGATGTGGCGCGATAGCTGTGCGGTAAACAGTCATACATTGCTATGGACGTGACGAAATGCGGACAGATCGGTTGAAATTGGCGGCCAACTTCACCCGGCCCTTGCTAGCCTTGGTTGCTGCCTTTGCCCTCACCACGCTGGCCTTGCTCAGCACCGGCGTCTCGCCGTTAGAGGCGTATCGCCTCGTGTTGTTTGGCGCATTCAGCACGCCAGTGCGGCTGAGCGATATGATCATGCTGGCTGCGCCGCTGTTGTTGTGCGCGGTAGGGCTGAGCATCACCTTTGCCGGCGGCCTGTACAATCTCGGCGTCGAGGGGCAGATGATCGCCGGCGCGATTGCAGCGATGGCGCCGTTGCGCCTCTGGCCTGATTGGCCGCCGCTCCTGCTCTGGCTGCTGGCTGGCCTGAGCGGCGCCGCCGGTGGCGCGTTGTGGGCCTTGCTGATCGCCGCCTTGCGCCGGTATGCCAACGTCAGCGAGATCTTCGCCGGCTTGGGTATGAATTTTCTCGCCAGCGGGCTGGTGCTCTATTTGGTGCTGGGGCCATGGCGACGGCAAACCTCGGCCTCGCTATCGGGCACCGATCTGTTGCCGCGCGATCTCTGGCTGCCGACGATCGACCGGCTGCGCTTGGCGCCTGCTGCGCCAGTGCTTGCACTGCTTGCATTAGCGGTCGTTTGGTGGGCATTGACTAAAACGCGCTGGGGGTTAGAGGTGCGCGCGGTGGGCCTCAATCCGGCGGCTGCCGGGAGGTTGGGGGTGGCTGCTTTCCGCCGCATGGCCGAGACGTTGGCCGCTTGCGGCGCGTTGGCCGGCATCGCTGGGATGTTGCAGGTCGTGGCCGTGCATCACGCGCTGATCCCCAATATTTCGAGCGGGATTGGGTTGCTGGGGTTGTTGGTGGCGCTGTTGGCACGGGCTGATCCGCGCTGGCTGTTGCCGATTGCAGTCGCCTTCGCTTCCTTTACCGTCGGCAGCATTCAATTGCCGTTGACGTTAGGGATTGATAGCGCAATTGCCGGAGTCTTACAGGGTGCGCTGGTGCTGTTTGCGTTGGTTGCCCGCGCGCGGGTGCGTTAACCGTCACATCAGAGTGGGTTCGCTATGGATCAACTTTGGATCGATCTCGCCGCTGTGCTAGCCGCTGCCTCGCCACTGGTTATCGCCGCGATGGGCGAGACGCTCAGCGAGCGGGCCGGTGTGATTAACCTCTCGCTCGATGGAACGATGCTGTTAGCGGCGATGACCGGCTTTGCGGTGGCGTTGACCACCGGCAATCTGCTGTTGGGTTTTGCGGCGGCGGCGCTGGTCGGCGCTGCGGTTGCCGCGGTGCTCGGCCTCTTCAGTCTGACCCTCGGCCAGTCACAGACGGCGGTCGGCTTTGTGTTGGCGCTGCTCTGCACCGATCTCTCGTCGTTTCTCGGTATGCCGTTTGTGCGGGTGCCTGGCCCGGCGGTGCCCTTTACACCAATTCCCGCGCTGGCCGATATGCCAGTGTTGGGCACACTCTTTTTTCGTCACGACCCGGTGATCTACGCCAGTTTTCTGATCATTCCGGCCACAGCGTATCTGCTCTACGGCACCCGGCTTGGCTTGATCGTGCGCGCACTCGGCGAGCGGCCAGCGGCGGTGTATGCTCGTGGCGTGGATGTTACCCGCTGGCGTTATGCGCTATTGATCGCTGGCGGCGCCTTAGTGGGCATTGCCGGCGCGGCCTTTTCGCTCGATCTCAAGCAAGGATGGAGCTACCGCCATACCTTTGGTGCCGGCTGGATTGTGCTGGCGATCGTGATCTTTGGCGGCTGGCGACCGTGGCGGGTGGCGTTGGGATGCTACCTCTTCGCGGCGCTCGAGATTGTCGCCACCCGCTCGCAGAGCGCATTGCCGAACATCCCTACCCAAATCGTGCAGGTGGCTCCGTTTGTGTTGATGATCTTCGTGCTAGCTTTGGTCAATCTGGCCTCGTCACCGGCAGCAATGCGCCGGGTAGCGACCTTGCCGCAGCTATGGCAACGGCCCTTGCTCAGCGCGATCAACCGGCTGCGCGCCACTGCCCCCGCCGCCCTCGGCCAACCGTTTGAACGGCCATGATGGAGCCGCACGGCCGTGCGGTGCTACGATAATAACGATTTGAACGGCCATAATGGGAGCTGCACGGCCGTGCGGCGCTACATCATATTTATTTATCCGCCATATTGGTACAGCCGCACAGCCGTGCGGCACTACGATAACAACGACCGGTACAGCGCCACCGTCTGCTGGGCGATGGCATCCCAACTAAAGACCTGCTCGACCCGCCGCCGGCCGGCTTGGCCGAATCGTTCGCGCAACGCCGGATCGGCCAGCAACCGGTTGATTGCCGCCGCCAGCTCAGCCGAAAACGCCGCCGGATCGACTGGATCGAAGCTGCCCGGTTTGAGGTTGGGGTCAACCAGCAAGCCAGTCTCTTCCGGTACTACCACCTCTTTGATCCCGCCGACCGCTGAGGCGACCACTGCCGTCTCGCAGGCCATCGCTTCCAGATTGATAATCCCAAACGGCTCATACACGCTGGGGCAGCAGAAGACCGCGGCGTGCGAATAGAACTGGATCACGTCTTGGCGCGGCAACATCTCGCGGATCCAGATCACGCCGGGCCGCTGTGCGCTCACCGCCGCCACCCGCTCTTCCATCTCAATTCCAATCTCTTCGGTGTCGGGTGCGCCGGCGCAGAGCACCACCTGCGCCGCCGGATCGATCTGCGGGATGGCGTTGACCAGATGGATGATCCCCTTTTGGCGCGTAATCCGCCCCACAAACAGCACGAACGGGCGACTTGGATCAACCCCGTACCGTTCGAGCGCAGCGGTCGCGCTCGTTTTGCGGTACTCATACAGATCGATCCCGTTGTAGATGACATGCACGCGGGCCGGATCGACATTAAACAGCCGCAGAATATCATTCCGCGTCTCTTGCGAGACCGCCACCACCGCGTTAGCCTGCTCGATTGCGGTGCGCTCGATCCACGAACTGAGGTGGTAGGCGTTGCCCAATTGCTCAACCTTCCACGGGCGCAGCGGTTCGAGCGAGTGAATCGTCAACACATACGGAATGCCCCATAGCTTACTGGCGAAAAGACCGGCCAGATCGGTATACCACGTGTGGCAATGCACCACGCTGGCATCGAGATTGTCTTTCGCCATCGCCAGCGAGCGGGCCACCGCATCAACCGCGCTGGTGAAACGCGGGTCGGTGTTCTGGCGCGACTCTTCCCAGCGCGGATAGCCACGCACGGTCAGATTCGGATCATCAACCCGCTGATCGCCGAAACAGCGCACCTCAACCGGCACAATCCGCGCAAGGGCTTGGCTCAGATATTCGACATGAACTCCGGCCCCGCCGTAGATGTACGGCGGGTATTCGTTGGTAAAGATCGCCACGCGGCGCAGTTCAGGCATAGCGAGCCTCTTGAACTAGTGCAAAGGTGAACCAATGCCTTCAGTATACATCCTTTTGCCGAGAGCGAATCAGGCGAGATCGCGTATAATGCGCCGAAAAGAAGGGAAGATGATGATCGAACTGTTCATTCGCGGGGTGCTGTTTGGGTTGGCGATCGCGGCGCCGGTCGGCCCCATCGGTCTGCTGTGTATTAGACAGACGATAACCGATGGCCGGATCGCCGGCTTTATCAGCGGGTTGGGTGCGGCAACGGCTGATGCGCTCTATGGTTCGATCGCGGCGTTGGGCTTGCAGGCGCTCAGTCTGTGGCTGCTTGGCATCAGCCCGATCTTGCGTATCGTGGGTGGCGTGGCGTTGCTCTGGATCGGTCTGACCACGATGCGGGCGCAACCGCAGCCGATTGTCGCCCAACCCGAACCGACCAAACGGGGACTGCTCGGCGCGTATGTCTCTACCCTCTTCTTGACCCTCACCAACCCGGCGACGATCCTGATCTTTACCGTGATTTTCGCCGGTCTTGGGCTGAGCGCCGGCGGCTGGGCCGGCTTGGCTTTGGTGGCCGGGGTTGCGCTTGGCTCGGCATTGTGGTGGACGATTCTGAGCGGCGGGGTGGGGTTTGTGCGTGGGCGTGTCACGCCGCCGATGTTGCGGGTGATCAATGTGGTGTCGGGAATCATTATTGGCGGGTTTGGGGTAGCGGCGTTGGTGGTTGGATAACGGGGGCACAGCGGCGCTGTGCCCGTACGGGATGCAAGGTTGAGAGCGATGTATGTTGTGATTGTGGCGAATGCGCCGGGACTTGATTTCGCGCCGTACCGGCATCTGCTGGCGGCTGCCGATCGGGTGATTGCCGCTGATGGCGGCGGTACGGCGCTCTTTGCCCACGGCTATACGCCGCATCTGCTGATCGGCGATCTCGATTCGATCGCAGCCGAGGCCTTGGCTGCGTATCAAACGCAGGGGGTCACGATTGAGCGCCACCGTCCCGATAAAGATGAGACCGATTTAGAGTTGGCGTTACTCGCAGCGGTGAACCTTGGTGCGAGCCGGATCGACATAATCGGCGCGCTCGGCGGGAGGTGGGATCAGTCGTTGGCCAATGTGTCGTTGTTAGGGATGGCTGAGCTGCGTGAGCGGCAGGTGCGGCTGATCGAATTCCCGCAACAGATTTGGCTCGTGCGTGACGAGAGTGTGATCCCCGGCGCGATTGGCGATACCGTCTCGCTGCTGCCGTTCGGCGGTGATGCGCATGGCATCACCACCGAAGGCTTAGCGTACCCTTTGCGCAACGGCTCGTTGCTGCACGACCGGGCGCGCGGCGTGAGCAATGTCATCACGGCAACGCCGGCGCGGGTGCAGGTGCGGGATGGGGCACTGCTGATTGTGTGGACGGCGGGCGCGCTTTGAAGCCGCGTCGCCGGGCGTCCCTACACCACGCGCACAAACTTGCGCCGGCCCACTTGCACCACCACGTTCGCGCCGGGGTTGAGGGTCAGTGTATACTCATCCACCCGCTCGCCATCGACGCGCACACCACCGCCGTCGATCAAACGGCGCGCTTCGCTCTTGCTCGGCGCAAGGCCAGTGGCGACTAGCACCTCAACAATGCCGGTAGGCGCTTCAATGGCAAAGTTCGGAATATCTTCCGGCAACTCACGCTCGACAAACTGGCGGATGAAGGCCGCTTCGGCTGCCGCCGCCGCCGCCGGGTCGTGGAACTGGGCCACAATCTCGCGCGCCAGCCGCATCTTGAGATCGCGGGGATTGACCTGCCCGGCGGCCATTGCCGTCTTCATCTCGTGAACCTCGGCCATCGGCACGTCGGTCAGCACTTCAAAATAGAGTGGCAAAACCTCGTCACTCATTGACATAATCCGACCGTACATCTCGGCAGGCGGCATGCGAATATCGACCGTATTGTTAAACGTCTTCGACATCTTGCGCCCGTCGGTGCCGGGAATGAGCGGCACAAGGAAGACCTGCTGCGGCGTCATACCCAACTGCGCCATCAGTTCGCGCCCGGCCAGAATGTTAAACTTCTGGTCAGTGCCGCCAAACTCGACATCGGCCTTAATCGCGACCGAGTCGTAGGCTTGCAGCATCGGGTACATCAGTTCGAGAATCGTCAGCGGCGCGCCAGTCTCGTAGCGTTTGCGGAAGGTCTCGTGAGACAGCATCTGGGCCAGCGTGAAGCGTCCGGCCAAATCAAGCGCGTTTTCCAGCGTAAACTGGCCAAACCACTCGCTCTGCCAGCGCACCTCGGTGCGTTGGCGGTCAACCACCCGGAAAAACTGCTCCATATAGGTCTCGGCGTTAGCGCGCACCTCAGCTGCCGACAAGCGCGTGCGCGTTTCATCACGCCCGCTCGGATCGCCAATCTGCGCCGTCCAATCGCCGACGATCAGCACAACCTGATGGCCCAACTCTTGAAAGGCGCGCAATTTACGCAGACCCACCGCGTGCCCGATGTGCATATCGGGCTTGGTCGGATCGAACCCTTGTTTCAGGCGCAGCGGCGTCCCGCTTTGCAGGCGAGCGCGTAATTCGCTTTCGACAATGACTTCGGCAACGCCGCGACTCAGCAGTTCGGACACATCCATGCTCAACGCTCCCAATGGCAGCGACATTGCCCGGCAACGTCGCTGCGAGGATACAACGATACGCGCTTCCAGTCGCTTCAAACGCCGTGCATGCTAACAGGCGAGCGGACTAGTGTCAAGCGCGTCATTCCGGATCGCTGGCTAATGCTGCCAATGCAGTTTGCAACTGATCGGAGAGGTCAAGCGGATTATTGCCCAACCATACGGCGGCCACGGCGCCGGCGGCACGGGCAGCGGTAGCGGCGGCCTGATCGTGAATGAGTGCGATCAGCGGGGCGTTATGGGTGAGTTGTTGCCAAAGGGCGAGGGAGGCCGCATCAATCACTTCGGCCACCACCAGACAAGGATGCGGACGGTGGGCCAGCAAGCCTTGGGCCGCAACCTCAGTGTCGGCGATCAGCAACCGGTAGCCGCGCACATTCAGCGTGGCGACAATCGCGGCCCGCGCAACTTCATTCCGGCATACGATCAGGGCATCGGGCGGATTACTGCTGCGCCGATCGGTAAGCGGGCTGGCCGGGGCGCTATCACTCCGCCGGTCGATCTTGTAACTGCTGCCAGAAACCTGCTTGGCCGCCTGCTTGAGTTCAGCCGCAACCCGGCTCATCTCATCAACAGTGGCAAACGAACGCAGATACGTCGTCACGACAGCGATTGACAGGCTGGTAATACCAAACTGGCGCGGCACGCCGTAGCGATCGGTCGCGATCAAATACCCGCGCTGCAAGTCGCCTTCATCGTAGAGGGAACGGATTCGCTCATCAAAGACCCGGATGATGGTCTGGCACAACGCTTCGGGGTCTGTGCCGAAGTGGAGAATGACAAAATCATCGCCGCCAATGTGACCAAGGAAGTCACCGGGATCAATCTGCTCTTGCAAGACGCTGGCTAACAGATGGATCGCCCGATCACCGCGGGCAAACCCATAGACATCGTTGAACGCTTTAAAATTGTCGAGATCAATATACATCAAGGCAAATACGCCCTGCTGTTCGAGTTGGCGGCTGATCTCAGCCTGAATCGCGACGTTGCCGGGCAGACCGGTCAGCGGGTTACGGGTCGGCAATTGCGCCGCCCGGCGCAGGTGCGAACGCACCCGCGCCAGTAACACTTCGCGGTCATACGGCTTGACAATGTAATCGTCAGCGCCGGTTTCCAACCCCTCTACAACACGCGCCGATTCGCCAACGGCAGTCAAGATCAGCATCGGCAAATTGGCAGTGCGGGTATCATTGCGCAACTGGCGTATCGCTTCCAGCCCATCCATCAGGGGCATGAGCAAGTCAGCGATAATCAGATCCGGCGGTTGCTCCTGCGCGCGCCGTACCAATTGGTCGCCGTTCGTGACAAGCTCCACATCATAGCCCTCACTGACCAGTATCTCCTGCAGGAGCATGCCTACATCTGGTTCGTCTTCGGCAACGAGGATTCGGGCCGGTGCTGTCATGTCACGTCCCCACTGCATTGCCCGCAAAAGCATCTACCGACAGATGCTTGAAAAAAATAATTCCTTGTCTAGCGTTTATAGCATACCATACTCAGCCAAGCGGCGTGAAGATCTTATTTTTGCGATGTGCGCCTTCGCCGAAAGGGGCTTCTCAAGAACGAAATATATGCTATAATACTAGCCCTGTGTGGCGTATTTTATGCCGCAACAATGATTGTATTTGTGAAACGGAACACCATGACGACGTTTGCTGAGTTGGGCCTGAGCGATGCGCTGATCGCTACCTTGAGCGGGTTGGGCTATGACGAACCGACCCCGATTCAGGCACAGACCATTCCACTGTTACTTGCCGGTCGCGATGTGATCGCGCAGGCCCAGACCGGCACTGGGAAGACGGCAGCGTTTGCGCTGCCTATGATTGAACGGGTGACGGATGATCTCGCCGTGCAGGCGCTGGTATTAGCGCCGACGCGCGAGCTGGCCGTACAGGTGGCCGAGGCGATCCATCGCTATGGCCGCCATCGGGCGCTGCGGGTATTGCCGATTTACGGCGGCCAGCCGATCGAACGGCAGTTGCGCGGGCTGGCGCAAGGGGTGCAAATTGTGGTCGGTACGCCGGGCAGAGTGCTCGATCATCTTCGCCGTGGCTCGCTCAGCTTTGCCCATCTGCGGATGGTCGTGCTCGACGAGGCCGACGAGATGCTCGATATGGGTTTCGCCGAGGAGCTTGAGGCGATCCTGCAACTGGTTCCCGCCGAGCGGCAGACGGCACTCTTCTCGGCGACCTTGCCCCCCGCCGTGCAGAATCTGACCTTGCGCTACACGCGCCAGCCGGTGCGGGTGAGCATTGCGGCTGAGCAGTTGGCGGCGCCGCGCATTCGCCAGCTCTATTACGAGGTGCTGGCCCGTGATAAGCTCGATGCGCTGTGCCGGGTGCTCGACGCCGAGATGCCGCAGTTGGCGATCGTCTTCTGCCGCACTCGCCAAGAGGCCGACGATATTGGCGAACGGCTGCAAGGGCGCGGCTATGCCGCCGAGTCGCTCCACGGCGATCTGAGCCAAGCGGTGCGCGATCGGGTGATGCGCCGGTTTCGCGAGGGCCAGCTCGATGTGCTGGTCGCGACCGACGTCGCTGCGCGCGGCCTTGATATCGCCGAAGTAAGCCACGTTATCAATTACGACGTGCCGACCGATCCCGAAAGCTATGTCCACCGGATTGGTCGCACGGGCCGGGCTGGGCGCGATGGGGTGGCGATCACCTTTATTACGCCGCGTGAGCGCCGGATGCTGCAAACCATCGAGCGGTTGACGCGCACGCGCATTGAGCGGCGCACCATGCCGACACTGGCCGATGTGGCTGCCCGCCGCCGCGCTGCCCTCCGCGATCAGTTGCGCGAGGCAATGGCTACTCCCGGTCTTGACAGCTATACGGCGCTGGTTGATGAGCTGGCCGCTACCCACGATCTGCGCACCTTGGCCGCCGCCGCGATCAAACTGTTGCTCAACGAAGCTGAGACTGAGCAGGTTGATACCATTACCCGTCTCGAGCCTGCCCGGCCTGAGCGGGCCGAACGCGCCGAACGCGCGCCGCGGGCCAAGCGCGGCGAAACCGCTGAGCGGTCTAGCCGTGGTGAGCAGGGGATGGCGCGCATTCAGATCAACCTTGGCCGCAACGATCAGGTGCGCCCCGCCGATATTGTTGGCGCGATTGCAAACGAGGCGGGGGTGCCCGGTCGCAGCATTGGTGCGATCGAGGTGCGCGCGCGCGCGAGCTTTGTCGAAGTGCCTCGCCGCGCTGCCCGGCACGTATTGCAGGCCCTCAACCGCACAAGCCTGCGCGGCCAGCGCATCCGCGCGACCTTGGCCGATGAGACGCCAGTCGCGGCGTAGAAGCGGAGAAGGAGCGATTGTAGGGTCGGCGTAGGGGCATAGCGACGCTATGCCTCTACGCCGACCTTTTCCTAGTGTGGTATAGTACAATAAATGTGGTATCTGCCTACCCTAGTAAGGAGGAGCGCAGCCCATGAGCGATGATCCGCGCGAAATGCTGCTGCGCCGCGCCGCCGATGATAATGTCGCGTTCGTGAATTTGCAGTTCACCGATGTGTTGGGCATCGGCAAGACGGTGACTATCCCGGTTGAAGAATTGCCCGACGCCCTCGACCACGGTGTCTGGTTCGATGGCTCGTCGATCGAGGGGTTCGCCCGCATGGTCGAGAGCGATATGTATCTCGTGCCTGATCTCTCGACCTATGCCGTGGCGCCGTGGGATCGGCACGAGGGCATGATTACGGCGCGCTTGATCTGTTCGGTCTATACCCCCGATGGTAAACCCTTCGCCGGCGATCCGCGCAACGTGTTAAGCCGGATGCTTGATCAAGCAGCGGCAGCCGGCTACCGCTTCATGGTGGCGCCGGAGCTTGAGTTTTTCTTGTTTAAGACCGATCCCAACGGGGGTATTCTCGAGCCGCATGACAAGGCGGGTTATTTTGATGTTTCGACCGATCTGGCCACCCATATTCGTCGCCAGATGGCACGCACCTTGCAAACAATGGGGATTACGGTCGAAGCGGTGCATCACGAGGTCGCTCCCGGCCAGCACGAGATTGACTTGCGCTACGCCGATGCGTTGCGCTCGGCGGATCATCTGGTGACGGCGCGGGTGGCGCTCAAGGCGGTGGCCCAGATCAATGGCCTGCACGCGACGTTTATGCCGAAGCCGATAGCCAGTGTCAACGGCAGCGGCATGCATGTCCACCAAAGCCTGCTGGATGTCGAGAGCGGTAAAAATCTCTTTGCCGATCCCGATGATCCCTACGGCTTATCGCCGCTGGCCCGCCATTTCATCGCCGGCTTGCTGGCCCATGCCCGCGGCATGTGTGTGCTGCTCGCGCCGCTGGTCAATTCCTACAAACGGCTCGTGCCCGGCTTCGAGGCGCCGGTGCATATCTCGTGGGGCCGTACCAATCGCTCGGCATTGGTGCGCGTGCCGCGCATTACCGCCGGTCGCTATCAAGCGACGCGGATCGAGCTGCGTTGCCCTGATCCGACCTGCAATCCCTACCTTGCCTACGCGGCGATGCTGGCCGCCGGCCTCGATGGCATCAAGCGCAAATTGCCGCTGCGCGACGCTGCCGAAGAAGATCTCTTCCACGTCGATCCGCGCGCGCGCGGGTTGGCGACCTTGCCAACCTCGCTTGGCGCGGCGCTCGATGCTCTCCGCGAAGACGAGGTTATCCTCGAAGCGATTGGCCCCTCGGTCGCCGAGCGGTTCCTCGACGCCAAACAGCAAGAGTGGGAGAGTTATCGCGCCTACGTATCGCAATGGGAAATTGACCGGTATCTGGCGATCTTCTGATTGCGCACAGCCGCAGCGGGTGAGCAATGATCACTCGCCCGTTGCGGTCGTCGTGTTGTTCGGTTAGGCGAGGCCGTCAAAGAACGTGGTGATGATCAGATCGGCAATCGCCTCCCCACGCTCGCCAATCTTCGCCTGCTCGGTGTGAAAAAAGGGGTAGAGCATCCCCATGAGCAACCACGCGGCCACATAGGGGTCAACCGGACGCAGCTCACCACGGTCGATGCCGGCCCGGATCATCGTGGTGATCGGCGCAATCAGTCCGTTGGCGTAGCAGCGCTCGACGCTCGCGCGCGCAGTTTCGCTCAAGCGCGGCAGATCGTGGTTGCTCAGCCGTACCAGTGCCCGCTGGGCCGGCGCTTGGGCAAATAACCCGCGCACCAACGCCGTCAACTGCGCGCGGGTGTCCGGTTCGCGACCGGCAGCCGCTGCCAGCCCCGCCATCTCTTCGGCCCAATTGGTCAACACCGCCACCAGCAGGTCTTCTTTGTCGCGAAAGTGATGGTAGAGGCCAGCTTTCGACAAGCCCGCCGCTTCGGCAATTTCACGCATAGCAATGCCTTCGTAGCCATACGTGACAATTAATCGCGCTGCTTCGTCGATGATCCGGTTGCGAATTTGCTCAGAATTTTGTTGCCGGTTCATAGATGGTTATGGATGGGCACAGCAGCGCTGTGCTCAATATGGGGCACAGCACGCTGTGTCCGTACAGGAAGCTCGTTATGAATGGGCATGGGCCAGTGCGCTGGCGCGTTCGGCGGCCCGACTCTTAAGGCCCAAAGCGGCCAAGGTCAAGAGCAGCATCACAACGCCAATGGCCAGAAATGCCAACCCATATCCCGCGACCGCGCCGCCGCCGGCAGCCGCAATAATCCCGACCAGCACCGCTCCCAACAGTTGGCCGCTGCCCATCGTGACGGTCAGCAACCCTTGCGCCGCGGCCCGTTCGTTGGCCGCCACCTCATTTAACAGAATATACCGCAATGCCGCGCCAAGCAAGATCGCAAGCCCAATCCCCATTGCCGCCGAGGCAAGGTAGAAGGCGACGATGCTGGCCGGCCAGCCGCCGAGGATAATCAGTCCGATCCCGCTTAAGGCGACGCCGATCGTCACCACGATGCGCGAACCGAACTGGTCGAGCATCCGTCCCGACACCGGCGAACCAACCGCCATCGCTAACACCACCGGCAAGAGCATGAAACTGGCGGTTGAGCTGCTCACGCCGTAGGCCGAGGTCACAAGCGCCGGCACGAAGACGATCGCCGATTCGGCGATGCCCGCCCCGATCGCTAATGCTGACGTCAGCCAGATTTGGCGGGAACGGAAGATCGTTGGTTGCAGAATCGGTTCTGCTGCGCGCCGTTCCACCGCGATAAAGATCGGCGCAAACACGATGGCAATGATCAAGGCGCCGCTCGCCAGCCACGGCAATTCACCCGCCCGCAATAACGCCGGATCGAGTTCAGTCAAGCCATACGCTAAACCGGTGAGCATGACCGCCAGCGTCGCCAAGCCGGCCACGTCAAACGGCGCCGTGGTGTCCCGTGTCCGCCCCGGCAACAGCTTGGCGCTAAAGGCGATGAGAATGGCCGCAATCGGTAGATTGATCAAGAAGAGCCACTGCCAGCCGAGCAGCAACAGCAACCCGCCAAGGATCGGCCCGATCAGGAAGGCAATGCCGAAGACAGCGCCGATCAAGCCCAGCGCCGAACCGCGCCGCTCAGGCGGAAAGGTATCGCCGATCACGGCGCTGGCGACCGGAAAGATGCCGCCGGCGCTGAACCCTTGCACCAGACGCCCGATCAGCAGTACGGTGAAGGAAGGCGCAATCGCAACCAATAATGAACCGAGCGCAAAACCGCTCAGACTAGCGATATACAGTGCGCGCCGGCCAAACCGGTCTGAGAGTGCGGCAATTGGCGGCGTGCCGATCAAGTTTCCCAAGACATAAATCGAAAAGACCCACGACAATGCCCGCTCATCGGCGCCAAAGACCTTTTGAATTGATGGCAAGGCCGGTCCGACGATGGCAATGTCGAGCGCTGCCATTAAGACGCCGAAGAAGAGCAAACCGAGGATTTGGTTGCGTTGGCGTTCGTTTGCCATACGTGAACATACTCCTTTGTTGCATGAAAAACCGACCGACCGGTCGGTAAGTAGTATAGCACAGTGGTTGCCATTTGTCTACCGGCCGGCCGGTTGGGGAATAAACATTGCACTCCCAACGGCGCTGGCGCCGGACGCAATGGCCGGTGTGGTACAATCGGGCGAGGGTTGGTTATCGCACTATGGCTGGCCGATGCAGATCACACTCAACATCGAAGACATTCACGCCAATACGCCGCTGCCGCCGCTCTTTCGCGTGCGCCAGCGTTGGCAGATCGCGCCGCTGGCTGACGTAACGGCAGAGGTGCGCGCCGAGCTTGACCGGCTCGGACTGGCGGCGCAACTGCGGCCCGGTATGCGCATTGCCGTTACTGCCGGCAGTCGTGGCATTGCCAACATTGTGCCGATTACTGCCGCAGCAGTGCGCTGGTTGCGCGATCACGGCGCCGAGCCGTTTGTCGTGCCGGCGATGGGCAGTCACGGTGGCGCAACGGCTGAAGGGCAAGTGGCGCTACTCGCTGCACTCGGCATCACCGAGCAATCGATCGGTTGCCCGATCCGGGCCACGATGGAGGTGGTCGAGTTGGGCCAGATCGCCGATGGCACGCCAGTCTATATGGATCGGTTTGCCGCCAAGGCTGACGGCGTGCTAGTGATCAATCGCATCAAGACCCATACCTCGTTCAAAGCGCCAATTGAGAGCGGATTGGCCAAGATGTGCGCCGTCGGGTTGGGCAAACGCCACGGCGCTGAGATCGTCCATCGCACGGCGGTGTATGGTCTGAAAGAGCAACTCGTGCCAATGGCGCGCATGGTGGTCGAGCGTGGCAAGGTGCTGGCCGGTTTGGCGATTCTCGAAGATGCGCGCGATCAGACCGCAGCGATTGTCGCGCTCCCGCCCGCCGAGATTGGCGGCGCCGGCGAAGCGGCGCTGCTTGCGCGCAGCAAAGAGATGATGGCGCGCTTGCCGTTCGACCGGCTCGATGTACTGGTCGTTGATCGGATCGGGAAGAATATTAGTGGTACCGGCATGGATACCAACGTGATCGGACGGTTGCCCATCCCCGGCGAGCCGCCACCTGAACGGCCCGTCATTAACGTGATTGTCGTGCTTGATCTCACCCCTGAAACTCATGGCAACGCTAACGGCATTGGGTTAGCCGATATTACCACTGCGCGCCTTGCGACGAAGATCGATTTTCATGCCACCTATGTGAATGTGTTAACGGCAGGTCTAGTTGGTCTCTGCAAAGGCGGTTTGCCGATTACCCTGCCGACCGAGCGCGATGCGGTGGCGATGGCGATTAAGACGTGCGGCCAGCCTAATCCGGCGGCGGTGCGGTTAGTGCGCATTCCTGATACATTACATTTGGAAGAGTTGCTGGTCAGCGAAGCTTTGTTGCCAGAAGTCGCCGCTCATCCCGATCTCGACGTGCTTGGTCCCGCTGCATGGGTGCTTGACAGCGCCGAAGGATAGATTCACTATGCCGCATCATCTTCTCTACCATTGGGACGGACCGGCGATTGATGAGTGGGAACGAGCAGCGCCGTTGCCCGCCGACGATCCGCACGCGCGGATTGCGTTGATCAGTCCGCCGCTCGCGGTGCATGAGGCGGTTGCCATCATTCCGAGTTGGGCCGCCGATACCCCGCCTGAGAGCTGGATCGAAGTGCAACTGCGCGCGCAGCAGGATGGTCAATGGAGCGGGTGGTACCGCTTAGCGGTGTGGGACGCTGCTGGCGCGCGGCGCACCAGTTTTGACGCGCAACGGAATGAACGCGGTTTTGTTGCTACCGATACCGTGCAACTGGCGACGCCGGCGCACGCCGTGCAGGCGCGAGTGTTGCTCTGCGGCTTGCCCGGCGCCGATATGCCTGAATTGAGCGATTTGTTTCTCTGTATCACGACAACCGTGCCGCCGGTTTCGATTTCCCAGCCGCCGGACCGTTCCGCCATCGCGCTGCCGCTCTTGCTCTGCCAATACGACTATCTTGGCGGCGACGGCTGGTGCAGCCCAACGGCGGTTCACATGGTGCTGGCCTATTGGTATGCGCAATTGGCCGATCCGCGCCTCGCGCCCTTTGCCGATGGCGCGACTTTGCCCGATCTGACCGTTGCCGGCATCTTCGATCCGGGTTGGGAAGGAACAGGTAATTGGTCGTTCAATACCGCCTTCGCGGCCCGCTTTGGCCTGCGCGCCTACGTCACTCGCTTCGATTCGCTCGAACAAATTGGGCGCTGGACCGCAGCCGGCGTGCCGGTGATTATCAGCTTGGCGTGGGAAGCGGGCCAGATTGACGATGCGCCGGGCCGCACCAACGGCCATCTGACCGTGGTGCGCGGCTTTACCGATACGCACACCCTGATCGCTGAACCAGCCGGTCGCGACCGGCTGTTGCGCGCGTACCCGCACGACCAACTGGCGGCGGCGTGGCAGGCCAATTCAAGCGGGACGGTCTATCTGATCTACCCGCCCGATTGGCCGCGGCCTGTTCCCGGCCCAGACGCTGCGTGGGTCTAGTCTTCCTCACGGGGCGGGCATAGCGGCGCTATGCTCTTACGAGGCGGTATGCGTATTTTGATGCTCTCGCCCTATCCGCCGTACCCGCCGCGCGGCGGCGGCGCGTTGCGGATCTACCATCTGCTACGCGGGTTAGCGGCTCGCCATACAGTCACGCTGCTTTCTTTCGCCCCTGACGAAGCGGCGGCAACAGCGATGCAGCCGTTGCGCGATCTCGCTGCGGTGCGGATCGTGATTGGGCCGCCGGCCCGCTCGTTGGGCCAACGCGCGCTGGCGACATTAGTTAGCCCGTGGCCTGATATGGCGTTACGCAACGCAAGCACGGCCTATTCAGCCACCTTGACTGAATTACTGGCTAACGAGCAATTTGAGGTGGTGCTAGCCGAGAGCATCGAAATGGCGCCGTACCTGTTGCAAGCGCGCCACAGCGGCGCGCGCTTAGTGCTCGACGAATTTAACGCCGAGTACCTGCTCCAACGCCGCGCCGCGCTCAACGACTTGCGCCGCGCGCCGCGTCCCAGAGCACTGATCGGCGGAGGCTACTCGTTGATCCAGTGGTTTAAGCTGGCCGCCTTCGAGCAGCGCGTGTTGCAGACCGTCGATCAGGCATTGGTTGTATCGGCGGAAGACGCTGCGGCCTTGCGCCGGTTAGCGCCAAATGCCCCATTGCACCTCGTGCCTAACGGCGTCGATTGCAGCCATTTCGCGCCGCAGGACGCGCCCCCCGCCAACGATCTCGTCTTTATTGGCACGCTCGACTACCGGCCCAACGTCGATGCCGTCCTCTGGTTTGCCCACGAGGTCTTCCCGTACATCCGCCGGCAACATCCGGCCCTGCGCTTACGGCTCATCGGACGCCGGCCCCATCCCAGTCTGCGCGCACTGCACGACCACCAGACCATCATCGTCACCGGCGAAGTCGCTGACACTCGTCCGGCGCTGGCCGGCGCTGCTGCCGTCATCATCCCAATGCGAATTGGGGGTGGTTCGCGGTTGAAGTTGCTAGAAGCCTTGGCGATGGCCGCGCCGGTGGTGAGCACGACCATGGGGGCCGAGGGGATTCCTGGCCTGCGCGATGGCGAGCATCTGTTGCTGGCCGACACGCCGGCGGCGATGGCCGCCGCGGTCAACCGGCTTGTCACCAACCGGCCCTTCGCGCAACGGCTTGGCCAAGCGGGCCGAGCCTTCGTCTGCGCCAGCTATGACTGGGCGCAGATCGTGCCCCGGCTCGAAGCGGCGCTACAAGCGTAGGATGGCAAGAGCTGCAGTAGAGCCGGACGGCTGTCCGGCTCCGCAAAGGCGCAGAGGACGCAAAGAGCGCAGAGTCGCTTAACGTAAAGACGCGAAGGACGCTAAGGGCGCGAAGGTTTTTCTTGTTTTGTGCCTTTTGCGTGTTTTTGTGGCTATTCATCTCGTTGCCCTCACCCCCTATTGTCATTGCTTCGCCGCGCGGAGCGCGGCGAAGCAATCTCCCACTTCAGCGGAGGAGGCGCCTCCGCGCCATTGGGTTGCACCTCAGCGAGGAATTGCTGCGGGCGCCGCACGGTGATGACGCCCCACCCCTCCCCCCTCCCCCAGCGGGGGAGGGGCTTCCGACTCTTCCCCCCGGCGGGGGAGAAGGCTGGGAGGGGGGCCATCAAGCGAGAAAGGCGCAGAGACGGTAAACGCAAAGGCGCAGAGGACGCAATGGTCGCAGAGGTTTTTTATTGTTTGTGTCTTTTCGTGGCCATTCCTCCCTGCGCCCTCTGCGCCCTCTGTAGTAAAAACTCCCCCTAGCGCTGAACTGCGGGCCGTCAGCCCGCGCAGCGGGCTTCGTAACTAGCCCGGCCCTTCAGGGCCGGGCGATACGGTGCGGCTGCGGTAAAGCGGCAAAACAGGCTTAGTGCAACATAGCATCCGATATGTTGCACTAAATCTCTTGAATTTGACATAAAACGTCCCCTGCCCATCTGGGCAGGGGACGTAACGTACCTGACTCTTCCCTAAAGCCTACGGCACACTAAACCGCACGATCTCATGCTCACGATTGCTATAATCGATCGAGTTCGTGAACGTTCTCACCGAGCCGCCGAAGATCAAGCGCACTAAGTAGTTCGTCGGTTCACCACTATAGAGACAGACGGTGAGACCGTATTCGCCACTCGGGATCGGTCTGACGCTGAAGATGTTCTCGATCGCATTACCTAAAGTATACTGCCAGTCTCGGTCAAGGCGAAGGTTGTTGACGGGACCGAGATTTCCATAGTAGATGTATAGACCGTTCGGTCCGTAGAGGTGTAGGTCGAGGTCGGTGGTTCGTCCTACCACGTTTACCCACGTTAGGGTTGCTTGCAGTTGGCCGGTTCCAACTGGGATCGTTGGATTGGGTCGAGGACACGATCCACCTTCTTGCCAAACGCCTCCCGCCTCAAGCGTAATCGGACGGGTGCCGCGCCACGGCGCATCAAATCCGGGATATGCCCGCGTCAGCGGCCGATCGACCGTAGCTAGCGCTAGCTTTGAATAGGTCCATCGCCGCAGATTCGTCGGTCCGGGGATCACTCGCGGCGCTTCCCACGCCTCGGTGCAAAGCTGGTAGCTTCCTTGCGGCAATGGGAAGATGCAGTACGATGACGTAGACGAATAGAACGGCGGATCAACGTCGTCTTTTTCAACTGTGCTGGTGCAAAGCGGGTTTGCGCCACCGGCCTCCGAGCCGGTCCGCATCACGATACAACGGAGCGGCCCCCCGCCTTGTGTGCAAAGTACATTGAAGATTGGCCCTGAAGGGCCGGTGGCCGTAGAGCTGATGATCGAGAAATTGTACCAGCACGGTAAGTGATCATTCGGCTCCGGGCACGACGTCCGGTTCCAGCGCAATCCGCCGCTAGAATTGCTGCTCAGTGATGCGCCGGATGCTGCTGACGACACGACCACTGCATAGCCAAGATCATACCCTGCTACGCTGATCGCATTGTTTTGCAAGACAAACGGATAGACGATCCATGAATCCGTGTCCGGCGCATAACGCAAGAGCTTCAGTTGCGACGGATCAACGTTCGCCGGCACCGGGATCACCATCCCAACCGGATTGGCAAAGGTAAACCCATCCGGCCCAAACTTGATCACACTGCTTACCTGCTGCATATCGGCAGGCAGTGGCGCCGGCGGCTCGACGCCGGTTTCAATCGAAAAAGCAACCGTACTGTTGCTATTATCGGGTTGTTGGGGGATTGAACCGGCTAGCACTTGCAATCCAACGCCCGAAGGAGTGCTCACCACTCCGCTTTCGCTGGAAGTGATAGTCCGGGTCTGGCTTTCGCCGGGTCTTAAGACGACGGGAACGAACACTTTGCCGCTCGCCTCCTTGGGCCTGTGATAGCGGCGCCGGCATAATGGCTCATAAGTTCCTCCTTTGACTCAGAGTAGCGACACCCCTTTCAGATACAGGCGGCCCCACCATGTGAGTAACATAGGCTTACGAATGTAATAATTCAATATAAAAATTTTACCATTCATGATCACATTTTATTTCCTATGAAAGACGCGCAAAACGAATGAAAATTGCTCGTCTGAAAGACGCGCAAATATGGCGGGATTGGCCGATTCTTTGTTAACACTCCTCAACCTTTGGGCTGATGAAACGTTAACATGGCTATGCTATGCTGATCGTGGCGCATCGATGATGTCCGATGACCGTCCACCCGCCGGGGTTCGCCGGCTTGCGGCTGCGTGAAGCAGCGTGTGCGTGCAATGCCTTTCCCATCGTACCGTTCGATGCGCCGGGGGAAAGCGTCGCGCACAGGTGTCCGGTCGTCTGCGAGAGGAGCAATGGGTATGTTTACCCGGATTCTGAACTTCTTGCGCCGGCTTGGCCAGATCCACCCCGCTGTGATCGCGATCGCGCCTGACCGCACATGGTAAGAGTAGGGTACAATTGAGCGAGTAGGGATTCGTTCGTTGGACGAGGAGCGCACCAATGGCCCGTGTCGGTATTTATGGCGCAACCGGATATACCGGGATTGAGTTGCTCAAGCTGCTCTCCCGCCATCCGGAGGTGGAGATCGCTTTTGCTACTGCCCGTTCCGCTGCTGGGCAGCGTTTGAGCGATGTCTTCCCGATAGTGAGCGATCTGCGGCTGACCGCGGTGGAGGAGGTCGATCCGGATGGTGTTGATCTGGTCTTCACTTGCCTCCCCCATAACACCCCTGACTTGATTCCGATTGTGCAGCGCGTGCTTGATGCCGGCGCGAAGGTGGTCGATTTTTCCGACACGTTTCGCATTGCCGACCCCGCAGTCTATGCGGCGCGACGCGGCAAGCCGCATCCGGCGCCGGAATTGCTCGCGCTGGCGGTGTATGGTCTGCCTGAGCTCCATCGCGAACGCATCCGCCAAGCCCGCTTGGTGGCGAATACCGGTTGCTATCCGTTGACGGCCATTTTGCCGCTGGCGCCGTTGGTGCGCGCCGGTTTGCTCGCCGATTCGACCGTGATTGTCGATAGTAAGTCGGGCGTCTCTGGCGCAGGACGTTCGCTGTCGTTGAAGACGCATTTCGGCGAGACGCACGAGACGTTTAGCGCCTATAATGTTGGCCGCGTCCATCGCCATCTGGTTGAGATGGAGCAAGAGACTGGCCTGCATCTTATCTTTGCCCCGCACCTGTTGCCGGTCTTCCGCGGAATTCTCTCCACGATTTATGTCAATCTCAAACCGGAAGTGGATGATGCGACGCTAGCCGCCGTCTACGCCGACGCCTACGCGGCCGAGCCGTTTATTCACGTGTTGCCGGCCGGCAAGCTCCCCGAATTGCGCCACGTCCAGCACACGAACCATCTGGTGATCGGTCACCAGATGGTCGAGCCGGGCCGAGCGATTGTGGTGGCGGTGGTGGATAATCTGGTGAAGGGGGCGTCGGGGCAGGCGGTGCAGAACATGAACTTAATGCTCGGCTTCCCCGAAACTACATCCCTGTTGTAAAGCCGCACAGCCGTGCGGCTCTGTGCAGCTCTGCACGGTCGTGCGTCTCCTCATTATGGAGACGCACGACCGTGCGTCTTTACTATGTCAACGCTTTTTCAGTCTCGCGGTCGAAGATGTGCATCTTCTCCATATCAAAGACCACGTCGATCGTGTGGCCGGTGCGCGCGTTCGAGCGGGGGTCGAAGCGACCGATGAACTCTTTGCCGCTGTTTTCGACGTAGGCGTAGATTTCGGCTCCCATCGGCTCAACCACGTTGACGGCGGCATGCACTTTGGCCCGCTCGTCAACGCCGCGCGGCACGTAGTGGGCGTCGTGCAGGTCTTCGGGGCGGATGCCGAAGTAGACGCTCTTGCCGATGTGGCTGCTGACGTGATCGAGTTTGCTGGCCGGTACCGGCAAGACGAACTCTTTGCCCACCACCACGCTCACTCCGCCGTCGGTGCGCTCAAGCTTCGCCTCAAAGAAGTTCATCGCCGGGCTGCCGATGAATCCCGCCACAAACATATTTGCCGGGTGATCGTAAAGATTCTGCGGTGTGTCGATCTGCTGCAAGATGCCATCGCGCATGACCGCGATGCGTGAACCCATCGTCATGGCCTCGGTTTGGTCGTGGGTCACGTAGATGAAGGTGGTCTTGAGGCGCTGGTGGAGCTTGCTAATCTCGGCGCGGGTCTGCACACGCAGCTTGGCGTCAAGGTTCGAGAGCGGCTCGTCCATCAAGAAGACGGCGGGGTCGCGAACGATGGCGCGGCCAAGGGCGACGCGCTGGCGCTGGCCGCCAGAGAGAGCTTTGGGCTTGCGGTCGAGCAGGTGGGCGATGCTGAGCATCTCGGCGGCTTCCTTCACCCGCCGGTCGATCTCGGCTTTGGGCACGCGGCGCAGTTTGAGGCCGAACGCCATATTGTCGTAGACGCTCATGTGCGGGTAGAGCGCGTAGGACTGGAAGACCATCGCGATGTCGCGATCTTTGGGCGGGATGTCAGTCACATCGCGATCGCCGATGAAGATGCGCCCTTCGGTGACTTCTTCCAACCCGGCCAGACAGCGCAGCGCGGTTGACTTGCCACAACCCGACGGGCCGACCAGCACGAGAAACTCGCCATCGGCGATGTCGAGGTCGAGATTCTTGAGCACGGTGACTTCACCGAACCGTTTCCACACGTGATCGTACTTAATGGAAGCCATTGTCAGAGCTCCTTTGCTGGGCGAGATCGCGCTCGCCAATTGACGTTGTATCCTCAACCGGCTGCGCGCGGCGCAGCGGTGGAGTGACGGACAATCAGGCGCACCGGCAGTAGGGTGACGGGTGGTACGGTGCGCCGTTCGATCAGGCCGATCAGATGGCGGGCCAGCGTTGCGCCAAGTTCGCGGCGCGGCGCGCGCAACGTCGTGAGCGGCGGGTAGGTATGCGCCGCCAGCGGCAGATCGTCGCACCCCACCACCGAGACATCTTGCCCGACGACCTTGCCAGAGTCGCGCAGGGCATGCATTGCGCCGAACGCCAGTGTGTCGGTTGCTGCCAGCACCGCGGTGGGCGGGGTGCGCACCGCCAGCAACTCTTGCATCGCCGCCATACCATCGTCTTCGCTGTTACCGGCTTCGATCACCAGCGTGGCATCACGGCGCAGACTAGCGGCGTGCAGGGCGGCGACGTAACCGGTATAGAATGGCTCGCTGATGCTGAGGTCTGACGATGCCGTCAACAAGGCGATGCGGCGATGGCCGAGCCGGATCAGGTGCTGGGTGGCCTGTTCGGCGCCAGCACGTAGATCGAAGCCGGCAATCGGACAGGTCACACCGCTCACCGGCGCGCCGATAGCGATTGCGGGAATGCGCGCCTCGGCCAATACTGCCAAGCGCTCATCAGCCACCCGCAGATCAAAGAGCACGAGACCATCGACCCGGCCGCTGCGGGCAAGGCGGAGATCGAGTTCGCCTTCGGCTTCGCTGTCAGCGGGTGCTGCGATCAAGAGGCAGTAACCGGCAGCCGTTGCCGCTTCGCTGAGACCGGCCAGTATCTCGGCGGTCGCCGGATCAGCCAGCCGTCCGGCGATGCCGGGGGCGACGACGCCGAGAGTGTGCGAGCGGGTGCGGAGGGCGCGGGCGCTGTAGTTGGGCTGGTAGCCAAGCTCAGCCACGGCGGCTAGGACGCGCTCGCGGGTGGCGTCGCTGACGACGCCGGTGCCGTTGAGCACATACGAGACCGTTGCGGTAGAGACTTGCGCGCGCCGCGCGACATCTTTGATCGTGGCCACAACCCTTACTCCGTTTTAAACGTTTAAGCGATTAATCGATTAAGTAGATTATAGCACATTCTTATCGCGTTGTCAAGAGGTGGAAGGGGATTAGTTGAGGGTGGATCGCCCCGCCCCCAGCGGGGGAGGGGTTAGGGGTGGGGGCAACGAGATGAGTAGCCACGAAAAGACGCAAAAGGCACAACACAAGAAAAACCTTCGCGCCCTCTGCGTCCTTTGCATCCATAACGGGAGCGAAACGCCGCAACGCCCCTCTCCCGCGCCAGTGGGAGCGGGGCTGGGGAGTGAGGGCCGCCCCGCCCCCAGCGGGGGAGGGGTTAGGGGTGGGAGCAACGAGATGAATAGCCACGAAAAGACGCAAAAGGCACAACACAAGAAAAACCTTCGCGCCCTCTGCGTCCTTTGCGTTTGAATCCTCTGCGTCTTTGCTCCCTTTGCGCCTGTGCCTACCCCACCAACCCCTCGCGCACCAAGCGTTGGTACTCGACCGGGTGCTCGATCGGGGGCAGATGGCCGCACGCAGGGATGAACTCAACCTTCGCCGCTGGGATCAGCGCCTTCGCTGCCCGCACTTCGCCGGGCCGGATGATCCGATCGTCTTGCCCGCCGATCACCAACGCCGGCGCTTTGATCGACTGCAAGCGGCTCTTCAAGATTGGATCGGCGGTCATCGTCTGCATCGTGACATACATCCGGCCATCGGCGCGCGCATGATCGGCGAGGTACGCATCCCAACACGCCGGATCGGCGGGCGGGCCGGCCAACAGCCATGCCGCCATCAGTTGGCTGGTGAGTGGCGACCCCAATGCCCAGCCAGCCCATGTGTTGATTGCCGGACGGGCAAGGCCGAGGAAGATGTCAAACGGGGTGCGCGCCAGCGCGAGCGCTAGCGCGTCGGGGGTGGTTGTGCGCACCCCAAAACTGGTCAGGATCACGTGACCAACCCGCGCTGGCCGCGTCGCAGCGACCACCGCCGCTACGCCGGCGCCGAGTGCATGGCCAATCAGATCAAACCGGCGTAACCCCATAGCATCGGCAAACGCGATCACTTCATCCGCCAGCGTTGCCAACGTTGGCGCAGTGCTCCGCGCCGGCGACTCACCGCAACCGGGCAGATCGATTGCGTAGCCGGTGCGGATATCGGCCAACCCGCTTAAAACCTCGCGCCACAAACAACTCGAAGCGCCAAACCCATGCACCGCAATGAGCGGCGGCCCCTCACCCACGCGCAGATAGCGCAACGGGCCATTCACAGTGCGCGCAGTTGCGGTCTGCACTGTGCTTGCCGCGGGTGAGAGCCGCAATCCCCGTCCGCGCACAATATCGTTATTAGGTGGCGGCGGCTCACCCGCATCTTGGGCCGGCGGCACCAAGATACGTAATCCGCGTCCGCGCCGGATCGGTTCGTTCGTTTCATCTGCCATACCGTTCCTCCAGTTCAGTCGCCAAAGCGGCATACGCCTGCGCGCCGGCGCTCTGTGGGGCAAAGGTCGCAATCGACGCACCGGCTGCCGGCGCTTCGGCTAACCGGATATTGAAGGGAATGACAGTGGTGAAAACCAGATCACCGTATTGTGACCGCACCTGCTGCTCGATCTGCTGGCTCAGATTCGTGCGCCGGTCAGCCATTGTGCAGACAATCCCGCCGATCCGTAACGGCGGATTGATCTCGCGCACCAGCGCGATCGTCGCTTCAAGCGGCGGCAGGGCGCGCAAGGCGTAGGCATGCAGTTGCAGCGGCACCAGCGCCATCTCGGCGGCGGCCAGCGCATTGAGCGCAAACAAGCCAAGACTCGGCGGTGGATCAAGCAGGATGTAGTCGTACTGATTCTGGGCGGCGCGCAACGCCTTGCGCAAGAGCAATTCGCGCCCTACCCTCCCGGCCAGTTCGAGTTCGGCTCCGGCCAGATCGAGCGAGGCTGGGATGAGGTCTAACCCGTCGCTGAGGCTGCGGGTGGCGAAGGCGCTCCCGTGTTCGGGGTTGAGCAAGACTTCGTAGACGCTGTATTCCAACCCTGCCGGGTCAACCCCCAGCCCTTGCGTCAGGTTCGCCTGCGGGTCGAGATCAACCAGCAGCACCCGTCGCCCGCGCGCCGCCAACATCACCCCCAAATTCAGCGCTGTCGTCGTCTTGCCGACGCCGCCTTTTTGCATTGCCAACGCGATCGTGCGCGCCATAATCTGCACCATGCCATGCCATCATTCCCAACACCATTGATTGTACCGCCCAAAGTAACATGTAGAGCCGCACAGCCGTGCGGCTCCC
>NZ_DAOTWH010000146.1:0-23245 GCF_034435895.1 Chloroflexus sp.
TGCCGTCGGCGCCGGCGTCGCTGACGGGGCGGGAGTGGCGCAGGCGGTCAGGATTGCCAGCGCGCCGCCGATCAGGGTGGGAACAATCACTCGTCGCATGGATCGCTTTGCTCCTGTGTGATGATGCATGAATTCTGATTAGCGGTAGGTGTACCGTAACGGCACTGCGGCGCCGTTACGGTATGGGTTAGTCGCCTGAAGGTTCACTGGCCGGTGTCGTGGGCGGCGCTGGCGGCACTGCTGGCCGGGTCACTTGGGTGACCGGCGGGATAATCACGCCGGGGCCGGGAGCGGGCAGCTCGAAGCCCTCGTGCGGCTGTACGCCGCTAAAGCGCTGCTTTAGCCACGTCACCGCTGCGTCCATCAAACTGTAGACCGTCGGCACCACCAGCAGGGTCAGCGCGGTTGAGGTCAGCATGCCGCCGATCAGCACCCATGCCAATCCTTTGCGGAACTCGTTGCCCTCACCGGTCGCCAGCAAGTGCAAGCCAAGCGCGGTCGGCATTGCGCCAGCCACTAGCGAGAGTGCCGTCATCAAGATCGGGCGCAACCGGATCGCGCCGGCCAATTTCAGCGCCGAGTGCTTGTCGAGGCCCAACTCGCGCAAGCGGTTGGTAAAGTCAACCAGCAAGATCGAGTTTTTCACCACCAAACCAAGGAGCATAATCAGACCGATCATGCCGGTGATATCGAGGTCAATCCCTACCAAGCGCAAGGCGAGGAAGGCGCCGATGAAGCTGAACGGCATCGCCATCATAATCACCAGCGGTTGGGTGAAGCTGCCGAATTGCGATGCCAGCACCATATAGACGAAGAGCACCGAGAGACCCATCGCGAGGAAGAGCGACGAGAAGCCTTCGCTGGTCTGGGCAAAGGTACCGACGTAGCTGACAATCACCTCGGCCGGGATGTTAAGCGCATCGATCCGCGCTTGCAGCGCCGCTTGGGCATCGCTCAGGTTGATGTCCTCAAGATTGGCCCCGATCAACACCTGATTGAGCCGGTCGTAGCGGCGGATCGAGACTTGGCTCGATGCGAGTTCCAGCGTGCCCAACGAGCTGAGCGGCACCACCCCAGCGCGGGTCGGGATGCTAATCGCGCCGAGGGTCTCAATGCCGGCCCGATCTTGCGGAGCTAGCCGCACCACCACATCGGTATCGATCGTACCAGTGCGCAACACGGTGGCCCGGTCGCCGTTGATCAAAGCCCGCACCGAGGTGGCAATGTCCTCGTTCGTAATCCCCAACTCGCCGATGCGGGCCGGGTCGGCGCGCAAGCGCAATTCAGGCTTGCCCACCTGCAAATTGCTATCGATGTCAACCAATCCCGGAATCGCCGCCATCTCGCGTTGGATCGCCTCAACAATCGGCGCCAGCTCAGTAGCGGGGCGAGTCGTCTGCAAGCTCACTTGCAACTCGCGCCCTTCCACCCCGGCGCTTGAAGGCTGGAAACTCGGCACCGAGAAGCTCAGACGTGGCAAGAAATTCAGCTGCTCGCGCAGGCGCTCTTGGGTCGGCAAGGTTGGGGTACGGCCAACCAGCGTCACCGCAAATTCGGCCCGCTCAGGGAAACCGGTTGCGCCAACCCGCGCAATTACATTCTCAACTGCCGGATCGTTCCGCAAGATCTGCTCGGCCTGCCGCGCCAGCCGGTCAGTTTCGGCCAGCGTCGTACCCGGCGCCGCCTCGAAGCGCATAATGAACTCGTGCGGGTCTTGCTCGGGGAAGAAGGTCAGTTTCAGGCCGCTGGCAACCCAGACACTCAACACCAGCACGGCGATCGAAATCCCGACCACAATCATGCGGTTACGCAAGCTGGCCAGCGTCCACCCCAGCAATTTGCCGTACCAGCGACCCATCACGCCGGGGTCTTCGTTGGCTTCTTGCAGCAAGCCAATGTCGCGCTCGCTCACCTCATCAGAAATCGGCACTTCGACGATCGGTTCGTGCTTGGCGTGATGCGGCTTGGGCTTGATCTTGACATTGGGGAACAGGTTAGCCGACATCATCGGCGCGAAGGTGAAGGCTTCAGCCAGCGAGAGCAGAATCGCGATCGAGACCACTAAGCCGAACGACTTGAAGACGATCCCGGCCACGCCTTCGGCAAACGTAACCGGCACAAAGACTGCCACAATCGTCAGCGTCATCGCCACCACCGACAGGCCGACTTCCCACGTGCCGCGTGATGAAGCCACCCGCGGGCTTTCACCCCGTTCGAGGTGGCGAAAGATATTTTCGCGCACCACGATCGCGTCGTCGATCACGAGCCCGACGCACAGCGAGAGGGCGAGCAGGGTGATCAGATTGATCGTTAAGCCGAAGATCGGCATAAAGATGAAGGTGCCGATCAAGATCACCGGCAGGCCGGCCATGGTGATGATCGTGCTGCGCAGGTTGCGGAAGAAGAACCACACCACCAGAAACGCCGCGATCGAGGCAAACAGCAACTCTTCCAACGAAGAGAGCACCGATGACCGCACCGCCTCAGACGAGTCGAGCGGGATGTTATATGTCAGTTCGGGAAATGCGGCAAAGGCCTGATCGAGCGCTTTGTAGACGTTATCGGCCACGGTGACGGTATTGGCACCCGATTGCTTAAGCACGTTGAGGATGATGGCGTCGCTGCCGTTCAGCCGTGAGATGGTATTTACATCGGCAATACCTTCTTCAACGACTGCCACATCGCCAACCCGGTAGGGTGTCCCCGAGATCTGCACGCGGGCAATATCCTCAACGCTGCGCAGCAGCGAGGGTACGCGCAGGCTGATCTCGGTATTATTCTCGACGATGGTGCCGAGGCCGAGGTTGGCGTTTGCCTGTTGCAGCGACCGGCTAACCTGCGCCGGCAGCAGGCCATACGCCTGCAACTTGGCGAGGTCGAGCCAGACGTTGATCTGGCGCTGTTGGCCGCCGGTCACCGTTACCGAGCCGACGCCGGGAGCACGTTGGATGCGCGGCACGATCTCGTCTTCGATCAAGGTACGTAATTCCAGCGGCGTGCGCCCGCTAGTGTCGGCAACCGCAATCTGCATAATTGGCGACTGATTAGGGTCAAACCGCTGGAAGACCGGTTGGCGCACATCGCGCGGTAGTTGCGGCAAGATGCTATTCACTCGCTGCCGCACGTCTTCTTCGAGTTGTTCGGCCCGGTTGCCGGCTTCAAATTCGAGAATAATCAACGCAAATCCCTCGCTGGCCTGTGATGTGATATGCTTGAGGCCGGCGAGGGTGTTCACGGCGTTTTCAACCGGGCGTACCACCTGATCGACGACGCTTTCAGGGCCAGCGCCGGGGTAGGTGATACTGACCGCGACAATCGGAACGTCGATCTCAGGCAAGAGGTTGACGGGCGTTGAGCGGAATGAGAGAATACCGAAAGTGATGAATGCCAGCATAACCATCGTGATAAAGACGGGCTGGCGAATCGCGACATCGGAAATCCAGATGCCGTTCAATTTTTCCCGGCGCGGCGGGGTCATTGGTTATCCTCCCACAAGACGTTGTTGCACAGGTTTTGTTACACACTTGTTTTTACTATAGCGTAAAGTTTTCTGACGGTCAAGGATGAAAAGGATGAGACTTCGCCGATGGCTGATCATCGTTTTCGCCGTTTGGTGGGGATGGCCGGCGCTAGTTGCGGCTCAACCCGCTGAAGTGTCATTGGCCGATTACGATCGGTTGCTGCGGGCCGCCCATGCCGCAGCACAGCGCGGCGATCTGCTCGATGTGCAGGCGCTGGCGGCTGAATTGGCGGCGATTAAGCAGGTGCGCATGCCTGACGGCCAGCTTGCACAGGTCGATCAGAGCTGGCTCACAACCGCGCTCGCGTCAGGTGATCCCGATTTGCCAGCGATTGCCGCCCGGCTAGGAGCGTTGATCGATGCGTTAGCGCCACCCGGCACTGTGCCGGCAGAGGTTGCGTTGCGCCAGTGGCAAGCCGTGTACAACGAGCCTCCCTTCAATCGTGAGGGAGAGGGGTGGTTAAGCCAATTTTTGAATTGGTTGTTTGATCTGCTCGATCAACTGATCCCTGATCTACCAGATGTCCCCGTGCCTGAGGGGCCGGCCAATCCCGCCGCGTTTACCCCGCTGGTCTGGGTCATCTTAGGCATCGCCGCCGTCTTGATCGTTGGTTTGCTGACCTTCTGGGCGCGGGGTGTGCGCCGCAACTTGCGCGCGCCGGTCAAAGCCCCGGCTGGTGATGGCGAGGATCCGGTGACGTTCGGCGAAGCGCAACGCTTGGCCGCCGAAGCGCGCCAAGCCGGCGACCGGCGCAGTGCGGTGCGCTATCTCTATCTCGCTGCCCTGCTCTGGCTGGATGAACAGGGCTTGTTGCGCTACGAGCGGTCGCTTACTAACCGTGAACACCTGCACCGGCTGCGCAGTCAGCCGCCGGTGCGCGATCTGCTCGCGCCGGTCGTGGCCACCTTCGACGCAGTGTGGTACGGTTTTCAGCCGATCGATGACCAAGCGTTTGCCCGGTATGAGCAGCAGGTGGCGGCAGTGCAATCGTTGACCAAATCAGCGGGAACGGCATCATGAAACTGCGACTTGAAGTGATCGCGCTGATCGCGCTCTTTATCGCGCTTGGCTTCTTTGCCGCCTACAGCGCCGAGCAGAGTGGCCAGCGCACCATTGACGCGCGGGTAACCTCTTTTAGCAGTAACGATAATGGCGCGCTGGCGCTCTACCGTTGGCTCTCGCGGGTGGGGCAGGTTGACCGGCTGGCCTATCGCCCGTTTGCCTTGACCATGAATGACGGACTACTGTTGGTGTTGGGGCCAAGCGAACGTTACCAGCCGGAACAAGTTGGTGCCGTGGTGGAATGGGTCAAGACTGGCGGGATTCTCGTGGTGGCCGATAATGTGCCCAGCCCGCAGAGCGCCGTGTCGCCATTGCTGGCGGCGTTTGATCTCAAACTCATCGCGAGCGAACGGCGCGTCACTACCGCCGCTGTCTTGCACCCCGCGCTCGGCGCGCCACCGGTGGCGCGTGTGCCGGCATACACGCGCGCCGCGCTCGCTGCGACCACGCCATTGCCGGCCTTTGCGCCGTTGGCGGCTGATGGCGCAACAACGATCATTGCCGGCCAACGCTTCGGTGATGGGTATGTGTTCGCCTTGTCAAGCGTCTACCCGTTCACGAACGAAGGACTGCGCGAGCCTGAATCGGCGGCGCTGATGCTCAACCTACTCCGCTGGCTGCCTCCCGGCGAGCGGATCGTGTTCGATGAATTTCACCACGGCTTCGGCCCGTCAACCGATTTGCGCAGCTTGTTGCTGAGCAATCCGCTCGGTTGGGCCATCCTGTACAGTGTGGCGATGGTTGGCCTGTACATCTTAGCCGGTAGCCGCCGTTTCGCCCGCCCACTGCCGTTGCGCAGCGAAGCCGCCCGCCGCAGTAGTGTCGAATTCATCGACAGTATGGCCGGCATGTTGCGCCGCGCGAAACAGATCACCTACGCCGCCGAACACTACCGCCACATGCTCCGGCGCCGGCTAGGCCAGCCCTACGGCATTTCGCTTGCGCTTGACGATGAGGCTTTTGTCGCCGAATTGGCCGCAATTCGCCCGATCGATCGCGCCACCCTGAGCCGGGTGCTGGCCGAGTTACGGCGGGCCGATCTTAGCGAGGCAGAGTTATTGCGGCTTGTTGCCGAAGCTGATCGCATTGGCTAGCGACAAGCCTGCCGGCCTATCTCAACACGTGCAGAGAGGTCAAACCGATGGGCAATACCCGGCGTTCAACGTTGCAAGAAGTGATCAGTCTGCTTGACGAAGGCGTCAATCTCTACCGGCAATACCTCAGCACCTTTGCGCTGTTGGCCGGTCTGTTTAGTTTGCCGGCGCTGGTCGTGACGTTCAATCTGCTCTTTTCACTCGGCGATACTGAGGCCACGTTGTTTGAGGATCTGTTCCTGATTCTGATCAGCCTGCTCTTTACTTCCTTACTCATGATTCCGCCGCTGACCCGCGCCACCCGGATGGCGGTCGATGGCCAGCCGCCGTCGCTGCGCAGCGTTATATGGCGTTGGCCGCAAATCGGGCGCTGGATCATCGCTAGTATGTATGGCGGGGCAATGGCGTTGGTCTGGGTGATGATCATGTCGTCGATTAGCGGGGTTTTAATGTTTGTCGCTTTTTGTGCACTGATTGCTGTAGTTTTTGTTACGAGCACCGCGTTAAGCTCCAGCGCGTTGATAGTATTTTTGCCGTTAATCATCATCGCCGGACTCATTGCGTATTTCCTCTATCTCGTTCTGAGCGCCTCTGGTCTGGTCGCCGCTCTGTTCAGCATCCAACCGATCATTGATGATACCATTGTCATTGGGGTGGCGTTCAAGCTCTCATGGAATCTGCTCTTTCGGAGTTTCTACTATAATGTGCTTGTTTTTGCCTGCGCAGCGTTGCTCTTCAGCGTATTGGCAGTGATTGTGACGCTGACGATTGCGGTGTTGCTGCCAGCGCCCTTTGGTCTGCTGTTTGGCGCGGAACATCCGCTGACCCGCGGCTTGAGCGCAGTGGCGTGGGTGATTGGGTTGACGTCGGCGATGCCGCTCTTGCCGATCTGGAGCACGCTTCACTACCGGCAGATGCTTGCCGAGCGCAATGGTGTCGATTTGGCCCGGCGCATCCAGCAGGCGGCTCACAGCGGGGTGCGCTTGGCGTCGTGAGAGTGGTTGCGCGGGATTGTGGTACATACCTACGCGATAGATTGTCATTGCGAAGGGGCGCAGCCCCCGCAGCAATCCCCCGCGTCAGCGAGAACGACCACTGAGGGGGTGCATCTCGTGCTCGTGGGGGATTGCTTCGCTCCGCTGCGCTGCGCTCGCAATGACAGGTGGAGGGCGGCGGCGCGCCATGACTGGCGGAAAGCGGCAATAATGATAAAGTGATACTGGTATCTTGTTTACCATCCATAATGAATGGAATGATCGTATGGAACTAATCAGTGTGATTAAAGTCAGCGGCCACGAACTCGACGATCCGGCATTTTTGGGTGGTCTGACTGAAACGATTCGCACCATGCACCAACCGGTGGTGCTAGTGCATGGCGGCGGGAAAGAGATCAGCGCAGCGGTGGAACAGGCCGGGTTGCGGGTGGAGTTTGTCGATGGCTTGCGGGTGACGTCGCCGGAAGTGATGGCAATTATGCAAATGGTCGTCTGTGGGGCGATCAACAAGCGGATTGTTACGGCGCTGGTCAATGCCGGCGCGCGCGCGATCGGTCTCAGCGGGCTAGACCTCGGCTTGCTCCGCTGTGAACCCTACCGGCCTAACGGGCGCGATTTAGGCCGGGTGGGGGTGGTGACAACGGTTGATGGCGCGGCGTTGCGCCAGATGTTGGCGTTGGGTTGGTTGCCGGTGATTGCGCCAGTGGCGTTGGGGAGTGCCGATGGCCTGAGCTACAACGTGAACGCCGATATGGTGGCTGAAGCAGTGGCCGGTGCGCTCAGCGGCGCTGAATTGGTGTTTGTCAGCAACGTGCCGGGGGTATTGGTGGAAGGCCGGGTTGCGCCAACCCTCACCCCTTCAGCAACGGAAGCGTATATCGCGGCGGGGGTGATCAGCGGCGGTATGATTCCAAAAGTGCGGGCAGCCTTAGCCGCCCTTAGCCGGGGCGCGGCGAGCGTCCGGATCACGAATTTGGCCGGTCTCAGCGATGGCGGTACGCGCTTTGTGGGCGAGGAAACCGGGCCATGACCAACCGCCAGAGTCTCTTGGCGCTCTTTCCCGATCTTGATCCAGCGGCCCAAGCCGATCTGGCGGCATTATTGCAGGTTGGTTCGTATCCGGCGGGGCATACCTTTCACATGCCGAATGAAGCCGGCGCGCACGTCTTTCTCTTGCAACAGGGTCGGGTCAGGATTTATAAGCTCTCGCCGGAAGGGCGGGCATTGACGCTGTTGGTACTCCATCCACCGAGTCTGTTTGGTGAAATGGCGCTGATCGGGCCGGGGATTCACGATACCTGCGCCGAAGCGATGACCGATTGCGTAGTGGCGCGGATCGAGCGGGAAGCGTTGCGCGCCCTTCTCAGCCGCCATCCGGGGGCGGCGATTGATCTGATGGAGTTGATGGGCGCACGCTTGCGCACCATGGAGCAACGGCTAGCCGATATTGCCTTCAAGAGCGTGCCGCAGCGATTGGCGGCTCTGTTGCTCGATCTAGCCGGCGATCCGGCTGATGGCGCACCGCCGGCGACGCTCGTCCGGTATACCCATCAGCAACTGGCCGAGATGATCGGCGCGTATCGCGAAACGGTAACGAAGGCGCTCGGCGATATGCGCGAGGCGAACCTCATCCGGATCGCTGACGACGCGATCGTCTTAGTCGATCTTGCCCAATTGCGCCGCTTAGCGTCTGGGTAAATTTCTCTACGGAATTATACCGCAACAACCATGTTCTCGTGTTACAGTAATAGGTAAAGATGACATTCGGCTAACGGCGGTTGCCATCATCGTCAGACTCAGGTACAATCGAGAGGTTATGATACTGTTGCAAGGAGTGCAATTGATGGTAACCTACGACGATCTCGTGATGGCGCTGGAAGATGCATGGGTCAGCGTTGGCCTGCATGAACACGCGCTGATAGAGAGCGTCATTCCCGCCACACACGATCGTACCTGCAAGATTGAGCTCTTCCCCGATCACGCCGAGCCGTTAACGTTGGCGACGATGCCGCCGTGGCTTGAGATTAACTTTACGTGGTCGCCGGTGCATCAATTGATTAGCGAAGGCCGCGATTTGCCGGCTGATCCGCTTGAATTGACCATGACGTACACGGTGACGCTGACCAATCACCGTGATCGGAGCGATATTGAATTGGTGCGCATGTTTCAGCGCGCCGTACACACCGCCTTTGAGCGCCATTTTCCGGCTGAGATAGCCGAAGTTGAGCCGGTGTCGGTTGAGGTGCGGCGCGTGTATCAACCTGCGGGGCAACGGGTTGAATTGGAAGCGGTGCAGTTAGTCAGCTCAACGATGGTTGACCTGTTCGAGCAGTGGGAAGACCGTGATGTGCAGAGCCTCCGCCGGCTCTTGCGTTCAGAGATGAGTCTGTCCCGCACGATCATCGCTAATCTGAGCGATACCTTCCATCCGCACGGCAACGGCGGCTATCGCTCGGTAGATGCAGCCTAGCAGCGGGGCGCGGTCTGCCGCGCCTTGCTTTAGCGACTGTCAAGCAGTACGCCGCCTGCCGCTGCCAACGCCGCGCTTGCCCATGCATATCCCCATTGCACCGGTAGGCGGCGCGCCGCTGCCATACCAGCAAGCGTGATCGCCATCGCCGCCGCCACACCTAGCCACGCCGGGGCAGTGGTGGCGATGGTGTTGATGGCGGCGCTGAGCGGCAAGACGCCGATCAGCATGAGACCCAAGGCGCTGCAAGCGGCAGCGAGATGGGGTTGGGGCGGGGCAAGGCGCGGGATGGCAGCGATCCAAGCCCCGGCGCCGATGAGGAATGTCGCTTGCCGCACCGGGGTGGACGGCCAGCGCAGCAAGCCGCTGAGGTCGAAGGCGCCTGCAGCGCTAACCAGAGCGATCGCGGCAAGGAAGGCGGGCAGGTAGTGCGCGGCAAGCTGGTGCGGATCGCAGCGCTCGGCGGCGGCGCGGCGCAATTCCGGCCAGAGCAGCAATGTCACGGCAGTGGGCAAATCAAGACCGTAAGGGAACGAGGCCGCTGGGGCGAGCGGAAGCAGCGCAATGGCGCTGAGCGGCGGCAACAGATCGAGCAACCTTGGCACGGTGAGCGGTTCAAACTGCTGGATACCACGCAACCGGGCTAAGATCAACGCAGCCAGCACCGCGCTTAGTCCGCCGGGGTAGAGCAGCAGTCGCAGCCACGCTTGGCCAAACGCACCCAGCAGATCGCTCATACCCACCCGCGCCAGCGACTGATCAGCCAGACAAGTGCGCCGAATAGTCCCATCAACGCGAACAACGCTAGGCCCGGCGCAGTCGCTGCGGTGCGCGCGCCGGAGTCGAGCGCCAGCAACCCAGCCCATCCCCACGGGTCGATCGCGCCATAGGGGGTCAACCCGCCTTGCAGATGGTCGCTGAGCGGGCGGAGCAGCCAACGGGCCAAGACTGGTGCGGCAAGGCCGAGTGCAAGGCTGACTAGCGCGCTAACTGTGCTTGACCAGCGCGCTGGCTTCTGTATGTGGCGGCCCGCCGCCAGCATACACAACAACGCAGTGGCCCACACAACAACGGCTAAGACCGGTATACCGGCGGCCATCGCTGCAGCACTCGCCGACCAGAAGGCGACAAAGCCGAGGGCGCCCGGCACGGCGCCGGCTAACAGCCAACCGGCCCACACGGCTGTTCCTGCCGTTGGTTGCGCCAACCGGCGCAAGGTGAGATGCAGCAGCAGCAACCCGGCAGCCGCTACCCCAGCCGGCGAGGCGCAGCCGGTCACGGTGAGGACTAGGCCGCTCAAACTACGGTGCAGCCACTCCTCCGCTGCCAGCGCCTCTATCGTCGTAGCTGCGCGCCACGCCGCGCTCATCGCTAGCATGCAGCCTACCAGTAGCGTGGCCAACTGCCAACCCAGATTCCACGGCCCCACGCTAAACAACCGCAATAATGCGGCAATGCCAGCCAGCGCCGCCAATGGATCGAACGCCCCTCGTTTGGCAGCAGTGCGATCGAGGAGGCCGGCGGCAATCGCTGCCCCGGCCAAGAGTAAGATGAAGCTCAGGCTATTCAAACCATCACCGCTGGCGTTCAAGCGCCACGATGAGGCCAGCCAGCCGATCAAGCCATACCCCGCCGCCAATGCCAACCCAGCCCCCCGTTCCCGCCAACGCTCGCTCACGATCAGCGTCACCAGCAAGCCTATGGCCATGACGGCCAGATGGCCGCTCAGCATCGCTATGCCAAGCGCCGCCAGTTGCCCCAAGTGGCGCCAATGGACTGGCATAGTGAACATGAGAAGACCTGCCGTAATCAGCACAAGACAGCTCAAGCCATCAACCACGATGAATCCGTGCAATATGGTGAATGGTTGGCGCTGGATGCACAGCAGCATCCCGATACCGCTTAAGGCGGCGATCGCACCGGCCAGCCGGCAGTGTACGTGGTTGAAGGGTAGCGAACGCATGGAGAATTATACTTTGTCAAAATAAGATGAGACTATTATAATCATCGAAGGATCGTTCTTGCAACCGTACTGTACGACGTATGAAAAACCTCTTCTCCACCCTGCTCGACATTCGCCACCCTGATGAAGAAGCCCGTCAGCGTGGACGAAATATTGTTATCATTGGGCTTGGCCTGTCTGTTGTCGATGTGCTCGTTGCATTTATGATTCTGTTATATTTTTCAGAAAGTTCCGCGCTGTTAATCCCAGCCGCGCTTGGCGCCGCACCCCATATCGCGATCATTGCGCTGACGCGCATGGGATATGTTGATCTTGCCGGTTGGCTGATCGTTTTGATGTCATTGCTTCCCACGATCACAGCGGCGGTTGTTAATCCCGATCGTCCAATTGCCATGTTTATGGCTGTGCCGTTAGTGCTGGCGGCGACTATTTTACGATTTCGTCATGTCATTACTGTCACGGCGACAGTGGTGATGGGGTTAATAAGCATTGCATTTTTGGCTAAGCCTGCGATTACTTCGTTGTCATTATCCAATTTTTTAGTGGCAACCGGGATTTTAGTTGGGTTTGTCGCAATCATCAGTTTTGTGCAAGGCGCCGGCAATGAAAAGCTCCATCACCGGTTGCAGGCTGCATTGCAACAGGCGCAGCAAACGGCAACCCAACTGCAACAGGTCAACGCTGAGTTGGATCGGCGAGTCGAGATGCAGACTGCTGCGCTGCAAGAGGCGCTGCGCCAACTCGAAGAGCGCGCTATAACGCAGGATCGCCTGCTAGCCGAAGTGATCGCGCAGCGTGACGTGATCCGTAATCTGAGCGTACCAGTGTTGCCGGTCGGCAAGCAGGCGTTGGTGATGCCGTTAGTGGGCGCAATTGATCGCGATCGGTTGCCGTTGATCCAAGAGCAAGCGTTAACTCAGATCGAGCAGCAGCGCGCGCGCTGGCTAATTCTCGATGTAACCGGCGTGCCGGTAATTGATACGGAGGTTGCTGCTGGGGTGGTGCAACTGGTGCAGAGTGTGCGCTTGTTGGGGGCTGAGGTGGCGTTGGTTGGCGTGCGACCGGAAGTGGCGCAGACAATGGTGAGCCTTGGGATTGAGTTGCCGATTTCACACGTCTTCAGCGATCTCGCTGGGGCGGTTGAGCGGGTGGGCCGGCAATTGGCGACAAGATAGGGACATTGCGCTGCAATGTCTGTACGTTGCAGGGTCCGGATGCTAGTGATCGGGGCGCGGGCGCGCCGCTCGCGGGTAAATAGTGGGGCGGGCCAGCGACCCGCGCTCCCTATGGCACAGCAGGGTTTGCGTGTTACCTCTCTCCTCGCGTTCTCCGCGTCCTCTGCGGTAAAAAATCCACCCTGCAGGCAGGAGGGAACTACTCAGGCACGTGGTTCGCTGAAGCAGGAGATTGCTTCGGACGCTACGCGCCCTCGCAATGACAGCATGCCACTCCCTTTGCCTTCTCCGCGTCCTCTGCGGTAAAAAATCCACCCCGCGGTCAGGAGGGAACCACTCAGGGCGTTGCTGCGTTCCGCTCCAACAATGCCTCACCCGCCCATCGCGCGGCTCCCCCTCGCCCGCCGTTAGGTGGGAGAGGGGCCGGGGGGTGAGGGAGTCAACGCAAAGACGCAGCGGATATAGACGCAAAGGGCGCAATGGGGGCCGGGGCGCGGGCGGCGTGCTCGCGGGTAAATAGTGCGGCGGACCGTTGGCCTGTGCTCCGGCTTTAGCTGCCGTTGATCAGCTCTTGCCGGCGGTAGCGGCAGTTGGCGCAGTAGGTGATGCGGTAGCCGGCGACGGTGGCGCGCTGGAGCGTATGCCCGCAGTTGGGGCAAACGTTGGTTTGCACTTCGCCGCCGCCGGTCACGACCGGTTCAGCGCGTGCGGCTGGCGCTGCTGGGCGAATGGGCGCGGCTGGTTGCGGTATTGCACGTTGAGGCTGGAAACTCCACGCTTTGCTGAGCAATTCAACGATCTGGGCATAGTCGAGCGCGCCGCGTGAGCGCGGGTCGTGTTCGTAGATCGTTTTCCCCACTGCCGAAGCTTCCGATAAGCGCACATTGACCCGTACCGGCGGCATAACAAGCTGGCCATAGGTGCGATTGAGGTGCGCGAGCAGTTCAATTGATTGCTTCATCCGCGGATCGACCATCGTGGGAATGATTGCGCGCACCACGCTGGCGCTGCCCTTCACCCGCGCAATTTGGGCGATCAGCTTTTCTAAGCCGCGCACTGAGAAGGGTTCAACCGTTGTGGGGACGATCACCTCGGTGGCTGCCATCAGCGCATTTTGACTCAGCACCGTCAGCGAACCGCCGCAATCGAAGAAGATAAAGTCATATTCTTGGCGCAGCGGGCGCACCAGTTGTTCGAGCACGCGCACCCAATCGGTGCGGCCAGCGATGGCTTGCTGAGCCAGCAGCAATGACTCATCGGCGGCGACGAGATCGAGGTTGGGGCGGGCGCTGCCCCGCAGATCGGCCAGCGGTTTGTGATCAACGATCGCTTCGTAGAGGGTACGGCGCGCGCGGACACCAAGCGCCATGGATAAATTGCCCTGCGCGTCGATGTCGATCAGCAACACCCGCGCCCCTTTCAGTGCCAACCCGGCGCTGAGATTGACAACGGTGGTGGTCTTGCCGATCCCGCCTTTGAGATTGATGACTGCGACGATCCGCGCCATACGCCGCTCCTTACTCTGGCGCTCTGCGATGCAATGCGTTGCCAGTGTAGTAGAGCGTGGGCGGTATGTCAAGTAGCGACGGCCCCGCAGGGCCGTCGCTGCGACCGGTTTGGCGCTTACCGCACCCCCTCCAGCCGGTCTTCGAGGTCGGCATAGATCTCGCGCAACTGCTCAAGCGTGGCTTCGTCGGCTTGCCAGAAGCCGCGGTTGTGGGCTTCGAGCAGGCGTCCGGCGATACCGGCGGTGGCGTGCGGGTTGAGACTGGCCAACCGCTCGCGCATCTCTGGATCGAGCAGGTAGGTTTCGGCAACGCCTTGGTAGACCCAGCCGTCCACCGCTTGGGCGGTAGCGCTCCAGCCGTAAGTGTTGCTGACCCGGATCTCGATCTCATGCACGCCTTCGTAGCCGTGCTTGAGCATGCCTTCGTACCATTTCGGGTTGAGCAACTTGGCCCGGCTCTCGATCCGCACCATCTGCTCGAGCGAGCGCACCCGGCTAGCTCCCGGCGTGACCAGCTCGGCCACTTCACCCATCAGCGCCGCCGGTCGCGTGCCACGGGTCTTCTCGACGCTCTTGGTCAGACCGCCGAGGTACTCGTAGTAGTGGTCGATGTCGCTGATCCCGTTCTCAACGCTATCGACGTTCTGGAAGGTCACGCTGACCGTCGCCAACGCCTTTTCCATCACAGCTCGCGCTTCGCTCCATTCGCCGCCGGGTTGGAAGGCGAAGCTCTTGCGGGTGATGAAGGCTTCGGCCAACTGGCCATCTTCCTCCCACGTGCTGCTCTCGACCAGATGGTTGACGTTGGCGCCATAGCTACCCGAAGCGTTCGAGAAGACGCGGGTCGCCGCCGCTTCGACGCTCAAACCCAATTCAGCCGCCTGTGCCAGCGCGTGGGCGCGCACAAAATTGTGCTCTGGCGGCTCATCGGCGGTGGCGGCCATGCGGATGGCGCGATCGAGTAAGGCGGCCTGCGCGGCGAACAGATCGCGGAAGATGCCGCTCACCGTCAGCACTACATCGATGCGCGGGCGGCCTAGCTCGGCCAGCGGGATCAGCTCGACCGTGGTGATCCGGCCCAGTTCGTCGGCCACGGCGCGCGCGCCGACCAACGCCAGCGCCTGCGCGATCCCTTCACCTTCGGTCTTGATGTTATCGGTGCCCCACAACACCATCGCTACCGTTTCGGGGTAGGCTCCCTGTTCGGCGCGCACCC
The DNA here is from genome assembly GCF_034435895.1 of Chloroflexus sp. Classification (GTDB taxonomy): domain Bacteria; phylum Chloroflexota; class Chloroflexia; order Chloroflexales; family Chloroflexaceae; genus Chloroflexus. The sequence continues at coordinate 15,004 of NZ_DAOTWH010000146.1, forward strand.
GTTCGAGCAGCTCGTTGGCGACGGCCATACCGGCGGCGGCGGCAGCCGGGGCCGGTACGTGGAACGGATCAAAGGCGTGGATGTTGCGGCCAGTGGGCACGACCGACGGGTTGCGCACCACATCATTGCCTGCCGAAGGCAACACATAGCCACCGTTGAGCGCGCGCAGCAACCCGCTAATCTCGCGCTCGGCGGTCATGCGGCGCTGAATATCGAGCAGGTAATCCCACAAGGGCGTAAGCTGGCCGTGCGGCAGCTTCACGTGGCGGGCCAGCGCCTCATCGGCGGCGCGGCCCGTGCCATGCTCAACCAAGGCCGTGATCGTCGCGCGGCAAATCTCTTCGATCTGGCGATACTGGGCTTGGGCCGCCGGATCGTGGCGCAAGCGTCCAGTCAAGGCGGCATAATCAATCCCCAAGGCGTGGCCAACGATATGCGGCAGCGGTTCGAGCGGCGGCTGGTTATGGCCGCGCGGCACGCGGGTAAAGGCTGCGATCAGGCTCAGCACATCGACCTGCTCGCTGGCTTGGGGCGGCTGGCCGAGCACGTGCAAACCGACCGGGATCATACGCTGCTCGACCTGCAACAGCTCGTGGCCGAGCGCGGCGACATACTCGTCACCCTCGCCGCTGACCGCGATATTCAGCGCCTCGGCTTGGGCGCGCAGGTCGTCGATCAGTGCCGGGTCGGGGTGGGCGCGGTAGCGATCGATACTGTCTTTGAGCGCGCGCAACCCTTTGTAAAGACCGGCCTGCTGCACCGGCGGTACCAGATAGCTGATCAGCGTCGCCATGCCGCGCCGGCGGGCAATGCTTCCTTCGCTGGGGTTATTGACGCAGTAGTAGTACATGTTAGGCAAGCCGCCGAGCAGGCGCAGCGGCCAGCACTGCGCGCTCAGACCGGCCTGCTTGCCGGGCATAAACTCAAGCGCGCCGTGGGTGCCGAAATGGAGCACGGCGTGGGCTTTGAAGACCTTACGCAACCAGACGTAATACGCGGCAAAGCCATGGTGCGGAGCGGCGTCCTTGCTCATCAACAGCCGGATCGGGTCGCGCTCGTAGCCAAAGCTCGGTTGCAGACCGACGAACACATTCCCGAAGCGGCGGCCAAGGATATGGAGTCGCTTGCCATCGCTGAGCAACTGGCCGGGGGCCGGCCCCCAATACGGCTCGATATCGACATAATCGGGGAAGAGGCGGCGATACTCTTCAACCGGCAACGAATCGGCGACGTTACCGTCGGCGCCGTGCAGCAAGGCATTGCCTTCGACCACCAACCGGCGCAGATCATCAGCGCTGGGCGGCAATTCGACCGTATACCCAGCGGCACGCAGCTCTTGCATCAGGCGGAACACACTGGCAAAGACATCGAGATAGGCGGCAGTGCCGGCGTTGCCGAGATTAGGCGGGAAATTGAACAGCGTAATCGCGATCCGCCGTTCGGACGGAGGCGTCCGGCGCAGCGCCACCCGGCTTGCGATCCGGTCAGCGGCTAATTCAATTTCGGCAGGGAGCGGGATCACATCTTCGCGGCCCCGCGGCATGCCGCCAATCACTAACGGATCAGTTGCGCCATCGAGTTCGGGCAGCGACACATTCAGCGCCAATTGGAATGGCGCAATCCCGCGATCATCGCTGCGCCACTGCTCGATATGCTGGAAGACCAACGGGAAGAGATCGAGCATCGGCGTATCGAGCTGGTCGAGGGTAGCGCTGGCTTGGACGGGATCGGTGCTGGCCGGGCCGCCAACGAGGGCGAAACCGGTGGTATTGACAATCAGATCAACGTCCGCTGGCGGCTCGTGGCGGCGGGCACGGGCGGCATCGGTAAAGAAACGCTCGACCGTGGGGCGCATATCGAGCGTCGGGCTATAGGCGGCGCGCGCTTCGATGCCACGGGCCTCTAGGGCGCGGATCAGCGCCTCAAGATGGGCGCTATTGCCCGACAACGCAAACGGGCGCATGGTCAGCAACCCGACCGTGCCGGCAGTGAGCTTCTGGCGCTGCTTGCGCCGCCACGCACGGTAGGCGGCCAGATCGGCGAACGGCTCCGGCGCATCGGGGTGAAACGCGCCGGCTTCGGGAATATCTTGCGGATCGAGCACCGGTAATTTGCCCTTATAGCCGGGCACATAGCGTTCGATCAACAGTAGCAGCAATCGGCGCAGATTTTCGGGCGTGCTAGCGGCCCAAAACTGGTGCGCTATCACATACGTGTGAATATCGCGCGCCTTACCGGGCAAAAACTTCAGCATCTTGCTCAGGCCGCGCACCAACGACATCTGGCGCTGAATCTCGCCATGGCCGTGCTTGGGTTGGAACTGGCTCAGCCACTGGCGGAAGGCGCTCTGCTCGGCGGCAGGCTTGGGGCGGAGATCAAACTTGCCAATGCGCGTCTGCTTAATCAGCGAGGGGCTGCTCATGATCATACAGACCGGGCATAGCGCGGTTGCCAAGATCTCGCTCAAGGGGCGGACATACTCCTCGCCAAAGAGCATCGAGCCAAAGACAAAATCAGCTCGCGCCACCGCTGTGGTCAACCGCTCCCAATCGGCGGCGGTGCGCATATCGGGCGGGGTAAAGAAATCGATCGCCAACCGCAGACCATATTCGCGTTCGATTGCCGCCGCCGCCTTACGCAGCGCGGGAGCATTGTTGGCTTCGATACACATGAACACGAAGCGCATAGCCGATCTCCTTGCAAGTTGGTGCAGCGACGCAATGGTGCAGCGCGCCGGCGCCATCACGTTTGTGTGATCAACCTTTGTTCAAGAAGCTATCTCTTATTATATGATATGTCATTATAGATACATTATCTCATTTTGTAAAGAAACGCACATTCTGGCTGAAGGGATGGTGAAGATTCGGCAACTGGTGAGTGCTACCACGAAGTGCAGTGTCTGCTGACCAAACTCATTCACAAAAACAAACAAAAAAACGATGGCTATGCATCTAATACAATATTCGTGTTTGTTTGCACAAATTTCTCTTTCTGCCTATACTACCCGCCAAGCAGTCTTTTAAGCAAATATGGAGCCATCAATAATTATGAGCCGTGGTATCGCGCTGCTCCTTGACTATGATAACGCCAGCCGCACAACGTTGGTGAACCTCTTGCACGAATGGCAATGGCCTGTCTTAGCAACAGCCGATGCCCGGCTGATGGCGCATTATCTCAACGATCAGCGGATCGCGATCTGTATTGCTAATGCCTCCCTTTTTTCCGATTCACAAAGCGATCTGAAAATAGTCATTGAGGCTCTCGCGCCTCATCAGAAGGTCGTTTTGGCCGGCGGCGATCCGTGGTTGTTGATGGCCATCAACGCCAGTTGGCTAGCGTGCGTGCTCTGGCTGCCATATCCGGTGCCACATGCGTTGCTCAAGGAAATCGTTCTGCCTAAGCCCGTCATTGACGATGGGGTTGCGCTTGCCGCTGACCATATTGAGGCGGATTCGCCATGCTTGTTCGCAATCGATCCCATCCAGCGCCGGCTCTATCTCGGCCAACGCGAAGTGCGTTTGAGCAAAGCTGAGTTGACGCTGTTGCAATACCTGTACGATGCGAATGGGCGTCTCTGCCGGTACGAAGAGTTGGCGCGCCTCCTCTATCCGGCGCATTACGACGAAGATGAGGCGCGCCATCTGTTGCGGGGGCGGATGTACTACCTGCAATCGAAGATCGAACGTGAACCGAAGAATCCCGAGTATCTGGTGTGCGAACGCGGTGTCGGTTATCAATTGCGCGTGCCCCGCGAGCAATCCGCTGCCAACCCGCAGCCCCAATTGCTAGCGTAAGCGCACCATCCGCACAATGCCGCCGGCAATCCCTAACCCGATCGCCAGCCACACCAACCACAGTTCGCTGCCGGCAGCTGGCAGATTGGCGCTGCGGGCCGTGACCATCACCACTCTGAGATTGCTGCGGGGCGCGTTGCCGGTGATCACCGGAATGAGGCCATCGGTGGCGAAGAGCGTATTTCCGCCCGACCGGATGTAGCCTCGGAGGGTGTACACCCGTCCGGCGTCGATCACCGCCGGGTTGTAGGTAAGATTAAAGCGGAATGGCGGCTGCGCGCCACTGGTGGCGAAGGTCTGTTCAACAATCACCCGGCCCGCCGCGCCGCTCGCCGTCACTTCAGCAATCTGCAACGTCACGAGCGCATCAGCCGGCAACGCTATCCGCTCGCGGTAGCTAATCGTGCCGGTGAGGCTGGCAGTGCCTTGCGCTATGGTCATAGCTGGCGCAATGAGCAGCAATGCCCCGATGAGAAGAACCATTGCCCGGCGATAGAACTGCATAATCTGCTCCGTGCTGCAACATCGGCAAGAGAAGATGGTATACTCAAGATTATAAACGATGTGAACGCGCAAAATCTGGCGCAGGGACGCGGGTGTGAACCTGTTGGGGCGGTGATAGTAAGATGATGCCAATCTGTTGATTCATGCCTGTGCATCTTTGCGTTACGTTTCGGAGTTCTTATGCCGCTCTATCTTGTGACGGTGGCGTCGCGCGCCGCCGCTTCGCCGCAGACGCTCTATTTGCTGGCTGGCAATGAATTACTTCCGGCAGCGGTTTCGCTTGTGGTCGATCAGCTCTTGCACGATCCGATTGTGCAGCAGGCCCATTGGCAGGTGGTGGAGGAGAATCGGCCCTTGACCGATCCGTTTCTGCCGGCGACTGAAGCGCTGGTGTTGGAAGTGGCCTACCGGCCCGGCGTGACCGACAGCGAGGGCGAGAGCGTGCTGGAAGGGGCGCGCCGGTTGGGGGTGCGCGGAGTCGAGCATGCCCGCTCGTTGCGCCGCTATCTCTTGCGGCCTGAGACCGATCCGGCCCAAGCTGCTGCCGATCTGTCCATCGAGGTGGTGCATACGACGATTGCCTACCATTCCGGCCAGCCTAGCCCGGCGCGGACGGCATTTTACACCATGCTGGTCGCCGATCCGGCCCCGGCCAAGCCGGCGGTGGTGACGGTGCCGTTGTGCGCGGCTGATGACGCCGAGTTGCTTGAGATTAGCCGGCGCGGAGTGCTGGCGCTCGATCTGGCTGAAATGCGGGCAATTCAGGCCTATTTCGCGGCGCAGGGGCGCGATCCGACCGATGGCGAGCTGGAGACGATTGCCCAGACGTGGAGCGAGCATTGTTCGCATAAGACCTTTAAGGCTCGCGTGCAGTACGAGCAGCCGCCAGAGGACGCGCCGGCGAATGCGGCGTTGCATCCCATGCTAGCCCGGCTGGCCGCTGGCAAGGCTGAGATTGACAGTCTGATCCGCACCTTCTTGATGCGGGCGACCGAGCAGGCGCTGGCTGGGCGTGATGATCGGTGGGTGTTGAGCGCGTTTGTGGATAATGCCGGCATCCTTGCCTTTGGCCACGATTACGAAGTGTCGTATAAGGTCGAGACGCATAACCATCCGAGCGCGCTGGAACCGTTCGGCGGCGCGAATACCGGCGTCGGCGGCGTGATTCGCGATGTGTTGGGCGTGTCGGCCCGCCCAATCGCCAATATTGATGTGCTCTGTTTTGGCATGCCCGATGCGCCGCCGCCTCCTCCCGGCGTGCTGCATCCGCGCCGGATCGCAAGCGGCGTGGTCGCCGGGGTGCGCGATTATGGCAATAAGCTCGGCATCCCCACCGTCGGCGGGGCGGTGTTGTTTGACCCCGGCTATACGGCGAATCCGCTGGTCTACTGCGGTACGGTCGGCATTGCCCCACGCGGTATGCACCCGCGCAACGTGCGGCCCGGCGATATTATCGTGGTGATGGGCGGGCGCACCGGGCGCGACGGCATCCACGGCGCGACCTTTTCCAGCATTGAGTTGACCCACACCACTGCCAGCGAGGTGGGCAGCGCGGTGCAGATCGGCGATCCGATCACCGAAAAGAAGATGCTCGATGTGCTGTTGCAGGCCCGCGATGCCCAGCTCTATTCGGCGATTACCGACTGCGGCGCCGGCGGTTTGTCGTCGGCGGTCGGCGAGATGGGCGCGGAGCTGGGGGCCGAGGTGCATCTCGAACATGTGCCGTGCAAGTACGCCGGTTTGCAGCCATGGGAAATTTGGCTGTCAGAGGCGCAAGAGCGTATGGTGCTGGCGGTGCCCCCAGACCGGCTGGTGGCGTTGCTCACGCTCTGCACCGCCGAAGAGGTCGAAGCGACGCTGATCGGGCGCTTTACCGATGATGGCCGGTTGCGGGTATACTATCACGATCTGACGGTCGTTGATCTCGATATGGACTTTTTGCACAAGGGGCGGCCCCAGCGCATCCTCAATGCGCGTTGGGAACCGTCGCCGGCGCTAGGCCGCTCGCCGTCGCTGGCTGGTGTGCAGCCGGAAGCGGCGTTGCTGGCGCTGCTGGCCCATCCCTCGATCGCCTCGAAAGAGCGGATTATCCGCACCTACGATCATGAGGTGGGTGGCGGCACGGTGATCAAGCCGTTGGTCGGCGCCAGTCTTGCCGGGCCGTCTGATGCGGCGGTGATCAAACCAGTGCCGCACAATCCGGCTGGTTTGGCGCTCGGTTTTGGTATCTGCCCGCGCTATGGCCGCCACGACCCGTATTGGATGGCCTTAGCCGCGATCGATGAGGCGTTGCGCAATGTGGTGGCGGTTGGCGGCGATCCTGACCGCACCGCTATCCTCGATAACTTCTGCTGGGGTGATCCCAAGCAACCTGATCGGATGGCCGGGTTGGTACGGGCCGCAGCCGCCTGCTACGATGGCGCAGTCGCCTTTGGCACCCCCTTCATTAGCGGTAAAGACTCGCTCAACAACGAGTATCGCGATGCCGACGGCAATCGGGTGGCGATCCCGCCCACCTTGCTGATTTCGGCCCTGAGCCACGTTCATGATATTGGCCAGTGTGTGACGATGGATCTCAAGCAGCATGGTGATGTGATCTACCTACTCGGCGCGACGCGGGCTGAGTTCGCTGGCAGCCATCTGGCGGCGGTTGGCATGATCGAAGACGCCGGCGCGTTGCCTAAGGTCGATCTAGCAGCGGCGCGCGCCACCTTCCGCGCGCTCCATCGCGCGATTCGCGCCGGTTTGGTGCGCGCTTGCCATGACCTGAGCGAGGGCGGGTTGGCGGTGGCGGCAGCCGAGATGGCGATCGCCGGTGAGTTAGGGGTGCACCTGACCCTCGATGGGATTGATCTTGACCCGATCACGCTGCTGTTTAGCGAAACGCCGAGCCGGTTCTTGATCGCGGTCGATCCGGCGCAGAGCGCCGCATTCGAGGCGATGCTGGCTGGCTTGCCGCTGATGCGGTTGGGGGTGGTGACGGCAACGCCGGAGGTGCAGGCGGTCTGGCGTGACCAGACCTTGATCAACCTGCCGGTGGCCCAATTGCGCGCGGTGTGGCAACATGGGCTTGCTGCAATTAGTGTGAAGGACGAGGAGCTATGAACGGGCAGGTTCCGCTCGATCGAGCCGCGTTTGCGGCTGAAATCGAGCGCCGGTTGGCGGCTGAGCCAACCGTTGATTTCCTTGGGCGTGAAGGTGATATCGTGCAGGTGCGCGTCGCTAATCAACGGATGCGAGTCGACCTGACGAACTTCTACAATGCCTACACGCAAGCGCCTGAGCATCTTGAGCTGGTGTACAGCACTCTCTTGCGCGTGCTGCGTGAACAGACTCCGGCGCGCGAGGCGCGCACCTTCGCCGAGGTGGCCGATCGGGTGATGCCGATGCTCAAACCGATCACGCTGCTCAATGCGGTGTTTGAAAAGAAGTTGCCGATGCTAGCCTACCGGCCCTTTCTGGCCGATCTGATCATCGCCTATGTGATCGATGAACCGCAGAGCGTGGCTTACATCAACGAGCGCCATCTTGAGCGGTGGGGGATTGGCGAGCACCAGTTGCACGAGCGGACATTAGCCAATTTAGCTGCCCGTACCCAAGAGCGAGCCCACTTTTTGATGACCGGCGAAGGGGCGCAACGGCTCATCGTCGCCAACACCCAAGACGGTTACGATGCGACCCGGCTGCTCTTGCCCGATCTGCTGGCGAGCTGGCAGCCGCATTTTCCGGGCAAGATGGTCATTGGCATTCCTAATCGCGATTTTCTGATTGCCTTTAGCGATGCCGACCAAGACATCTTGACCAGTGTCGCGCATCAGATCCAGCTTGATGCCGCCCAACGCGAATACAGCCTGACCGATCAGCTCTTCACGATCGAAGACGGTCAAATTCGAGAGTACGTCTGGGAATAGCAGCGCGCGCCATCAATTGATGGCGCGCAAGGG
>NZ_DAOTWH010000147.1:0-38824 GCF_034435895.1 Chloroflexus sp.
CTGCCCAGAACCCGGCCCTAAAGGGCCGGGCTATGGTTACGAAGCCCGCTGCGCGGGCTGCTGGCCCTCGCCCACGATGCGGGAGAGGGGCTGCCCCCCACCACTACCCTCGGCAAGGAGATCCAACGCGATGTATAATAACAAGCGTGCAAATTCCAACCTTGATCATCGTCACCGGGCATCCGGCAACCGGCAAAACCACCCTCTCGCAAACGCTGGCCGCTGGCCTGCGCCTACCGCTATTGAGCAAAGACGCCTTTAAAGAACTCATGTTCGATGGGCTTGGTTGGTCAGATCGGGAATGGTCGCGGCAAGTAGGGGCAACAGCGATTGCAATGCTCTACCACACGGCGGCAACAATTTTGGCTAGCGGCCAATCGGTTATTATGGAGAGCAACTTTCGCGTCGATCTCGACACACCGCGTATGCAACGCCTGCAAGCGATTGCCCCCTTTTGTCCGGTTCAGATCCGCTGCGTCGCCAACGGCCATGTGCTGGCCGAACGCATTATTCGCCGCGTGGCGCTCGGCCAGCGCCATCCCGGTCATTGCGATGATATGTCGCCGGCGGATTTGGAAGTCGTGCGCACCCGCGGCGATATTACCCCCTTGCCAATTGGCGGCCCACTTCTGACGGTTGATACGACGATTCCCGAATCAATTGATATGGATGCCATTCTGCAATGGGTGACAACCCAATTACGCGCATAGGGTCTCTGATTGCTCGCCGTATGCAAGGAGCAACTGCAATGAGTCAAGCCATCATCCATCTGACCGCAACCGTCGATCCGCGCGCTCACATCGGTGAAAATACCCGTGTGTGGCATTGGACTCAGATCCGTGAAGGAGTAACCGTTGGCAGCGAGTCGATCATTGGCAAGGGGTGTTATCTCGATACCGGGGTCAAAATTGGCAACCGGGTCAAGATGCAAAGTAATGTCTCGGTGTTTCACGGCGTCACGATCGAGGATGGGGTCTTTGTGGGGCCGCACGCTTGCTTTACCAACGATAAAACCCCGCGGGCGATCAACCCGGATGGGACGCTGAAAGGGGCGGACGATTGGACGGTATCGCCGACACTGGTGCGTTACGGGGCTAGCATTGGCGCGAATGCAACGATTGTGTGCGGGATCACGATTGGCCGGTTTGCGATGGTAGCCGCCGGAGCGGTGGTGACGCGCGATGTGCCTGATTACGGTTTGGTGATGGGCAATCCGGCCCGGCTAGTCGGGTATGTGTGCCCGTGCGGTGCGCGTTTGCCGGGAGGGCCGGCGCCAACGACTGAGGCGCGCACGTGTCCGGTGTGCGGCAGGGTGACGTTGGTGGGAAGTGGGGAGTAGGGATGATCAGGGAGTAGGGTGGCGGGTATTAGCGAATAGTGTGCGGAGCGAGCGGGAGTGTGAGCTGCGCGCGCGCCATCTCCCATTCTCCTAGCGGGGCCAGTTCGATCTGGTTGGTGGCCGGATCAAGCAGCAGCACAGCGCGCTCAAAGTACTGGGATACGCGCTGGCTGCCATCGGTCAAAGTCGTAGGCAACGGCGCGCTCAGCGGATCGCCGAAGAGCATCTGGCCGCCATTGCGCTGCCAGTACGCAGCAAACGGGCCGGACGGCCAATCAGCGGGCCGGCCCATTGCTTCGCCGCCGCCATACGCTTGCGCCGCCGCCGCCTCTGCCCCCAACGACGCCATCTGCACGTAGGTGACGGTATCGCGCAAAGTTTCATCAACCACGATCACGGCGCGGGCGAAGCGTTGGCGCATACCGGCGGGTGAAATCTCGGCTGGCGCGAGCGGTGCGCCAAAACGTTCCCCACCGCCAAGGGCGCGCCAGAAGCGATAGATGACTGCCGGAACCGGCGTTTCGTTGATGATCTCCGGCGCAGGCAACGGCAATACCTCAGCGGCATTAGCGAGCACCGCGCGTAGGCCGGCAAGATTCTCGGCCACCTCAGGCTGATCGCCAGTAACGAGTTCGGGGGTAATGGCGGCAATGCCAAGACCGCCGGCCCAATCGTGCATCCCGCCAGTGATGGCGTAGCGATCCCAGAAGCGGGCATATTCGTAGCCAGCAGCAGCGGCGTACACTTGAGCCATAGCAATGGATGGCTGATGTTCGCAACTAGCCGGAAAGACCAACCCGGCATTAGAGTGGAGAAAGATGGCGCCGGCGGCATCGAGCAAGAAGGCGCGGATGAGGCGCGTTTCCACTTGGGAGTCGGGATAGGGGCCGCCGGTGTCTGAGACAATCCCGCGCGCACCTTGCACCCGTTGCCGCCAGTCGTTTTCCGGGCAGGCATCGTGGCTGGTATCCATATTGCGGTTGAGATCGACGCCGGCCGCGTCAAACCGCCAGCCCCGCGCCATGCCGTCAGGATTGAGCAGCGGAATGATCACGAGCCGTACCTCAGGCGGCACTTCTGACGGATTAGCGCGAAAATGCTCGATCAGCGCCAAGGCCAGCCGGTAAGTATTGGCTTCGGGTGCGCCGTGGGTCGCCCCCACCACCACCAACTTCCGCGGGCCATCACCGAAGATGACGGCCTCGATGGGGCGGCCCTCAGCCGAGCGGCCAATTTCAACGGTGCGGATTGGCGTGGCTTGAGCTGGCGGTACGCTAGGCAACCAGCTTATGATGATGAGCAAGATGGCCAAGACGAGATGTGGCATAGTTTAGATGAGACCAATGCAGGCCGGCACGCGCGCAACGAGCAGTTTTCGTCTCTAGTGTACCATTAAGAACCGTGTGTTTGCGAACAGCGTCGAGCGGCAATACCGGTCGAGCATTGCTAGCAGCGGGTGAATCGATCGCGAGCAGGAGTGACTCTCAATCGCGCAGGAGATTGCTTCGCCACGCTCCGCGCGGCTCGCAATGACATCTGGAAGCTGCTACCGGACGCTCCTTGGCGGAGGCACCGCCCCCCAATCACCGATGCCGCTATGGGGCGAGCCAGCGGCCCGCGCGCCATCTTTGTGGTTGACGATGCGGCGGTTCACCCTCACCCCCGGCCCCTCTCCCACTTGCGTGGGTTCAAGGGCAGACAGAACATCCGTCCCGTACCCGGCCCTAAAGAGCCGGGCTATGCTTACGAAGCCCGCTGCGCGGGCTGATGCCCCCACCCCTCGCCCCTCCCCCGCTGGGGGAGGGGTGATGGGGAGCGCAGCCCGGGGCTTTACGCCATTGCACAGCGATCGACAGTTGTACTCGATCAAACGTTCTGCCCGCTCCTCAACTGACGCGGGAGAGGGGAGCGCAGAGCTGGACTCTGAGGCATCACACAGCAGGCAACGGTTATACTCAAGCAAATGTGCTGTCCGCCCCTCAACCCGCCATACGGCGGGCCAGCGGCCTGCACTCCCTCTTCCCGCCATACGGCAGCGGCCCGCGCTCCCCCTTCCCGCCATAGAGCGGGTCTTAGAACAACGCTTAGCGTCTTCACGCCTCAATACCGTTACAAACGGGCCTCTTCCTTCAGGCGCAGGTAGGTATTGACCACTGAGACGGTCAGCGATGTCGCCGGCACATCGAGCGTCAGCGCGCCACTGCGCTGGATTTGATCGAGCAACGCGCGCCGCTCATCGGCCAACTGTTCGGCAACCAACCGGCGAAACAGGCCGTGGCTGTCTTGCACCGGGCGTCCGGCCACATTGGCAATGTTCGGATCGCTAATCGTGACGCAGAGCGGCAGGTGGCGGCGAGCGAGCCGGCGGATGTGGGTAATGAGCGGTTGCACTGCCGCCGGATTGGCTAGATCGGTAAAGATGATCACCAGCGCCCGCCGTGGCTGGCGCTGATCGAGGTAGGCTAAGGCCGCGGCTATATCAGGTTCAACCGGCTGAGCCTGCATATTGTACAACGCTTCCAGCAGGCGTTGGAACTGGGCCTTCCCCTTGCGCGGGGGAATAAAGTTCTCGACTTTGCCGGCGAAGGTGAGCATCCCGGCTTGATCACCCTTCCCGATCACTACATAGCTCAGCATCATCGCCGTATTGACCACATAATCGAGCCGGGTCAGACCGGCGTCATCAGGTTGGAGCGGATCGGCGACCGGCGTGGCCATCAAGCGCCCGGCATCGATCACACAGACGATTTGCTGGCTGCGTTCAGCTTCAATTTCGGCAACGATCGGTTTGCCGCGGCGCGCCGTCGCCTTCCAATTGATCCGGCGATACTCGTCATCGGTCGTATATTCGCGCAGATGTTCAAACTCGCCGCCCTGCCCCAATTGGCGGATCGAGCGCAAGCCGATGGTACGCAATTGGCCGCGCCGGATCACCAGATCGTATTTCCGCGCCTCTAGTAAATTTGGATAGACTTGCACCGTCTGCGCAGCGGGAAAGCGCACCTGCCGGCGATGGCAACCAAGCACACCTTCGTAACGGATCACCACATCGCCAAACCGGTAGTCGCCGCGACGTTGCGGGCGGACATGGTAGCGTAGCTCGCACAAACCAAACGGCTCGGCGACGCCGGCCAGCAGATCGGCGTCAACCGGCATCTCAACCGGATACTCATCACGCAAAGTGAAGCGGAGCGGGCGCGAGGCGGCGTTGGTAACAAGAATGGTGATCAGATTAGCAGCGCCAAGGGAGAGGCGCTGCTCGTGCAATCGCTCAACCTCGATCTGATCAGGCTGGGGTGAGAGCAGCACATCGCTGATCAACACCCCACCTACCATCAACACATAGATCACGGCCACCCAACTCAGCAGAGGCACAAACGCCGCGCCAGCGATCAGCGGCGCAGCCAGCAACAACAGTAGGAGCAGGCGAGGCGTTGGCAGCATACGATTCTTATGATTGGCCCATACGACTTGCTTGGACAAGGAACCGGCGCGATTGCTTAAAGCGATTGGTGAGCGTCAAGATGGGTTGGCTTGCGCGTTAACCGATTTCACGAACGATTGCACGCAGGAAGCCTACAGCGTCTGCAACGACCATTGATAGAGCAGTGCGCGCAGCAGCCATGCCACCGTGCTCTCGACCAGCAAGTAGCTTACGAGCACACCAGCCACCACCTTGCCGGCGGTATGATACTCGGCAATCCGATCCAATGCAACCCCGGCAAGAATTGCCAATGCCGGCAAGCTGAAATACCAATGCTTATTCCAGAGACTAAACTGGTGATCAATGATCATGCCCAACGCCAACAACACCAGATACCCCGCCATCACGCAGGCCGTCCACGTCCAACCACGCCGCGCCAACCCCGCCATCCCAAGCGGCACGAGCACGAGCGGCAACACCCGGGTATGGCCCCACATCTGGGCAAACAACGAACCGACCAAGGGCGACGGCAACTGGTCGTGCCCCAGCCGATCACTCTCGGCCAAGCGCGCCGCCAGCGCGGTCAGGGTCGGCAGAACGTATCGCCCGTAATAGAGCGCCAGCGCCAGCACGATACTGATCCCCAACGCCGCCATCACCCGCGGCCCCGCCGCCGCCAGCTCAGCCCGCCCGCGCCACGCCAGCAGGCTTGCTACACCCACGACGAACGGCACAAATGCGGTATGTGTGACATAGATCAACAACGCCACCAGCAATGCCCCGCTCACCAGCGCTATCTGCCACCACCCCCAACGAGCGCGTTGAACCATCTCATTGATGATCACGAGCGTGAGCACGACCCACCACACCCCAAGAATGGTCGGATAGCTGCCGTCGTGAAAATAGAGATGCGTCACCGGCAAGCCGGCAAACAACGCGCCGGCCAAAAAACCGGCGCGCGGATGATAGCCCGATCGCACCAGCAGCAGATACAGCAACAGGGGGAGGTCGCGTCGAGCAGACTCACCAACACCTTGAGCGCAACCGTCATCGGCAAGGTCGTCGGGAAGTTCGCAGCCAAGGGCACGAAGGGGTAATAACTCAGCAATGAATACGGAACCGTTTCGATCCCCCACTCATATTGATTAGCCAACCGGCTCTGCACCACATCGCTCTGACCGGCGGCAATGCGCGAGACGTGATTTGCGCGTCCCCGATGGTCGATATCAACAAACGACAACGCATTCATACCGACGACGTGCAGCACAAATAAAACACCAGCTACGAGACAAACCCGTGAAAACCATACTGATGCAGTCTTGCGGCGTACCGACCAGAACAATCGGAGCAGCCAATAACCGGCGGTCATTCCTGCCAGCGCGACAAGGAATAGCGGCCAGATTGTGACCGTTTGCAACCGCCACATTGCTACGGCATACCCGGCGCTGACTGCAAACACGAGCGTGAGAATCGCCTGATCGAGCAGTGGCAAGCGGAGAGCGTATCCACCAAGCAAGAGCAACGGGAACGCCGCCAGTAACCAGATCATCCATGTTACTGGCAGTGAACCTAGCGTCAGTTGGTGTAACTCAAATCGGGTTACTGCCATCCCCAATCGTTCTTCGTTATATGGCGGCAATGGTTGAATGCTCAACGACAATTGATTGCCAGCAGGCAGGATCGCCTCGGCGGGAATCAGCACATCTACCCGGCTCCACCCTGCGGGAACGGTAAGTTCAGCAGCGAACCCATCGTTCATACGAATCAGCAACTGCCGTGAATCAACGCCAAAGCCATGCATTTCGATGAACAGGCGATACGGAGCGTGGCTCAGCGCCGGCAGCTCAATGGTAGATTGGGTAGCAAGCCAGCGAAACGGGCCAGTACCGCCGAACTCGACCACGCCAACTCCGCGATTAGCCAAATCCATCGGCAGATCACAGTTGAGGCGATACCGTGCCGGCACGCAGAACGAACAGACGAAAACCAGAACAGACAGCACGATGATCACGAGCGCAATCGTGCGCTCGTGAACGATCAATTGTCGCTAGCGAGAAGTTTGGTTTTGTAACATAACAATTCTCAAAAGGCAATGGCGCAAGATGACGAACACCGCTCTCGCTCGCACTGACCAGTTGCAGGGTTGCGGGCCGAGCACTGAATCGCAATCGACACTGCCAAACCCTGTGCTCGACCTTCTCTACCGGAGCGATACGATCGTGCGTATGGGATGTTTACACCTATCTAAGTGACGAAAGCAGCCATCTCATCGATGGATTGACGACTGGTTATTACTGGTGAAGAGCAGAGGCAGCGGCGTTGAGCCTTCTTCTGCTAGATCGACGGTCGGTCACTGCTAGCGAAGACGCAAGGCCACAAGTTACCCATGACACGCTCATGTAACCAAGGTTTTCGCCTCGTATCCGCAACGATTATGCATTATAATCGAAGGACAGAGGATCGCCATCCATGAGCGCTGCCACGTTATCAGAAAACGATCGTTCAACTGGTCCGAAAGCTACAAGACTTTCCGCATGCTCTTCCACCGTCTCTTCCATACCCCACTCCGCGCGTGGCATACCATTTCGTTCTCAACGAGCGAAGGATCGCTGCTGTTTATGGCCGCATTTCTCGCCTCGGCGGCATTTGGCGTCATGCGGCAAATCCTGTTCAACGCGCGTTTTGGCATTGGCGAAGAGGCGGCGGCGCTCTACGCCGCCTTGCGTCTTTCGGAAACGGTTAGCACCCTGATTGCCGGCGGTGCGTTGACCAACGCCCTCATTCCGCATCTCTTGCTGGCGGCGCGCCAGAACGATACCGTCGTAAGCCTGATCAACCGAGTGCTCACCCTGATGATCGTCATCGCGACACCATTCACGCTCGCTCTTGGCCTCGCGGCGCCGCCGCTGTTGCGCTGGCTGGTTGCGCCGGGGCTTGATCCGGCTACACAAGCGTTAGCGGCGTTGCTCACGCGCATCCTCGTTATCGAAATTGTGCTGCAAGTCGCGTATGGCGTACTCAGCGCCGTATTAATTGCGCGCGGCCAATTCCTCTTGCCGGCGCTTGGCATTGCCTTACGAAACACGTTCATGATCATCACCCTGCTGTTCCCCCAAGCAACCATTATTACGGCGGCTTTTGGTTCGCTTGGCGACACGGCAATGCAACTGTTATTACTGATACCGGCGCTCGTTCACCACCGGCTTCGCCTGCGACCGGCATGGCGCCTGCGCGATCCGCTGGTGCAGGGAACGCTGCGGTTAGCCATTCCCGGCGCGATTTCGGGCACGATCAACTACGGCAACGCGATTGTTGACTCAGCGATTGCCAGCTTAGGCGCGCAAGCTGCCGGTCTCGGCGCCATGCATAATGCGCTCTTGTTGGGCCATCTGCCGCAACGGCTCTGTGGCACGGCGATTGGACAAGCGGCCTACCCCTACCTTGCCGCCGCCGCGATTGCACGCGACCGTTCCCTCTTTAGGCAACGCTGGCTCTGGGCAACCGGCGCCGCCGTCGCATTGGCGACATTGAGTGGGTTGGCGCTGGCAGGAGGCGGACGCTGGCTGATCCGGCTGCTGTTCGAGCGGGGAGCGTTTGATCGCGCCGCCGGCGATCTGACCTTTGCCCTTCTCCTGATTTTTGCCGGTGGATTACCAGTATATGTGATGGTCGAGATTAGCGGACGGGCGTTGGTGGCGCTTGGCGATGCGCACACCCCCTTGTTGGCCAACATTGCGCAACTGGCCAGCCGGATTGCCGTCGCGACAGCTCTCTGGCCGGTGGTAGGCGTGCTGGCGGTGCCCATTGCGACGGTTGCTAGTAGCATAATCGAAACGGCCATCCTTAGCATTGTCTTGCTGAACTGGCTGCGCACCCCAGCGGCGTGGCGGGTGACAGTGCATGCAGACGCAGAAAGCGCGTCAGCAGGCGGTGGGGAAGGGAGCAGCAGGCCGACAATAGCGGGTGAACAAGGAGTGGGCAGGTAAGACAAGTGCCAAGAATAGCCAAATCTGCGCGTCGTGTCGCTAAGTCTTTTCGGTTGCCTTACGCCGAATGGGCTATGATGCGAAGCAGGCAAACAACCGAACAGGAGAAACGCAATGGCATTGTCAAGACTATCACCAGACCTGCCAGAGCCGCACTGGCCGGATGTTGACCGTGCTGTAGCGACAGAGATTCTCGATCGACTTCCCATGGCAGTATGGATTGTTGATCAGGCCTACCGGCTGATCTATGCCAACGCCGCCTTCCGCGCCCAACCGCCGGCGGGTTTGCCAACCAGCGGCCAATCCGGTGATCAAGCGTTGCTTAATCCGTCTGCGGTTGAGCGCTATACTCAGTGGAAACGTAGCTGCGAACGCGCATTGAATGGCGAAACCGTCACGATCACGATTGGCGCGGCCAGTTACTCTGTACAACCGCTCCAGTGCCCGCAACTCGGCACGCTAGCCCTCATCACTGCCGTAACGCCATCTGATTCTGACAGTACCGCTCTCTTCCGCACAGCCATTGAAACGATGCCCGACCCCTTCGGCATGTATACAGCAGTGCGCAATCTGCACGGCCAGATCGTCGATGCGCGGATCACGGCGGTAAATGCAGCAATGTGCAGCGTCACCGGGTATCGTCGCGAGGAGTTGTTGAACCAACGGTTGCTCGATCTCTTTCCGCACTATGCGAATGATGGCACCTTCGCTGATGTGCGCCGCTTGATCGATACCGGCACGCCAGTGCATCGAACAACCACCATCATCAATCCATCCGGCAAACAACGCTATGTCGAGGTGCATGCTGGCAAGCTTAATGATGGTTTTGTGGCCATCTGGCACGATATTCACGACCAGTATGAGCTTAACCGCCATATTCGCCAGCAGGCGGAATTGCTGAACCAGATCGCCGATGCCGTGATTGCCACCGATCTCAACTACGCTGTCATGAGTTGGAACCATGGCGCTGAACAGATTTATGGCTGGACGTCCGCAGAAGTGATCGGCCAACCGCTGGGCAAATTCTTGGAAACTCGCTTCACCAATACCAACACAGACGAAGCTGCCGCGATCTTGTATCAAACTGGCCGCTGGGAGGGCGAAGTTGAGCAACGGCGCCGCGATGGCAAGTACATTCCCATTCACTCAATCGTGGTGTTAATCCGTGATGAACACGGCGCCCCCACCAGCATCGTCGCCGTTAATCGTAACATCAGCGAACGGCGCCACTTCGAAATGCTGTTGATGAAAGCCAATCAGCGGCTTGAGGAAGCCATGATTGAAGCGCGCCGGCAGGCCGCCGAGATCCTGATGGTCAACGAATTGCACGACCTCTTGCAAGTCTGCCAAACCAACAATGAAGCTGCCGGAGTCATTGCCTTCAGTTTGCAGCGGATCTTCCCTCACCAGAGCGGATATCTGATGGTGCGGCAGCCAGGGACAGCCAATCTGAACGTGCTAGCCGCATGGGGCGATAGCGCGATCGTTCCTGCTTCAATGACAATCGACCAATGCTGGTCCTTGCGGCGTGGCTTGATCCACCGCACCTGCGCTGGCGAAGGCATGCGCTGCGCTCATATCCGCGCAGATCCTGACGATTGCACGTGTTGCGTCCCGCTCGTCGTGCAGGGAGAAATCTACGGCCTGCTCCATATTGCCGGGAGTAAATTACCGCGCAGCGAACTGATTGTGATGACCGGCGACACGATCAAGCTGGCGCTCTCTAATCTTGAGTTGCGCACAACCTTACATGAACAGGCAATCATCGATCCGTTAACTGGCCTGTAAACCGGCGCTATCTCGAATCAAGCCTGCCGCGCGAGCTGCACCGCGCGCAGCGCGAACAAGCGCCGCTCACGGTAGCGATGATTGATATTGACCACTTTAAGCAATTTAACGACCAGTATGGCCACGACGCCGGCGATGCGCTCTTGCGCGAGCTGGCGGTTATCTTTCGCGAGCATTTGCGCCAGAGTGATCTGGCTTGCCGCTATGGCGGCGAAGAGTTCGTCTTCATCCTGCCGGGTGTCAACCGCGCAACTGCCCAAACGCGCTTGCAACGCCTCCGGGAGACGGTGCAGCGACGGCAGATCGCCTTTGCCGGCCAATTACTTGGGCCAGTCACCGTCTCGATCGGATTCGTGGTGTCTGAATCAGATGACCAAAATGCGCATCTGATCATCCAACATGCCGATGCTGCACTCTACGCGGCCAAGCGCAGCGGGCGCAATCAAGCGGTTGATTTTGCCAACCTGCATCTCTTACCGTCCGACGAAGGAAACGAATAGTTTGACTGGCGCCTGTGTCACTTCCACACTCAATCCATTGCCAAACGCACTGCACACAATCTCGTTGCAGGAACGGAGACGGATGGTATAACGGCCCCGATCGAGCAAGAGGCTGTTATTAGCAACCGGCAACAACCACGTCGCGCCGTCGTCACGCCGCGCTTCAGCTTCATACCGCATAGCGCCGGGAAGCGGATCAAACGACACCTGCACCACCGGCCTGCCATCATTGCTCGCTAGACTAACAAGCGTTGGCGGGGAGAGCTGGCTGGCCGGCGCAGCGCCACCATACTCGAATGCCCCCAAATCACACGCCCCTACCCGTGCTGCGCCGCGTTGATCGAGCGGCAGGCAATCGGCGCCGGCGTTGATCGCCGGACTATCGGCAAGGAGGGCGAGGGTGGGCAACGGGCCGCCATGGTAAGCAACGGCTGATTCGAGGCGCGGATCAGCCTGAGCGATTCCGCTTAGGCAGGCGCGCCCGGCAAGACTTTGCAGGTTACGGCTGCCGCGAAACGTGCCGAAGCATTGCGCCGAGTCATGCGAACTACCGAGTTGGTTGCCAGCGATAATCACATGACGCAGCTCGACATCGGCGCTATTGCTAGACGTATTGTAGAGGCCACCGCCAAGCCGATCGGCATAATTCTGCGCCACGGTGACATTTACCACCGTCGCTTGCCCGCCGTTGAAGTAGAGACCGCCGCCGTTGCCTTGATCGGCGGTTGGCGCATCGGCGCGATTGCCCACCACGGTGAGATTAGTAAGGGTCGCGCGGTTCCAGCCGGCATGGAAGGTCGTCTGCGCGATTAAGACAGCGCCGCCGATGTCTTCCGAACGATTGTTGACAAAGGTCGAATCGCGCAATGTGAGCGGGCCGTTGTGATGCATCAAGGCGCCGCCGTTAGCGCGATTATTGCTATTGAGAGCGACAAGGTTGTCAGCGAAAAAACTCCGCTCAATCTCAGAACGATCGGGGTAATAGAGGTACGAATAGACCGCACCGCCGAAATTGCGGGCTTTATTGCCGATAAAGATACTATCGCGAATCACAATCTGGCCGCCTACGCCTGTTGGGCCGGCGCCATCGTTGTAGATCGCGCCGCCAAAGCCAAAATTGGCCACGACGCCGCCATGCGAACTATCGTTGTTACGGAAGGTAGAACGCAACACTGTGATCGGGCAGCGCAGATTGTAGATCGCGCCGCCGTTGATGCCGCGGTTGTTCTCGAAGAGGCTGTCTTCAATGTGAAGTTGGCCAAAGTGCATCGAAATTGCGCCGCCGCCTTCTTCATCCGCGCCGGCAGTGCTATCGTTATTGCGGAAGATGCTGTTGTAGATAAAGACTCGTGAATTGAGACCGGAAGAACGGATTGCGCCGCCTTCTGCGCTCCGGCCATCGATCAGAGTGAGATTACGGATGGTCAGAGTCGTGTCATACAGCCAAATCATGCGCGTGCGACCGCCGCCGCTCAGCGTCACCCGCCCGCCCTGTTGCGGGCCGCCGCCGTCAAGCTCGGTATTCTGGCGCAGTTCCAAATGGCTAGAGAGGGTGATGGTCACCGGTTGAGGTCCACAGTTAAAAGTAACCCGCCCGCCACCGGCTACAGCAGCACGGAGAGCAGCTTCGGTACAGCTCGCCGGGGTGCCATTGCCGACGACACCGGCCGCGCGAACCGGCCTTGCTGTCCAGAAGAGGAGGAGACCAAGGAGGATCAGCCAGCGCACCCGAGATGATAGATTGTTCATTTTCTACCCCTGAATGGCGGTAATAAGATGAAATTTCTTTTATTTTGTAGGGTAGATGAGGGGGCTATCGCGATCTACATGACTTTTAGGCTATATAGGTAGATAGGACTAGGGGAAACAGATTAAGAAACTGTTAGGTATGATATCTTGGGTGAGTGAACGTTGAGCGTGCCCACCTGTCATTGCGAGGGGGCGGCAGCCACCCGCGCAGCAGGGTGCCGCCCGACCGCAGCAGTCTCCCGCTCGAGCGCAGACCAATGGCCTTTAGGCACCCTTCCCATCCTCGTGGGAGATTGCTTCGCCGCCTGCGGCGGCTCGCAATGACAAGCGGGGAACGGGGGCGCTCGTCCGTGCGCCCCCGCCGGCCTACGACTGAGTGTCGGTTTCAGCGCGTTCGATAGCGCTGCCGATACTGAAATATTTCGCTTCGGGGTGATGCACGACGATCGCGGCGGTGCTTTGTTCGGGCACGAGTTGGAAGGCTTCGGTCAAGGTAACACCGATCTCTTCGCCAGGCATGATGCGCCAGAGTTTGGCATGCTCGGCGAGATCGGGGCAGGCAGGGTAGCCCCACGAATACCGCTTGCCCCGCCGCTCATCGAGGCCCAACCCTTGCCGGATGAGGCGGTTGGTGTATTCGGCCAGCGCCTCGGCTAAACTGACGCCAAGGCCGTGGATGTAGTAGCTGCGACTGTAATCGCCGCGCCGCTGCAATTCATCAACCAGTTCATCAACCGCGCTGCCCATCGTGACAATCTGGAACGCAGCGACATCATATTCACCGCTCTCGACGCTGCGGAAGTAGTCGCTGATGCAGAGCCGCTCGCGGGCCGGCTGGCGCGGGAAGACAAAGCGGGTCAGTTCGCGTGACCGGTTGGCCGGATCGTAGACGATCAATTCCAATCCATCGCTCTGCACCGGGAAGTAGCCGTAGATCACTTTCGGCTGCAACCAGCCGTCACGCTCGGCCTCGGCCAGCAATTCGCGCACCTTCTGATCGAACTCAGCCCGCAACTGCTCCCATTCGGCGCCTTTCGCATTCTTAGCCCCCCATTGCAGCCGGTAGAGGCTATTGCGGTCGAGACACTCGACCACATCGCTCAGGCGGATGCGGTTAGTGGCCCGCCAGCCCCAGAAGGGAGGCACCGGCACCGGCACATCGGTGCGCACCGCCGAACGCACGCCGGCGGCAGTGGCCTGCGACGCCGCGCCGAGTTCATCCAGCGCCACCCGCCCGGTTATGCGCCGGTGCAGCACATTCGCCGCCTCACGGATCGTCTGCTCGATGAACTGCTCGCGGATGGCCGGATCGCTCAGCCGATCCATGGTCTCTAGACCCTCAAAAGCATCTTTGCAGTAGAAGACGCCGGCGGGGTACGGTTCTTCTTCATCAACAAATGTGATGCGCTGGCCGTATTGGCGATTGATCGCCGCACCGCCGACCAGCACTGGAATGTTGAGCCCGCGCCGGTGCAACTCTTGCACGCAGAGCGGCATCTGTTTGCTGGTGCTGACCAGCAGCGCCGAGAGACCGATCGCGTCGGCCTGCACTTCTAGCGCCTTTTCAATAATGGTGTTGATCGGCACCTGCTTGCCAAGGTCGTAGACGGTGTAGCCGTTGTTAGAGAGGATGGTATTGACCAGATTCTTGCCGATGTCATGCACATCGCCGTAAACCGTAGCCAGCACCACCTTCGCCTTGCTCGAACCTTCGATGCGGTCGAGGTAGTTTTCGAGCCGGGCAACTGCCTTCTTCATCGCTTCGGCGCTCTGCAACACGAAGGGCAAGATCAGTTGGCCGGCACCAAACAGATCGCCAACCTCTTTCATCGCTGGCAACAGCACGTTATTCAGCACCTCAACCGCGGCCCGGCCCTGCGGCGACGCGCCCTGCTCATCGCGCACCGCCGCCGCCGGATCATTGAGGCGCAAGCCAAGCGCTTGCAGGCGCTCATCAACCGCCTGATCGATATCGTCTTCGATCCCCTCTTTCTTGCGGTGCAGAATCTTCCAATGCAGCCGCTGATCAACCGTCATACCGGCGGTGGGGTCTTCACGCTCGTTATCGTTGCTGGCGGCATGCTGCTCGAAATAGGCGATAAAGCGAGCCAGCGCATCTTCGCGGCGGGCAAAGATCAGGTCTTCGCACAGCTCGCGCTGTTCGGGATCGATCTCGGCATAAGGGGTCACGTGGGCCGGATTGATAATCGCGGTGTCGAGACCGGCAGCCACCGCGTGGTAGAGGAAGACCGAATTGAGCGCGGCGCGGGCATGGGGGGCCACGCCAAAGCTGAGATTGCTCACGCCAAGTGTGGTAAAGCAGCCGGGAATCCGTTGCTTGACGAGGCGGATCCCTTCGAGCGTCTCGATCGCCGATCGGCGCAACTCTTCTTGACCGGTGGTGATCGGGAAGGTCAACACATCGAAGACGAGTGCTTCGGCGGGTAAGCCATATTCATCGCGCGCAATCTGGGCAATCCGCTCGGCGATGGCTGCCTTGCGCTCGGCGGTGTGCGCCATACCCTCTTCATCAATTGTCATGGCAATCACCGCCGCGCCGTAACGGGCCGCCAGCGGCAATACCTTGTCGATCTTCGCGCCGCGCCCGCCCTCAAGCGACACCGAGTTGATCATCGCCCGACCGGGATAGATCGCCAACGCCGCTTCAAGAACATCAACCTCGGTGGTGTCGATCACCAGCGGCAACTCGATATTGAGGGTCAGCTTCTTGATCAGGCGCGTCATTTGCTCTTTTTCGTCAGTGCGCTCGGTCATCGCCACACAGACATCGAGCAAGTGCGCACCGCTTTCGACCTGTTCGCGAGCCACTTCAAGCGCGCCGTCGTAGTCGTCGCGCAGCAGCAGCCGCTTCACCTTCCGCGAGCCAAGCGTATTCAGCCGCTCGCCGATCATCGTGAGGGTGGCGTCTTGGCGCAGCGCCGCAGCGCGAATGCCCGAACTGACGCTGGGAATATACTCCACCTGCCGCGGTTTGGGGCGCGGCGCATCACCCAAGATCTGGCGCAAACGGGCAATATGGGAGGGGCGGGTGCCACAACAGCCGCCGACAACCGCCACACCGTAATCGAGCACAAACTCGCCCAACGTCTCGGCAAACGGCTCCGGCTCCATTGGATAAACGGTGCGACCGTCTACTTCAAGCGGCAGACCGGCGTTGGGAATGCACGAAATCGGCTTACGCGAATGGGCAGTCAGATACTCGATTGCCGCCCGCATGTGTTCGGGGCCGGTGCCGCAATTAAGCCCGATCACATCAACCGGCATCGCTTCGAGGGTCGCGATCAGGGCCGGCACATCGGTACCGAGTAACATCCTCCCGGAGAGATCGAGGAAGACTTGCGCCTGCACTGCAATATCGGGCCGGTTGAGATCAAGCTTAGCCCGCCGGATGCCGTCAAGCGCAGCTTTGACTTCGAGAATGTCAACACTTGTCTCTACCAGCAACAGATCAACGCCACCCTCGATCAAGCCAATCGCCTGCTCGCGAAAAATATCTGACAACTCGGCAAAGGTGATATTGCTCAGCTCAGGATCATCGGACGAGGGCAGCTTGCCGGTCGGTCCCATTGAACCGGCAACATAGCGCGGACGGCCATCGCGGGCGGCGAAGCGATCAGCAACTCGGCGGGCCAGCGCTGCGGCGGCGCGGTTGATCTCAATCGTGCGATCACCCAATCCCCATTCAGCAAGGCGCGGACGAGTGCTCTGAAAGGTATTGGTCTCGATCACATCGCAACCGGCCTCAAGAAATGAGGTATGGATCGCTTCAATCACATCGGGACGGGTGATCACCAGATAATCGCGACAGCCGAAGGTCGCCTCGCCGCCGTAATCTGCGGCGGTCAGATCAAAGGTATCGATCGAGGTGCCCATCGCACCGTCGTAGATCAACACCCGTTCGGCTAGAGCTTGGAGATAGGTTGGTCGCGTCACATCCGCCTCGTCAGATCTTCCAGACAGGGAACGCCGCAGCGCGTTCCCGGCCAAAGCATCCTATAAACAAGCGCCGGCAGCTCTTGGCAACAGCGCCGGCGCTGAGTCGTTTCACAAGGTATACTATATCATGATCATCAAGCGGTGAGATCGCATGCGCTCGCCAGCCGGAGGATGGCTCGCACAGAACGGCGGCAGGAGCAGCACAACGCTCATGCCGGTCAGGGCGCATGATGATATATCCCTGCCAGCCGCAGCGGGTAGGCCTAATTCAGCGTCGTCTGGCTATTCGTCGCCAGATAGATCACCCGCTCGCCGATATTGGTGGCGCGATCGGCAGTGCGCTCAAGGGCATGCACCATATCTAGCAGATCGATCGCCGCTTCAAACCGGTCAGGGTCTTGGCGGGCATCGGCGATGATCAGCGAACGCAGGGTATCTTCCAGCTCATCCACTCGCTCATCGTGAGCGGTCAGCGAACGAGCCAACTCGGCATCTTGGCGCAAAAACGCTTCGAGGCTGGTATTGACCATCTGCAACGCCAGTTGGGCCATCTCGTGGATCTGAGGCGGCGGCGCGACAAACGCCGCGCGGCGCGACGCGCGCCGCACCCGCTTGGCAATGCTGTTGGCGTAATCGCCAATCCGCTCCAACTCGCCGGCAATCGCCGTCACCACGCTGGTCAAACGCAGATCAGACGCCACCACCGGCTGTTGGGTGGCCAATACGTGGATCACACTCTCTTCCAATGCCCGCCACGCCTCGTCGATCTGCCGATCATCGTGAATGATCTGCGCCGCGGCAACGGTATCCCACGTTTCGAGGCAATGAATAGCGCGTAACAACTGCTGCTCGACCATACTGAACATTCGCAGCAGATCTTCGCGCAAAGAGCTGATCTGGCGAATATACCGTTCGCGCACCATGGATCTATTCCTCCTCGCCTAAGCCGAATCGGCGTCCCATCTCCCGGCTGCCAAACCCATACCGCGGCGCTATCAATCTGAATCTTGTGCACAGTAAGAGCCAATCTTATTATACTTGAAACCTCGCTGGAATTGGTGAAGAGTCTGCTGCGTTACATCGTTATCATGCTATTGTCAGACAACCCGCCAATACAGCATCAGGATAGGGTATTCGGTGTTTCTCACCCAAGCAGAGCAACAGAGTTCAACACCATCTCGCAACCGCAAACCGGGCCGTGTTGGTTCTTCACACACCCCGCGATACCACACTCTGCCCAGCGGATGATCCCTTGACGGGCACACGTGGTTATGCTAAAATAGTGTCAGTTTTACACCAAAGAAAGGAGGTCGGTGATGCCCGCAATCCATGATTTGGCGACGCGCAGCGCGCCATTTCTGACCTATCTTGAGCAGTGGTACAACACTTTGCCGGAGGTTGATCTCGCGACGATCATTGGCGATGCGCCGGAGCGGGTTGCGCTCTGTTCGATTGATATGATCAACGGCTTCTGCAAAGAGGGACCGCTGGCCGGGCCGCGGGTCGGCGCGCTAGTCGAGCCGGTGGTTACCCTGTTCAACCGCGCCTACGAGCTAGGGGTGCGCGCCTTTGTGTTGGCCCAAGACACCCACGATCCGGTGACTCCGGAGTTTGCCGCCTACCCGCCGCACTGCGTGGCCGGCACCGCCGAAAGCCAGACCATTCGCGAGCTGGCCGAGCTGCCTTTTGCCGATCAGATGGTGGTGATTGAAAAAAACTCGCTCAGCTCGCACCTTGGCACCCGCTTTGGGGCATGGCTAGCCGAGCACCCGCAGATCGACACCTTTGTGCTGGCCGGCGACTGCACCGATCTGTGCGTCTACACCGCCGCGATGCACTTGCGGCTCGAAGCCAACGCCTTCAATCTCAAACGGCGAGTGATCGTCGCCGCCAATGCGGTTGACACCTTCGACACTCCGGTGACGGTGGCGCGCGAGCTTGGCATCTATGCCCACGACGGCGATGTGCATCACGTCTTGTTCTTGCACCACATGGCGCAAAACGGGGTGGAAGTGGTGAATATCCGCTGACCATCGTCCGGCGGCGTTTCCGGCCAGTATCGTGGTATACTAGATTCTTGATCGCCGCAATACTGCCGGGAATGACTATGCCGGACACCGAAGATCTTGCTGCTCTGACTGTTGCCGAACTGGTGGCGCATGTGCGCGAGTTGCGCAGCGCCAATGCTCAACTGCGCCGCCAGTTGCATCCTGCCGGCCCACCCTTAGCCGCCCAAGCGCTGGCCGAGGAGCTGATCCGGCAAACATCGCTGTTGGCGCGGCTAGGGATCGAGTTTCGCGACGATCTCGAACCGTTGGCGCTGGCTCAGCAGGCATTACAGTCGGTCACGATCAATCTGCCAGCCGACGAGGCGACGATCGTGCTGATTGGCCCCGATCAGCAACCGGCCCATGCGCTGACGGCGGTGCTCGGCGCGCCACGGCTGTTGCCGCCTAAACGAGCCGCCGAACTGATTTCGCAAGGCAGCGCCGGTTGGGCCTTGCGCCACGGTAGCAGTGTGGTCTTGCTCGATCTCGCCAACGATATCCGCCGCTTCCAGCTCCGCGAATTGCAGGCCAGCGGCAGTCTGATCGCCACCCCGATCCGGCAATCAACGACCACGATCGGGGTGCTGATCGTCTATCGGCTCGCTACCCATGCGTTTTGCAGCAGTGACCTGATCTTGATCGAGAGCGTGGCTGCTCTGCTCGGCGTTGCGATTGGCGCGGCCCGGCTCCATCAGCAACACCGCCTCCGCCAACAACATATTTTGACCTTGCTCAACTTCGGCCAGATGTTTACGGCCAGTCACACCTTGGGCGACGTGGCGGCGCAGTGCCATACCATCGCCACCGAAACCTTTGCCGCCCGCTGGGGGTTGCTCTTTGTGCGCCCTTCGCCCCAGAGCCAACCGGCTTGGATTGCACCCGCCAACCTTGCCCTCGAAGCGCCGGTCGCCGCTGCCGGCGGCGCAGCTCAATTGACGGCTGATAGCCAGAGTGTGGTGACGATGGCGCTGACCGACGATCTGACCTCCATTGCCCTGCCCCTCATCCACGACGGCGCGTCGATCGGCGGATTGGCGCTCGGCTATGCCGGCCCGCAAGCCACCCCAGCCGGCCTTGATTGGAACCTGTTGGAATTGTTTGCCCGCCAGACAGCGACGGTCTGCGCTACGTTACAGCTCGTCGCCCGCTTGCGCGAACAGACGCAGCTCCTCGAAGAGCTGATCGCCGAACGCACGAATCAATTGCAACGCTCACGTGATGTGTTGCGGATCGTGTTTGATAGTCTCCCCGAAGGCGTTGCCTTGCTCGACGAGAGCGAACGGCTCGCTGCGGCTAACACCTTCTTCGCCAATCAGATTGTTGGCCGCCACCCCCGCGAATTAGTCGGCAAGACCTACACCCATCTGTTGCGCATGATCGAACGCGCAGCACCGACCGCGATCGAACTGCTGCCCGACCCACGGGCCGGACGGCAACGACTGCGCATCCGGCAGATGTTCCCCGATGGCGCGCGCAGTTATGTGGTTGAACGGATGGACATTCCGGCCTCGCACGGCCAGCCCGCCTCGCGGTTAGAGTTCTGGCGGCGCGAACCATAGTTGTTTTCGTTGTCTAGCACCTTAGAATCACACCATGCCATACTCGCACACAACCCGCAATGGAATTCGCATCCTGATCGAAGAGTTGCCGCATACCCATTCGGTGGCGATCGGTTGTTTCATTGATATTGGCGCTCGCTACGAGCCGGCGGAAGTGGCCGGCGCTGCCCATTGTATTGAGCACATGCTCTTTAAGGGCACTGGTGCGTACCCAACAGCCCACGCCATTTCGCTGGCAATTGAGGGGGTCGGCGGCTACCTCAACGCCTCAACCGGTTACGAGACTACCGCCTTTTACGCGAAAGTCGCCGCGATCCATTTTGATCGCGCCTTGCACGTGTTAAGCGAGATGGTGCAACGCCCGTTGTTTGACGCCACCGAATTGGAAAAAGAGCGGCGGGTGATTATCGAAGAGATTCGCGGGATTCAAGATAATCCGGCCGAAGTCGTACACGAGTTATTGCAGCAGACGATGTGGGGCGATCATCCGTTTGGGCGCGACATCGCCGGCAGCATTGCCACCGTGAGCGCCATATCCCGCGCCGAGCTGCTGCGCTTTTTCCGCCAAGGCTACCATGCCGGCAATCTGGTGGTATCAGTCGCCGGCAAGATCAGCGCCGAGCAGGCAATTCCTGCAATCGAGCGCGCCTTTGCCGATCTACCCGGCGGCCAGCGCCCCGCCGCAATCGCCGCGCCGGCATTGCCGCACGAACAACGGCTGAGCCTCTTGCCGCGTGATATCGAGCAGGGTAATGTCTGTCTTGGCCTGCCCGGCGTCTCCTACCACGACCCCGACCGGCGGGCAGTGCAGGCGCTCGATGCCCTCCTCGGCGGCGGTATGTCGTCGCGCCTATTCCAGACTATCCGCGAAGAGCACGGTCTCAGCTACAATATCGGCTCGTACCATAACGAGTTTGCCGATACCGGGATGTGGGTAATCTACGCTGGGGTGGAGCCGGAGGCCTTGCGTGACGCGGTGGCGATGACGCGCCAGATTGTGCGTGATTTGGCCGAGTACGGCCCGACGGCGCAAGAGTTGGCGACGGTGAAAGAGCAACTGAAAGGCAGTTTACTGCTCTCGTTGGAAGACACATGGGCAGTGGCGTCGCGCAATGCCGCTAGCTTGCTCCGTCACCAGACGGTGCAGCCAGTTGATCAGATCATCGCCGAGATCGATGCGCTCACCCTTGCTGATTTACAACGCGCTGCCCACCGCTTGTTGGGAGCGCAGCAACAGTGGCTAGCAGTGGTTGGCCCTTACGATGACGATGATCGGGCCGATTTGCAAGCCCTACTCGAGGAATGAGGCTAGGTGATGAAGACGGTTGCTGTTGTTGGCGCTGGCATGGCGGGGTTAGCCGCTGCCAGCGCGTTGAAAGCCGCCGGTATTGCGACGATAGTGTTTGAGAAGAGCCGTGGCGTGGGCGGTCGCGCCGCTACCCGCCGCATCGTCGATTGTTGTTTCGATCACGGCGCGCAATATGTGAAAGCGCCTTCGGTTGCCCTGCAAGACCTCATTGCTGACACCGGCGACGCAGTGCAAATCCAGCGCCCGGTGTGGACATTTACCGCCGCCAACCAGATCGGCCCCAGCGATCTGGCGTACGGCAACGAGGAAAAGTGGACGTGGCCTACCGGCATTACGCGCATAGCCAAGTATCTCGCCAACGGCCTCGATGTGCGGCTAGAGACCACCGTTGCGAGCATACATACCGCTGGCGACCGCTATCGTCTCACTGCTGCTGACGGGAACGATCTCGGTCACTTTGACGCCGTGCTGCTCACCGCCCCCGCCCCGCAGAGCGCCGCGATCCTCGCTGCCGGCGATCTGGCGCCGGCGAACACCGCCCTGATCGCGGCGCTCCATTCCGTCCAGTACCGCCGCTCGATCAGCATCACTGCCGCCTTCCCTCAGCGCCCCGCCGTGCCGTGGTATGCGCTGGTCAATACCGATCGCCACCACCCGATCAGTTGGCTAGCGTGCGAACACGACAAGCCGGGCCGCGCCCCGGATGGGGTCGGTTTGTTGATCGCGCAAATGAGTGACCAGTGGGCAACCGCCCACTGGGACGGATTGCAGAAAGGGACATTCAGCCCCAACGATCCGTTACCGCCGCCGATCCACGAGGCGCTGGCGGCGATCCGGGTGCTCGCTGGCGATCTTGGCACACCGCTGTGGGTCAATGTGCAACGCTGGCGCTACGCTTTGCCGGATACCGCCACGCCGTTGACAACAATGGATCGGATTGTGGTAGCAGGCGATATGACAGCCGGGCAAGGGCGAGTGCATTTGGCCATCGAAGATGGCTGGCGCGCCGCTGATCAGATTCGGGGGTGGTTAGGGTAGAAGCCATCTGTCATTGCGAGGGGACGAATCCCCCGAAGCAATCTCCTGCTCAGGCGGGAACGAACCCTGCGCGGTTGCGCTGGCAAGCGCAGGAGATGGCGGTGCTGCCAGTGGAAACGCGCCCCATACAGCGGGTTTATCCCGTGCTCGCCGAGGATTGCTTCGCCGCCTCCCGGCGGCTCGCAATGACATCAAGAGAGTGGTCGCGCGCACAGCCCCATCTGTCATTGCGAGGGGGCGAATCCCCCGAAGCAATCTCCTGCTCAGGCGGGAACGAACCCTGCGCGGTTGCGCTGGCAAGAGCGGGGAATGGCAGTGCTGCCGGCAACAGCGCACACCGACCGGCGAGGAATGCCCGCTGCGTAAAGGCACCCCTCCCGCTATCGCAGGGGATTGCTTCGCCGCGCGAGGGCATAGCATCGCGCTGCCCCTACCGGCGGCTCGCAATGACAAGAGGAGCGTGTTGGACACCTGTTTCCACCTCCACCAAAGGGGTGCGGAGGAATAATCAAGGAATACATTATGACAACCTATACGTGGCCGCCAGTCTTCGACGGGCATAACGATGTGCTGCTCGACCTGTACCGGCCTGAACCGGGCAAGGAACGCGACTTCTTTACCGCCAGCCCGCACGGCCATCTCGATCTGCCCCGCGCTCGCGCCGGCGGGTTTGGCGGCGGATTCTTTGCCATCTACGTGCCACCGCCGCCGGCTCCCAAACCGCTGGCTGAAGCGCTGCCCGAACCGCCCTATCACCTACCGTTGCTGCCAGTGCTCGATTACGACTATGCCCTGCGCACGACCCTCGCCATGGCGGCGCGTTTGTTTCGCGTCGAAGCCGAATCGCAAGGCCAGTTGCGCGTCTGCCGCACCGCTGGCGAGATTGCCGATTGCCTAGCGAACAATGTCATTGCCGCCGTCTTCCACATTGAAGGCGCTGAGACTATCGGCCCCGATCTCGCTGAGCTTGAGGTGCTCTACCAAGCCGGCCTGCGCTCGCTGGGTCTGGTCTGGAGCCGGCCCAACATCTTTGGCTACGGCGTCCCGTTCGCCTTTCCCGCTTCGCCCGATATTGGCCCCGGTCTGACCGAGGCCGGCAAGGCGTTGGTGAAAGCCTGCAACCGGTTGCGCATTCTGATCGATCTCTCGCACCTCAACGAAGCCGGTTTTTGGGATGTTGCCCGCCTGAGCGATGCGCCGCTAGTAGCGACCCACTCCAATGCCCATACGATCTGTCCCAGCAGCCGCAATCTGACCGACCGGCAGCTCGCGGCGATCCGTGAGTCGGGTGGGATGGTCGGGCTGAACTTCGCCGTTACCTTCCTGCACCCCGACGGCAAACGCGATGCCAATATGCCGCTGGCGGTGATGGTGCAGCATATCCAATATTTGGTCGAACGATTGGGGATTGATCACGTCGGCTTTGGCTCTGACTTTGATGGCGCGCTGATGCCGGCGGCCATCGGCGATGTGCGCGGCCTGCCCCGGCTCTTGCAGGCGCTGGCCGAGGCCGGGTTTACGCCAGCCGAACTGCGCAAGCTGGCCTATGAGAATTGGTTGCGCGTCTTGCGTTTGACGTGGGGAGGATAAACGAACGAGTATGCACGACCTCAATCTAACCGAGCAACGAGTGCTCGCTGCCATCGACGACGCTGGCTTGCTAGAGGCGCTGGCCGCGCTGGTCGGCATCCCTAGCCTTGACGGCACTGCCGCCGAAAATGAAGCGCAGGAATACGTCGCTGCGCTGCTGGCTGAACAAGGGATGGCAGTCGATCGCTGGGAGATCGATCTGCCGCAGTTGTACGCACACCCTGCCTGTAGTTGGGAAGTGCCGCGCGAGCGGGCATTGGGGGTGGGAGGAACGCTTGGCGCTGACCGCGGCGGGCGCAGCCTGATCTTCAACGGGCACGTTGATGTGGTGCCAGCCGGCGACCGCCGCCACTGGCGCAGCGACCCGTGGCAAGCTACCGTCCTTAATGGACGGGTGTATGGACGGGGCGCGCTAGATATGAAAGGTGGCTTGTGCTGCGCCATCTTTGCCGCGCGCGCCATTGCCGCCGCCGGTGTGCGCCTGCGCGGACGGTTGCTGATCCAGAGTGTGATCGGCGAAGAAGACGGCGGCTTGGGCACCTTGGCAGCCATTGTGCGTGGCCATACCGCCGATGCCGCGATCGTCGCCGAACCGACCGAACTCAAAGTCGCGCCTGCTCAAGCCGGCGCGCATAACTTCCGCCTGACCGTCTACGGCGCGGCGGCCCACGGCTGCGTGCGCGAAGAAGGGGTGAGCGCGATCGAGAAGTTTGCGCCGCTCCACCAAGCCATCCTTGATCTCGAACGCTGCCGCAACGAACGCCTGCGCGCGGCTGACCCCAGCGGTCTGTTCACCCGTTACCGTACCCCTAACGCCATCTGCATCGGGATCGTGCGGGCCGGCGAGTGGGCCTCCTCTGAAGCAGAACAACTCGTAGCCGAAGGTCGTTACGGGATCGGGATCGGTGAAGACCCGGCCGCCGCGCGCGCCGAACTTGAGCAGGCGATCGCCATTGCCGCTGCCCAAGACCCGTGGCTGCGCGATCACCCGCCAACGCTGGAATGGTGGGGCGGGAGGTTTGATCCGGCCAGCACCCCGCTCGACGCGCCGATTGTGCAGACCGTAGCTGGCTGCGATCAGGCCGTGCGCGGCGCGCCGCCTACCTTTGAAGGCATGACCTACGGCGCCGATATGCGGCTACTAGTGAACGTCGCTGGTATCCCTACCGTCTTGTACGGGCCGGGTGATGTGCGCGACGCGCACCGGCCCAACGAATCGGTCGCCATTGCCGATTTGCAAGCCGCAACCCGCGTCTTTGCCCTCACTGTGCTCCGGTTTTGCGGTTACGACGAGGAATAACCTTATGAAAACCAGTCTCCAAATCGCTGCCGAAGCCCGGCTCGAACCGATCGGCGTCATTGCCGAACGGCTCGGTTTACCTACGGAGTATCTCGAACCGTATGGCCGCTACCGCGGCAAGATTGATCTCGCCTTTCTCGATGATCACACCGATCTCCCGCGTGGCCGCTACATTCTGGTCAGTGCGATTACCCCAACCCCACTCGGCGAAGGCAAAACGACCACCTCGATCGGGTTAGCGATGGCGCTCAACCGGATCGGCAAGCGGGCCGCCGTCACCCTGCGCCAATCGTCGCTCGGGCCGGCATTCGGCATCAAAGGCGGCGGGGCCGGCGGCGGCTATAGCCAGATCGTGCCGCTGGCCGAAAGCATTTTGCACCTCAACGGCGACATTCATGCCGTCTCGCAAGCCCACAACCAACTGGCGGCGCTGGTAGACAATAGTTGGTACCACGGCAACCCGCTCGACATCGACCCCGACCGGATCGAGATCCGGCGAGTGGTTGATGTCAATGACCGCTTCTTACGGCAGGTGACGATTGGGCTTGGCGGCAAGCAAAACGGCATCCCGCGCCAGACCGGTTTCGACATCAGCGTCGCCAGCGAACTGATGGCAATACTGGCAATGGTAAACGGCGCAGGAGCGAAAGCTGCGCTGCGTAACCTGCGCGCGCGCATTGGCCGCATGGTAGTGGCTTTCCGTCACGATGGCACGCCGGTCACGGCTGAAGGTGTGCAAGGGGCGGGAGCGGCAACCGTGCTGATGCGCGAGGCGCTCAAGCCCAACCTGATGCAGACCATCGAAAACACCCCGGCCCTCATCCACGCCGGCCCCTTCGCTAACATCGCACAGGGCAATTCATCGATCGTGGCCGATCTGGTCGCGCTGCACTGCGCCGAGTATGTTGTCACCGAAGCCGGGTTTGGGGCCGACATCGGAGCCGAAAAGTTCTTCAATCTCAAATGCCGGGCCAGCGGTCTCTGGCCGGATGCTGCGGTTGTTGTCACCACTATCCGCGCCCTCAAGGACCACAGCGGCAAGTACGAGATTGTGGCCGGCAAGCCATTGCCGAAAGCGTTGCTGCAAGAAAACCCTGACGACGTACTGGCCGGCGGGGCCAACTTGCGCCGCCAGATCGCCAATATCACCCAGTTTGGCGTACCAGTAATCGTAGCCCTCAATGCCTACCCCGAAGATACCCCGGCGGAGATCGAAGCGGTGGCCCAGATTGCGGCTACCGCCGGCGCTGCCGGTATGGCAGTGAGCAACGTCTACGCCGAAGGCGGGGCCGGCGGGGTCGAACTGGCCCGGCTGGTGGCGCAGGTCGCGGAAAGGCCCGGCCCGCGTGAGCCGAAATTCCTCTATCCGCTGGACATGCCCTTAGTCGAGAAGATAGAGGTGATCGCCCGCCGCATCTACGGCGCCGCCGGCATCGAGCTGAGCGAGACCGCTGCCGCGCAACT
Source organism: Chloroflexus sp. (assembly GCF_034435895.1). Lineage (GTDB taxonomy): Bacteria > Chloroflexota > Chloroflexia > Chloroflexales > Chloroflexaceae > Chloroflexus. Next base: position 27,052 of record NZ_DAOTWH010000147.1, read on the forward strand.
ACATGCCTTTGCGGCTGCTGGGTTTGGCAACCTCCCCATTTGCATGGCCAAAACTCATCTCAGTCTCAGCCACGACCCCAAGCTGCGCGGCGCGCCGGCAGGCTTCACCTTCCCTATCCGCGAAGTGCGGATCAGCGCCGGGGCCGGGTTCATCTTGCCCATCGCCGGCACAACTGTGACGATGCCGGGATTGGGTGCGCATCCGGCAGCCCACCAGATCGATATTGATGAAGACGGGAACATCGTCGGATTGTTTTAACGCCGTCTCCGTGCCCGTTACTAATGTGTTGAGGGGCGGACAGAAATTTGGTTGAAGACAACTGTTGATCGCTGTGCGATGCCTCAACGCTTAGCTCTCCGCTCCCCTCTCCCGCGCCAGTGGGCGAGAGGCTGGAGGTGCGGGTGAAATAGCACATCTCAAAGCCATCAACACCTCTACGCTAATACGTTCTGTCCGCCCTTGAACACCAATGTGAGGGCATGGTATTACACTGGTAACGCGCGCACGATACAATATAAGAAGAGTCGCAACCAACTTTCACTACCAACCCGAACTATGATCATTTCACATCCGCGCCGTACCACCATCTCACGCCACGAACAATTCCAACTCGCCCAACAAGCGCTGCGCCGGCGCGACCGCGGCGCCGGCTGGCTGGCGCTCGGCGCTAGTCTTATCGTTGGCGCAATTGGAGCGTTGATCTGGCTGCAACCGCTCATCACGCCCATTCCGGCCAGCATCGCGATCACCCTGATTGCAATTGGCATTGGCGCAGCTTGCCTCATCGCCGGCTGGCGCCGCCACAGCTTTCACCGCCAACTACGAGCCGCGACCGCTCTCACCGACGCTCCAATGATCGATTGCTGGATCGAAAACGCCTTTGAGGGTGAGCCGGGGGTGATCGCATGGGAGCTGATCGTCCGCCAGCCTGATGGTAAAGAGGTGCGGTTGCGGCAAGCGCAATTGATCGATCCGTCATTGGTTGCGCGATGGCAGCATGCCGCTACTGTACCGGTGCGCTACGTACCGGTGAACCCTACGGTATCGGTCTTGGTCATCGAGTAGCGGCTACGCGCGGGGCAGGCGCTCGCGAATACCCCACGTTACGTAGATCATAGACGGCAGCGGAGCGAGAAAATACTGGTGCGCCCGAACATCCCGCACCACGCGGATCGCAGGCGGTAACTGCGCTGTCGCGCGCCGCAATCGATCACGGTTGCGGTGCAAGCGTCAGCAGCGGTGTAATGACAAAACTGAAACGCTGGCAGGATAGCGAGTATACTATAATGTCCTTGCAACTGTTGCCAATCATGCATATCACAACCATTATCGCAGCCTATGAAGCGCCGATTACTGTCGATCCTGCTGATCATCGCTAGCCTCGCCAGCTTGCTGGCGCTTGTACCTACCGCACTAGTGCGCGCCGACCCGGCAACCCTCAGCGCCACTCCTACCAGCCTTGCCGCTACGGTCGAACTCGGCGACACCGTCACCATTGACTTCACCATTACTAACACCGGCAGCGCGCCAATCATGCCGCTCCTCTACACCGGCCTCCCACCGTCCGGCGTACCGGCAGCGCTGATGGCAGCGCCATCGCTGCCGGTGCCGCTGCCGCAACAAGCCGAGCGGATCGATCCCGATCTGCAAGCCGAACTAGCGAGCGGCCCTACCCGATTTCTCGTCTTTTTCGCCGATCGGCCTGATCTGGGTGAGGCATTGCTGATTCGTGACTGGGAAGCGCGCGGCGAGTATGTCTACCGCACCTTGGTCGAGCATGCCGAACGCAGCCAGCATGCCGTGCGCGCGATGCTCGACGCCGCTGGCGTACCATACAAACCGCTTTGGATTGTGAATGCGTTGTTGGTGGAAGGTGACGCTGCGCTGGCCAATGCCCTCGCCGGCCACACCGACGTGGCAATGCTCACCGCCGACCACGAGTTGCAGATGAGCGAACCGGTGACAACTGCCACCGTCTCGTGCAATGCGACCGCAAACAACGTTTGCTGGAACATTGCCAAAGTCAACGCTGACCGGGTATGGCGCGAATTCGGCGTCACCGGGGCCGGAATTACAGTGGCGAATATTGATAGCGGCGTCGTTTATACCCACACTGCCTTAATCAACCAATACCGCGGCAACCTCGGCGGCGGCAACTTTGACCACAACTACAACTGGTTCGATCCGGTCGGAAACAACCCTGAACCGGTTGACTCCGGCATTCATGGCACCCATGTCATGGGCACAATGGTAGCCAACCCACCCGGCCAACCGGCGATGGGAATGGCGCCGGGGGCGAAGTGGATTGCAGCCCGTGCGTGTACGAGCAATTGTAATGATAGCGATATTATTGCCGCAGCGCAGTGGATGCTGGCCCCTACCGATCTCAACGGCAACAATCCTCGCCCAAGCATGCGTCCGCATATCCTCAACAACTCGTGGTCGTTCGACAGCGGCGGCAACCCGATCTACGCCGGCTACATGGCAGCGTGGCAGGCAGCGGGGATTTTCACTGTGTTTGCGGCTGGGAATATTTCCAATAACCTAACCGGCTGCAGCTCAATTGCCTCACCCGGTGATTACCCCGATGTGACGGGAGTTGGCGCAACCGATCAAAATGATTTGATTACCAATTTCAGCCGGATTGGCCCCACAACCGACAACCGGATCAAGCCCGATCTGGTGGCGCCAGGTTCCGGGATCATCTCGACGATAGGTAGCAATGGCTACCAATCGTTATCCGGCACCTCGATGGCCGCGCCGCACGTCGCCGGCGCAGTGGCGCTGCTCTGGTCGGCGAACCCGCAGTTGATCGGCGATTACGCAGCAACCTATGCCATCCTCACCGGCAATACGCTGCCTATCACCAGCGACTCACGGTATATGGGTTCCGCACATACTGCCTGCCGGCCAACAGACTTTCCCAACAACATCTACGGTTACGGCAGGCTTGATGCTTTTGCAGCAGTGGCCGCAGCACGGGTGCAGGCGCCGTGGCTGGTCTTGCCCGCCGCAGCACCGGTCAGCCTCGCCAGCAGCGGCACGCAAACGATCTCAATCACGCTCGATGCGCGCAAAGTAGCTGGGCCGGGCACCTATACGGCGCGGGTGTTGATTTACGCGAACAATCTGACCGATCCGCCGCTGGCGATCCCGGTGACGATGACCGTGCCGGCGCGGCCAACCCACGCCATGATTACCGGCACCGTTACCGATAGCGAAACTAGCCAACCATTGCGCAGCACAGTGACAGTTGCTGGCGGCGCCACTGTCACCACCAACGCAACCGGCACTTATAGCCTTGTCGTACCCGGCGGCGTAGCCCAGACTCTCTCGGCAACTGCCAACAACTTCGCCTCCCAAAGCCAGAGTATCACACCAGCCGCTGGCACCACCGTCACGCTCAACTTCGCGCTTGACCCACTGCGGCCTACCTTGACCATCTTGCAAGACCTCGTTACTGCCACCGTTGACTTTAACCAGACCGTGAACGTAGCCTTACCATTGCGCAATGATGGCAACAGTCCGCTCAGCTACACCCTCCGCATTGATAGCGAACCGTACGGCGTCTGGCGCAGCGATGAGCCGGATGGGCCAACCGGCGGCTGGATCAACCCGCCGCCGAGTCGCAACGTACTGAACCTCTACGATGATGGGAGCAGTGGTGCGCTTGATCTTGGCTTTGACTTCCCATTCGGCAATAATTATTATCGCCACATCTATGTTGGCGCCAACGGGATCATCGCATTCGCGCCATTTGCGTCACCCACGAACTATTTTATCCGCTCGTGCCTGCCGCTGAACGAAACGAGCGCACCGGCCATCACACCGCTTCACGTTGATTTTGACAGCAGCGCTGGCGGCGAGATCAGCTTCGCCCGTATCAGCGCCGGTGCGCTGATTACGTGGGACGATGTGCCGCTCTACAACACCAGCCGCCGGTTAAGCGTGCAGGCGCTGTTGCAACCCAATGGGCAGATTCGTTTCCAATACCGCGATGTGACCAATCTGGTCGATGCTGATGCAGGGGTCATTGGTCTGCAACTCGACGGTACTGTTCAAACGATCGGGTGCTCGTCCGGCAGCCATCCGCCCCTTAACCTGAGCAACGGCCTTGTAATCGAGCTACGCCCGCAAATCAATCCGCAGGCATGGCTCAGTGCGGCTAGCAGCGGGAGCGAAACTGTTGCCGTTGGCGCCACTAGCAACGCTCAACTTACCGCACGCTGGATTGGCCCGATTTACCAAACCCCACAAGCGCGAGTTCGGATTATCAGCAATGATCTGCGCAAACCAGTCACAACCGCCCGTGTCCAGCTCAACGAAGGCGTACCGGCGCCGTATCAAGTGATCATCGTGATGGTCTATCGCTAACAATGCAACATTTTAGCGGTGGCGTTCGTCAGTTTTGCTGCCAACATACTTTGGAGGACACTACCACCTGTATGGAACACCACCGCAACGATGTCTTTGCGCCGATTGACATTGATCATGTGATGGAGCGGGTTGCCGGCGGCAACGAGACTGAAGTCTACCGCAGCGACGATCACCGCTTCGTCGTCAAACTCAAAGGCGAACTAGGCAGCCGTGACGCCGCCAAGCTGGCTGACGCCCGCAGTATGCAACAGGCGGCCAGGCGGTTTGCCGCCTGCCTTGGCCCGCGCCACGCTATCCCAACCTATTTCGTGCTCAGCCGCGACAGCGAGGGGTTTGTGCATGCGTTAGCGATCCAGCCGTACCTCGCTAACGCGCGCGTCTTGGCTAGCATTGACTGGAAGACGATTGATGTAGCCCAGCGCCGGCAGATCGGGCGCGACCTCCGCCACATCATTGCCCGCGCTGTCGGATGCCTCTTCCGCACCGGCCATCTGCCCGACCTGTATGGCCGGGTCAGTGCCAGCGCCGCCGAACGCAAACGCCGCAAGCAGTTGCGCTATCTAGCCGAACGGATTTGGAGTTTTCTAGTCAAGCGCACCATTCTGCATTCGCAGAACCTGATGCTGACCGCCGAGCAACCGCCGCGCCTCGTCTTGATCGATTACGACGAGGTGCGGCGGAGTCCGCTTTACCGGGTGATCTATTTTTTGACGAGGCTGATCTTGTTTGGGCGTGACCTGATCGTCATCTGGTGGCGATTGGAACGAGGATAAGGTAGAGCAACCACGGCTGCTTCACCAGCGCTGCTCTGCCAGTGGTCAAGCGGCAAGACCAGATGTTTGTAGTTTTTGCGTCTTTTCGTGGCTATTTCCAATGGCGGCGTTTGGAACGAGGATAAGGCAGCGCAGCCCCGGCTGCTTCACCAACGCTGCTCTGCCAATGGTCAAGCTGCAAGACCAGATATTTGTGGTTTTTGCGTCTTTTCGTGGCTATTTCCAACCATCATCACCGCACCTCGCGCACGCCCCGCGCCAGATCGAGCAGCGCCGCCCGCCCGCCACCGCTCAAATCCCAAACCCAGATCGTCGTAGATGAGCGCTGGTTCTGAGCCTGCGGGCTGCGCGGCCCAGCGCCGGCTTGCTCAACCGCGGCATAGACCAGTTGCTGCTTACGCACTGTCGCCGGGCCAATTCCGCCCAAACTCTGGCCGGTGGCCAACAACTCGCTGCGTTGCAAGCCGCGCCAGCGGTAGAGCTGGTAATCTTGCAGCAGATCGCTTGGGCACAACGTGGTAAGGTAGAGCAAACGCCCTTCGCTATCCCAACCGAGCGGGCGCGTCCAGAAGGGACCTTCGCGCACCGGCTGCGGCGGCAACGGCTCTGGCGTAGCAGTGGGCCGCGCGGTGGCAGTTGGGGTGGCAGTGGGTGGCTGCGGCGTCACTGTACCGGTTGGCGTGGCTGTCGGGGTGGCGGTAGGGGGCGCGGTAGGTAGGCGCGTTGGCGTGGCCGTCGGCGGCGGCAATGTCACCCGCTGCTCGCCAATCCGCTCGACCAACTGGCCGGCGCTATCGAGAACGAGTAGGTCAGCGCCGGGGTCATCGGCGCGCAGCGCCTCGACGGCGACATACTCACCGGAAGGGCTGGCAATCAGCGCGCCAAACCCGCGATAGCGCACAACCAACCAGGCATCGGTCAACAGATCGGCGCCCACATCGCGCACTTCACCGCTCGGCAAGCGTAGGAAGAGCGAGCTACGGCCATCAGGCGCTTCAGCGCGATAGATCAAGCGATTGCCGCTCAACCACTGCGGTGCAAACCGGCTCCACTCATCGAGCGCCGTCTCAACCCGCACTGGCTCGCCGCCAGCAACCGGCGCCGTGTAAACCGTCCACTGGGTCGGAATGGCTCCGGTCTCATCTACCGCAAACGCCACCGCGGCCCCATCGGGGCTAAAGACCGGATCGGCGCAACTGACGCCAACTTGGGCCAGCGGGCGAGCCTCGCCGCCGGCCAGCGGCAACAGCCAGAGGACGGAGGGAACTGCCAGCGCCGCGTCCGCCGGATCAAGGCCCGGCTCGGCGCGGCAGAAGGCCAGATAATCACCGCGCGGGCTTACCGCCAGATAGGTCTCGGTTTCAGTGGAATTGGTCAAATTGACCGCGCCGGCCAGCCGGGGTTGCATCCCTTCGCCGGCAGATGCCACATCGGCATCAAGCCGCCAAATATCGCCATCAAAAAGGAAATAGAACGGCTCTAGCGCACGAGGAGGCGCACCCTCTGGCACACGCAACGTATCGCTCGCAATGCCAAAGGTTGCCGAGCGAGCCACTGCCACCGATAACTGGTTCGGCGCCAGCGTCACCCGAAACGGAACCGGCTCAGCCAGCGGCAACAGGATCGTTGCACCGGTATCGGCCTGTGGATCAACCAACACCAACGCCTGCGAGAGAGTCCGAGTGCCAGTAAAGGTGATGGTCTGGGCCGTAGCCGAGGCAGCGAAGCGGTCATCGCGAATCCAGCCGGACAGATCGATCTGCAAGGCATACGGCGTGTTGAGTGCCGCAGTTGCGGGCACAATCCGAGCATCGGCCAAGGAGAGACAACTCACTGCAGCCCCAATTGGGGGCGAATTGGGGCTCAACTCAAAGAGCAGATCAAGCTGTTCAAAGGCCGGATTCCCACTCGCCCGCACCTCTTGCAATGCTGCCGAGAACCGGCTGGACGGCAAACCGGCCACTTGCGTACAGTAGCTAAACCCACCCAGCGCCGGATTGGGGGTCGGCGTCGGCGGTAACGGTGTTGCCGTCGGTGTCGCCGTAGCAGTTGGCGTCAGCGACGGGCCAAAGGTTGGCGTCGCGGTTGGCGTGGCAGTCGCCGTTGCGGTAGCGGTCGCCGTTGCGGTGGGCGACGGCGTACCGGCCACAATTGTCTCAATATTCGAGATCCGCTCCTCTTCGCCAACAGGTATCAGATCGCATCCGGCCAATAGAACCCCTAGCAACGCCAGCAACAGGTATGGGCGAGCAAAACGGAAACGCCTCACAAACGTCTCCTGTGTTGCACCCGGCCAATCACCGGATACAACGCTGACACAGAAACCCTGCATCGGGTCTTACGAGCCATTCGGCAGCACGACTTTAATCCAACCGCGCCGCATGGCATAGACGACCGCTTGCGTGCGATCATTGACGGCCAGTTTCCGCAGGATCGATGAAATATGGTTCTTGACCGTCTGATTACTAATATCGAGTTGGGTGGCAATCTCGCGATTAGTGCGGCCAGCGGCGACCAGCTCAAGCACCTCAAGCTCACGCGCCGACAGCGGTGAGAAGACAGTCTGCGTATCATCATCGCCGACCATCTGACGAAACGCTTCCAGCACTGTCGCCGCCACTTCAGGCGAGGACAACACTAGATCATTAATCGGATACTCGCCGTGCCGCACTTGCCGTAGCGTCTCGAGCAGGTCGGCAAATTCAATGCTCGACGGAACAAAGGCCGAGACGCCGGCTCGAATCGCTTTCACCACAGCCGAACCATCATTCACCGGCCCAAACAAGATCACGGCAATGTGAGGGTGACTCCGCTTGATTGCGCGCGCCACTTCCAGCCCATGGACACCGGGCAGATCGATATCCATCAACACGAGATCAGGATCGACTTGATCGACCATCTGGATCGCCTGTTGGCCATTGCCAGCTTCGCCCACCACCTGAAAATCAGGCGTGGCCGACAGCGCAAGGCGCAAACCGTCGCGAAACATCGATACGGTATGCACAATGATCAGCGTTGTCACACTCACAGCCAACTCCTCGACCACTGAAGCAGATGCCACCGCTACCGCATACTCATCGGCATCACAATATGAATGTAGCCATCTTGCCCCACCGGCTTAAACACTGCCGGACTTTGCGAACTCTGCATCTCGAAAGCGATCTGGTTCGAGCCGATCGCCGCAATCGCATCGGCCAAAAACTTCACGTTGAGCGCGATCACGCCGCCTTCACCGGTCACGCTCCCATCAAGCTCACTCGTATTATCGCCCAATTCGGCGGAATTGGCGCTCAGAATGACCCGGCCCGGCCCAAACTCACCGGCTGGTTCGATCTTCAGTTTCACCACGTTTTGACTAGCGACGGCAAAGAATGACGCCAACTTCACTGCTTTAGCCAACTCATTGCTGTCAAGCACCGTGCGCGTCAAATACTGCTGCGGGATAATCCGCTCAAAATCAGGGAACCTTCCCTCTATTAAACGTGACACCACCTCAATATTTTCGGTATGGAAGAGCACATGGCTGCCACCCGGCATATAGACCATCGCTACTTCAGCTTCAATATCGCCGATAATACGGGCCAATTCGGCAAGGGTGCGCGCCGGGATGAGACAATCAACCGCATGAGCCACCGGCTCGGCCACATGGATTGTGCGCATCGCTAAGCGGAAACCATCAGCAGCGACCAGCGTCATCTGTTGGTCGCGGGTGCGCACCAGCACACTGGTCAAAATCGGGCGCGACTCATCAGAGGCAGCGGCAAACGCCACCTGCTCAATCGCCTCGCGCCATACTTCCGCCGGCAACCTCACCAGCGGCGCGCGTGCGCTCACTGCCGGCAGCGACGGAAACTCGTCTGCATCAACCCCTTTGATATTGCTCACAAAGCGCCCGCACTCGACACGCAGCGTTTGCGTCTTCACATCAAGCGTCAACGTCACTTTATCGTTTGGCAGGCCGCCCACCACGTCCGCCAACAACTTCGCCGGCACCGCCACCGCGCCGTCTTGCACCACATGCGCGCCAATCCAGCGGTTAATGCCCACCTCGAGATTAGTGGCAGTCAATTTCAAACGGCCTTCATCGGTTGAAAGCAAAACGTTCGCCAGCACCGGCAAGGTCGAGCTTTTACCTGCAACGGCATGGCTCACCGCGGCCAGACCGCGCTTGAGATCATCCTGCATGCATGTGAGCTTCATCATCGCTCCTTAGAAGAGACAAGCACAACCGCGGCGCTCACGCGCCGCCCACATCCGGGTGTGGCGCATTATAGCATATCGCGTTCGCTTATGGCAGCGCAAGCCGTGATCGGCCACCGGTGCTGTGCAAAGGTTGTGCGTTTTCGCAACAAACACCTTGACTTTTTTCAGAGCCGTGGTACCGTTCTATAGGGAAGAGATTTTAGACCGCGATGGTTGACGTAGCGATGGTCAACAGTCAGAAGGGATTCTTCGTATGGTGATTGCGACACGCCGCTTTGAATTTTCGGCCGCTCACCGGTATTGGCGCGATGATTGGAGCGCCGCTGAGAATGAGCGGGTGTTTGGGCCGTATACCAGCCCGTATGGTCACGGGCACAACTATACCCTCGATGTCAGCATCACTGGCCAGCTCGACGAGCGCACCGGCATGGTGATGAATATGACCGAGCTGAAGGCGATTGTGAACGAGGTGCTCGAGGAGTTTGATCATAAGCATCTCAATTTCGATACGCCGTATTTTCGCGATCAGGTGCCGACGACTGAAAACTTCATCCGGGTGCTCTGGCGACTGATTGCCGCTCGCTTGCCGGCCCATGCCCGGCTGGCGCATCTGCGCCTCTACGAACAGCCCGATTTGTGGGCCGATTATGATGGGGTGGGTGAGACGCAATTCTCGCGCTTGTACATGTTCGCCTCCGCTCACCGGCTCCACGCGCCGGCGCTCAACGACGCCGAGAACCGCGAGATTTACGGCAAGTGCAACAATCCCAACGGCCACGGCCATAACTATACGCTGGAAGTGACCGTACAAGGCGAGATTGACCCGGCCACCGGCATGCTAGTTGATATGGCATGGCTTGACCAGACGGTGCATTCAGTGATCGATCCGCTGCACCTGCGCCACCTCGATAACGAAATCGCCGCCTTCGCCGATCGGCCATCAACCGCCGAGAACATTATCGTCTATCTCTGGAACGAACTCGCGCCGCGCCTAGCAGGCCGGCTTGCGCTGCTGCGGCTGTGGGAAACGCGCAAGAATATCTTCAGCTACGCCGGCCCGGTCTCAGTTCCCGCCTGATCGTCCATTCGTCTCATTTTCGCCTGCCAGCGCGATCGGCGCGCTGCATACCTCTGTAACGGAGAATTAATTTTATGTCAACTAATGGTAATGGTTATCACCCCATCCACGATCACGATATTGACGAAGAGCACTACGACAGCCTGATCATTCCGGGTCGCGGCAAGATCGAGGGGATGTCGTTCAATTCAGACCCGCACATCGAAGAGGCGGTGCGCACGATCCTCGGCGCGATCGGTGAAATTCCCGACCGCGAGGGTTTGCAGAAGACGCCGTCGCGGGTGGCGAAGATGTACGCCGAATTGACCGCCGGCTACCATATCGACCCGAAGGCGCTGATTAACGGTGCAGTCTTCAGCGTCGCCTACGATGAGATGGTGCTGGTGACGAATATCGATTACTACAGCCTGTGCGAGCACCACATGCTGCCGTTCTTTGGTCAAGTGCATGTCGCTTACATTCCGAACGGCAAAGTGGTGGGGCTGAGCAAGATTCCGCGCATTGTCGAGATGTTTGCCCGCCGCTTGCAAGTCCAAGAGCGGATGACGGTGCAGATCGCCGATTTCATCAACGAGACGCTTGAGCCGGCTGGCGTGGCCGTCGTGGCCGAGGGCGTCCATATGTGCGGGGTGATGCGCGGTGTGAAGAAGGCGAATGCCCGTATGGTCACTTCGGCGATGCGCGGTGCGTTCCGCGAAGACCCCAAGACGCGGGCCGAGTTTATGGCGCACATTGACCGCAACCGGCAAGAGCGATAGTACCGACGCAAAGGGGGCAAAGAGCGCAGAGGGGGAAAACGCAAAGGCGCAAAGAACGCAAAGAGCGCAGAGCGGATTAACTATTGTTGGGTCTTGACTGACTCTTCTTCGCAACTGTGCGCGTAGAGCGTTCCAGCGCCTCCCTCCAGCGGGTTTAAGGGTGGACAGAACGCATGATCACAGATATGGTTTATGGCTTTGCGATGCGCTGGTGTACCCTCACCCCCAGCTCCTCTCCCACTGGCGCGGGAGAGGGGAGCGGAGAGCTTAGCGTTACGCCATCACACCGCGATCAACGGTTGTCTCGACCAAATGCTGTCCGTCCCTCACCCTCCAGCGGGGGGCGGTTGGGAAAGAGGCCGAACGAGCGGAACCCTGCGCTGACAGGCTATCTTGATCGGCGTGTGGCGTCTTTGGGTTAGAATCTTGGCATCTCTGCGTTTGAGCATTGCGTCTGAGGGTGAGAAGAATAGTACTATGCGATCAATCCTGATTACCGGCGCGTCACGTGGGATCGGCGCCGCCACCGCGCTGGCGCTGGCCCAACCCAACACCCGGCTGACCCTCGCCGCGCGGAGACAGT
>NZ_DAOTWH010000148.1:0-5958 GCF_034435895.1 Chloroflexus sp.
ATCGGGTTCGTGATAACGAGACGAAATGCCGCGACATGACGCGCATCACGGCCACTGCGGCAGGCATCGTAACCGTGCATTGAACCATCACACCTATGATCCGGCTTGGCTTCGCTGTCCGCACCGTCCACCAACCCGGCCTTGCCGGCGGTTCGCCGCCCCACCTCAGCATCACGCTCACGCACCTGAGCGATGTGATCGGCTACCTCGAACACCATGCCATCCGGTTCTACCGGTTTGCCCTGCCACGCCACATCACCCCCGCCGATCTGGCCGATTGCCACATGCAGATCGAGTTGCTCGGCCACCGAATCGCGGCGCTCAATCTACGGCTTGGCATCCACCTCGATCCGGCGCTGAGCCTTTGCCACCCCGATGACGCCACCGCTGCCGAGGTAATCGCTATGATCGAAAGCACGGCGCAGCTCTTAGCAGCACTCGATCAACCCGACGCGACGAACCATACCCTCGTGATCCATACCGGCGCCAGTGATGATGCTGCCCTCGAACGATTTGCGCGCCGTTGGCCGGCCCTTTCGGCCAATGCCCGCCGGCGCACCGCCATTGAACACACCACCACCGGCCCCTCGTTACGCGCCCTACTTGGGCTAGCCGCCCGCACCGGCACGCCTATCGTGTTTGACTACCTCCATTTCCAGTTGCACAACCCCAACCAGTGGAGCTTGCCGGTCGCATTAGGGCTTTGCCTCGCCACATGGCCGCGCAATGTGCGTCCCGAAGTGCATCTGAGCAGCCAGCGCAGCGAAGCCCACCTCTTGCCGGGACGCAACGGCACGACGCGGGTGCTGCCGCCGCGATCCGGCCAGCACGCCGATTTTATCGTGGCTCGCGATGCCATCGAGCTGCTCGTGGCCAGTCGCGGCTTGCCGTCATTCGATCTGATGCTCGAAGCTAAAGCCGGCGATCTGGCGCTGCTGCGCTTGCGCCACGATCTCGCGCACTCCGCCCCGGATTGGGCCGAGCGGGTGGGATGAACGGCCTTTCCGTTTCCCACCGGGGTTTAGGAGTTGAAGCCAACGTATTAAACCTAGCAAGGAAGTGAGAACGTCTCCCTACCCCAGTGGGGTTGAGATGCGGACAGAACATGTGGTCGAACACAACCGTTGATCGCTGTGCAATGCCTCAACGCCCGGCTCGTCGCTCCCCTCTCCCGCGCCGGTGGGAGAGAGGCTAGGGGTGAGGGTCAGCAGCCCGCGCAGCGGGCTTCGTAACCATAGCCCGGCCCTTTAGGGCCGGGTTCTGGACAGATGTTTTGTTCGCCCTTGAACCCAGTGGGGTTGAGGGCTAAGGTGCGAGAAATAGATTACCGCAACGGACGCGGAGCGCGCAGAACATGATGCTTATTCCAAATTCCTTTGCGCCTTTGCGTTGATCATCCTCGCGGCTTTGCCCCCTTTGCGTCTTTGCGTTGATCGCCTTTGTCCCTTCGCGCCTACGACGGACATAGAAGTCTTGCCTCAACCGATTACGGCACTTGTCACGCCTGCCCGCTCGCCGGTATAATGCCTGCGGCAGATTCAGATTGCATTGAGGTGTACCGTGAGCGCACAACGTCCATCTTCCGCTGCAAACCCGCTGGCCGGCATTGTGGCCATCGCCATTCTGTTACTGATTCTCGGTCTCGTGGCCGGTTTGCTGATCAGCCGCGCTGCACCGCCGGCTGCCGTGCCAGCGCCAACCACACCACCAATCCCCACCGTCGCAGCACCGACTATGGCGCCAACGCCGGCTACGAGCACGATGCCGATCATGCCGACCGCCACCACCTATCAGTACAGCAGCCCGCCGCCGATGACGATCGATCCGGCCAAGAAGTACACAGCGACCATCTACACGCCCCGCGGCGAGATTGTGATCGAGCTATTGCCCGACATCGCCCCGCAGACGGTCAACAATTTCGTTTTCCTTGCTCGCCAGAATTTCTACAACGGGTTGACATGGCATCGCGTGCTGCCGAACTTTATGGCCCAAGGCGGCGATCCGCGCGGCGATGGCACCGGTGGCCCCGGCTACTCAATCCCGGCTGAGTTCACCGATAAAATTCTCTTCGACCAACCCGGCATCGTCGCTATGGCCCGCTCGTCGGATCCCAACAGCGCTGGCTCGCAATTCTTCATCACCACCGCGCCGGCCCCATGGCTCAACGAGCAGTACACGATCTTTGGCCGCGTGATTCAGGGCCAAGAGATCGTTGACGGCATTCCGTTGCGCGATCCGAGCAACCCAGCCGATCTGACGAGGCCGGGTGAGACGATTCTGGGCATTACGATTACCGAGTCGTAGCGAAACGCAACGATCATCACGCATCTACCGGAGCGGCGTTGCCAAGCAACGTCGCTCCTTGCCACAACCCGCTTCTCCCGCGTATAATAGGGCCTATCGCTCAATGTCGAGCTTGCGCTGCGAGGAGGCTATGCAATCCCCCCAACCAATCGTCAATGAGTTCGCCATCACTGCCGCCACCGTGAACGGTTCCGGCAGCCAGACGGCGAATATGGTGCTGATGCGGGCCATCTTTCAGATGGGCATTCCCGTCTCTGGCAAGAACCTCTTTCCTTCCAACATTCAAGGCGAACCGACGTGGTATACGCTGCGGGTGAGCCAAGCTGGCTATACCGCTCGCCCTGCCGAAACGCCGATTCTGGTGGCATTTAACCCACGCACGGCCAATGAAGACCTCGCCCAGTTGCCGGCGGGCGGGATCTGTCTCTACCCGGCTGATGGGCCATGGCAGCCACAGCGCGCTGACATCATCCCGCTTGCGCTCCCTGTGCGCCAGATTCTCGATCAGGTGGGAGTGAGCCAACGCCTGCGCCCCTATGCCGCGAATATGGTGTACGTCGGCGCGCTGGCGGCGTTGTTGGTGATCGAGGATGTCGCTTTGGTCAAGGCCGTGCAACAACAGTTCCGCGGCAAATCATCGGCAGTCGAGCTGAATCTGGCGGTGATCCGGGCAGCGCAGGCGTGGGCGGCTAACAATCCCTCGCCGGCTCATCACCGTTTCCGAGTCGCCCGGATGCAAGCCACGACCGGCATGATGCTGATCGACGGCAACACCGCCGCTGCGATCGGCGCAATTACCGGCGGTGTCGGGGTAGTGGCGTGGTATCCGATCACCCCGTCCAGCAGCCTGATTGAATCGCTTGAGAGCTATCTCCCCCGCTTGCGTCCGGCTGACGGCGGCGCAACCTGCGCCGTTGTCCAAGCCGAAGACGAGATCGCCGCGCTGGGGATCGTGATCGGGGCCGGGTGGGCCGGCGCGCGCGCGATGACTGCCACCTCCGGGCCGGGCATCTCGCTGATGACCGAGTTCGCCGGTCTTGGCTTTTTTGCCGAGATTCCGGCAGTGATTTGGGATGTGCAGCGGGTTGGGCCTTCGACCGGCCTGCCGACCCGCACTGCGCAGAGTGATTTGCTCTCGGTCTACTATCTGGGCCACGGCGACACGCGCCACGTCGTCTTGCTGCCGGGCACGATGGAAGAGTGCTACAGCGATGCCCAGCTTGCCTTCGATCTAGCCGAATATCTGCAAACGCCGGTCTTTGTGCTGAGCGATCTCGATCTGGGGATGAATATCTGGATGAGCCGGCCCTTCACCTACCCAGAGCAACCGCTGCAACGCGGCAAGGTGCTCAGCGCCGAAGATTTGGCCAAACTCACCTCGTATGCCCGCTTTGCCGACGTTGACGGCGATGGCATCGGCTACCGCACGCTGCCCGGCAACCCGCACCCGCTGGCAGCGACGCTCAGCCGCGGCACCGGCCACAACGAGCGCAACGTCTATAGCGAGCGACCCGCCGATTGGCAGCGCAATATGGCCCGGCTCTGGCGCAAGCACGAAACGGCTCGCCGCATGGTACCGCGCCCGGTGGTCGATCTCCATCCGCAGGCAACCGTGGGCCTTATCGGGTTTGGCTCGACCGCGCCGGCAATTGCTGAAGCGTATGACTTGCTGGCCACTGCCGGGATTGCCACCAGCAGTATGCGGGTGCGCGCATTGCCGCTTGGGCCGGAAGTGACCGATTTTATCGCCCGCCACCAATACTGTGTGGTGATCGAGCAGAATCACGATGGCCAGTTGCGCCATTTGCTCCAGCTCCATTGCCCGGCTTACGCCACCCGGCTCGGTTCGGTGGCGTGGTGCGATGGCTTGCCGCTCACCGCGCCGTTTGTGCGCGATCAGGTGATGGCGGTGTTGGAACAAATGCGTGAGCTGGCGCTGGTGATGAGCAAGTAAGCGGTGTTGCAAGATAGAGGGACAACGATGACCCAAGCACCTGTGAATGCGATTGGCTTGACCAAAAACGACTACCGCGGCGCGCCTTCGACCCTCTGCGCCGGTTGCGGCCATGACTCGGTCGCCAGCCAGATCATCGCCGCCGCGTTTGAACTCTCGTTACAACCCCATACCGTCATCCGCATGAGCGGCATCGGCTGTTCGAGCAAGTCGGCGGCGTACTTCCTTGGCCGCTCGCACGGCTTCAATTCGCTGCACGGACGGATGCCCTCGGTCACGACTGGCGCGCATCTTGCCAACCACACCCTGCGCCCGCTGGCCGTCAGCGGCGATGGCGATACCGCCAGCATCGGCCTCGGCCAGTTTATTCACTTACTGCGGCGGAATGTGCCAATAGTTTATATTGTGGAAAACAACGGAGTGTATGGCCTGACCAAGGGCCAATTCTCGGCCACCGCCGACGAGGGGCAAGAGCTGAAGCATGCCGGCGTCAATCACTTGCCGCCGATTGACGTGTGCGCCGAAGCGATCTTGGCCGGCTGCGGCTTTGTGGCTCGTTCGTTTGCCGGCGACGCCAAGCAGGTGCGCGAGCTGATCAAAGCCGCCTTCAACTTCCACGGCGCAGCGGTGATCGATGTGATTAGCCCGTGTGTCACCTTTAACAACCACGATCGCTCGACCAAGAGCTACACCTACGGCAAAACCCACGAATCGCCGATCCACGACATTAGCTTCATTCCGCACTACGAAGAGGTGACGATC
This sequence comes from Chloroflexus sp., assembly GCF_034435895.1. Lineage (GTDB taxonomy): Bacteria > Chloroflexota > Chloroflexia > Chloroflexales > Chloroflexaceae > Chloroflexus. Next base: position 5,021 of record NZ_DAOTWH010000148.1, read on the forward strand.
GATTATGAACCGGGTGAGGCGCGCGATGTGCAACTGCACGATGGGCCGGTGATCCGGCTGCGCAAGCTGCACCGCGATCACGATCCCACTGACCGGATGGCGGCGCTGGCGCTGCTCGAAGAGGCACGCGCGGCGAACGAGTTTGTGACTGGATTGATCTACCTGAACGAGCGCCGGCCCACACTGGCCGAGACGCTCGGCATTGGCCAGACACCCATTGCGGCATTGCCAGAGGAACGTTTGCGTCCCAGCCGGGCAGCGTTTGCAGCGGTAATGGCCGAGCTAGTGGGCGATTAGATAGGAGAGGTAAGGGACGGACGGGTTTGCAACCCGCCCATGATGCAGTGGGGGATGGTAGCAACCCGCTCATGATGCGACGGGAGCAGATCGGAAACCTGCCCGTCGTGCGGTGTTGAGAGGCGGGCAGAACATTTGGCCAAGCACAACCGTTGACCGCTGTGCTACACTTCAGTGCGTAGCTCTGCACGTCCCCCTCCCGCGCTGCTGGAGCGGGGGCAAGAGTGAGGGCTATCAGCCCGCGCAGCGGGCTTCGTAAGGATAGCCCGGCCCTTCAGGGCCGGGTGCTGGATCATGGGTTAGAAACCCGCCCTTACGACTTTGGCACCGATGGCGGCGACTCTTCAACTGTTGGCCCAGATGCTTTCTTACGGCCAAACCACCCTCGTCGCGGCTTAGCGGCTGCCAGCGGCGGGGCCGCTTCGGTCTCCGGCCCAGCAGCCTTCTTGCGCCCAAACCAGCCTTGTCGTGGCTTCGCCGCTGCCGGCGGCATAGGTTCGGTCTCCGGCCCAGCAGCCTTCTTACGGCCAAACCACCCTTGCCGCGGCTTCGCCGCTGCCGGCGGCATAGGTTCGGTCTCCAGCCCAGCAGCCTTCTTACGGCCAAACCACCCTTGCCGCGGCTTCGCCGCTGCCGGCGGC
>NZ_DAOTWH010000149.1:0-14632 GCF_034435895.1 Chloroflexus sp.
GAGCCAACGATGCCCGACGCCGAAGCGATACTGGCCCGTCTGCGCCAACGCCGCACTCGTGCCGAACCCGCCGTACCGGCTACGCCGCAACCAGCCGCTAGCGCTCCGTCGCCCGAACCGCGCTTCCAGCCCGGCGACCGGATCATCTGTATGCCGTATGGAGCCGGGAAAGTCCGCTTCAGCATGTTCAGCGGCGATCGCGAAATCCTCTTGGTTGAGTTTGATGAGCACGGTGAACTACGCATCGATCCCTCGGTCAACATCGTCCGCCGTCTCCCGCCAGAGGAGCCTGATCAAGATGAGTAGCAGCTATGTCCAATCCTGTCACGTTGTACCTGCCACTTTTGACCCATACCGACCCGCTGGTGCGCCGACAAGCCACGACGATTCTGCTCACCCACTATGGCAACCGCGCCCTCACCTACTTGCGCCGCTTACTTGACGATCCGGCGCTGAGTGAACAAGCGCGGACAGCCTTAACCAACATCGGTGAAATCACTGGTCTACGAGTCGAGATCCGCCCATTCCGTGGCGTCTATGTGCGTTGTCTTGGCGACTTCCAAGTCTTTATCAACAGCCGCCTGATTGAGCCGAACGAATGGGGACAAAGCGATGGCGGGAAGGCCGGCGGGCGAAAGGTGCAAGGCATCTTTGCCTATCTGGTGCATTGCGGCGCCAGCGGAGCAACGCGCAGCGAGATTACAGCGGCGATTTGGGGCGGCGCGGCTAGCGCCAGCAGCATTGCCCGCACCCTGACCGCCTTACGGCAAGTGCTGCACCACTGCGGCGGCAGTGATCTCGCGACACACCTGCTGCATACTGACCGGCAACGCTGCGCGCTCAACACTGAACTCTACCACAGCGACGCCAATCTGCTCGAACGGACATTCGATCTCGCCGCCAAGACCGCCGAAGAACAAGGCCTTGATGCGGCGCTCTCATTCTACCAATATGCGCTTGACCTGTACGACGGGCCGTACATGGAGGGAATTGCCGGCGCGCAGCAGTGGGCCGCCGAACGGCGAGCAAGCCTGCTCAGCAAGACGGTGCTGGCCGGCGAACGGCTCGCTGCCCATGCCTATGCCGCCGGCAACGAACAGCAATGCTTGCACTATTGCCAGCGCGTCTTAAGCCTCGAACCGCGCGCAGCCGCTGTGGTGAACTGGTACTTGCGCGCTAGCCACCGGCTTGGCTTGCCAGTAGAGATGCAGCGCGTCTACCAGCGCTATCTGGCCGCCACCGGCATCAACCCGCGCCGCAAACGCGACGATCCGGTTGTACGACTCTATCACGAATTAGCGGAGTAGAGCTATGAAGCGCTGCGTCGCCGCTACGATCCGCCTAGCCCACCCTGCAGCTCAGCGACGCGAGCGCGAAACTCATCACTCACCGGCACACTGCGCCCGGCAGCGTAATCGTAGGCCACCAACACCGACTGCGCCGTCGCAATCAGCGCGCCATCGCCAAGCCGGGCAATCGCGTAATCCATGGTAAAACTCTTGCCGCCAATCCGGCTGACCCGCACGCCCACCAGCAACTCATCGCCAAAATGGGCCGGCACTTTGTAACGAATCGTCAGTTCAGCCAGAATAATGCCTAACCGGTCGAGCGAGCCGCCCACCAGCCGCTGGTAATAAGCGATCCGGGCCGATTCGAGATAGGTCGCATAGACCGAATTGTTGACGTGGCCGAGCGCATCAAGATCGCGAAAGCGCACTTCAATCGGGTAATGAAACGGATATTCGGCAAGCACTGCCGGCGCCGGACGAGTCATGCTCTTACTCCTCGTATCACTCTTCATTTTCCAACATCTACCCGGTTACTCTCTGGTATAATGGCGCACAATAAACGCCAAACTGCTCATGTCCATCCCAACCCATTCCAAAACCATGACTGACAAGGAAACAGATATGTCAGCAAATAAAGGCACCATCTTCATCATCGACGATGATCTCGGCCTACAGAGTATTTTGTCATTCGCCCTGCGCAACGCCGGCTACGAGGTGGTGTTGGCCCGCGACGGCCTCGAAGGGTTGCGCATGCTCGAAAATCTCTCGCCTAGCCTCGTCTTGAGCGATATTATGATGCCCAATATGGACGGCGTCGAGACATTCCAGCGCATCAAAGATCGCTTGCAAGACGATGGCATTCCTATCATTCTGATGACGGCGCTCAGCCGCAAGCCGTGGTTTGCTGATCTTGAGGCCGAAGGCGCCGTGATCATCCAGAAGCCGTTTGAGGTCGCGCATCTGGTCGATCTTATTGAGCGGACGTTGAGCTAAGCGCGACAAAATGCGGGCGCAGCCGCGTGTATGTCTCTTCCAACGCTTCAGGGATGAGTTTCGTACCGCCTATTATGGGCATAAAATTATTGTCGCCGTTCCAGCGCGGCACGATATGCATGTGCAGATGATCGGCGATCCCAGCGCCGGCCACACGCCCCAAATTCATGCCAAGGTTAAAGCCGTGGGGCGCATACTCACCCTGTATGATAGCAACGCACTGTTGCGTCAAGGTGAACAATTCCCCGGCAACCCTACTATCAAGCATCGTAAGATCGGCAACGTGCAGATACGGCACCACCATCAGGTGGGCGGTGTTGTAGGGATAAATATTCATCACCACAAAGCAGTGCTGGCCGCGGTAGAGGACGAACCGTTCAGCATCGCTAGCGCTATTGGCAGCAGCCATCGCGCAGAACACGCATCCCTCCTCAGTTTCACCGCGCTTGATATACCGCATGCGCCACGGCGTATACTTAATCTCCATCACGACTCCTGCACGTTTGCGCGCAAAAAGGCTTCGATAAACGGATCAATATCACCATCGAGCACGGCTTGGACGTTGCTCGTCTCATAATCGGTGCGATGGTCTTTGACCAGCGTCGAGGGGTGGAGATAATAGGTACGCATCTGGTTGCCGAACGCCGCCTCGCGATACTCGCCGCGCAGCCGGGCGCGCTCTTCGGCCTGCCGCTGCAATTCGCGTTCGAGCAAGCGGGCGCGCAAGACGCGCAGCGCCGTTTCGCGGTTTTGAATCTGCGAGCGCTCGTTTTGGCACGTCACCACAATCCCGGTCGGCAGGTGGGTAATGCGCACCGCCGAGTCGGTCGTATTGACCCCCTGCCCGCCATGGCCGCCACTACGAAAGACATCGATCCGCAGATCTTCCGGCTTGATCTCCACCTCCGGCGCATCATCCACTTCCGGCATCACCTCGACACGGGCAAAGCTGGTTTGGCGGGTATGGGCCGCGTTAAAGGGCGAGAGCCGGATCAAGCGATGCACGCCGGCTTCGGCGCGGGCATAGCCGTAGGCATACGGGCCACGAATCTCAATCGTCGCGCTCTTGATCCCCGCCTCTTCGCCTTCGCTCAGATCAATCAGATTGACGGTATAACCACGCCGCTCGGCCCAGCGGGTGTACATGCGCAAGAGCATTGCGGCCCAATCTTGGGCATCGGTGCCACCCATCCCGGCCTGTATTGAAAGAAAGGCGTCGCGATCGTCGTACGGGCCGCTGAGTAGCACCTCTAGCTCGCGCTGTTCGACCTCATGCTGAATGGCGCGCAATTCGGCGGCCAGATCACCAGCCAGCGACTCGTCACCTTCCAGCTCGGCCAGCTCGATCAGCTCGGCGAGACTCGTGATCCGGCGCTCAAGATCGTTCCACAGCGTGACCTCTTCTTTCAACCGGGTCAACCGCTGCATAATCTCTTGCGCGGTGCGTGGCGCATTCCACAGATCGGGATCGGCAGCGCGGGCTTCGAGTTGCTCGATCTCGGCTTGCTTGGCCGCTAAGTCAAAGATGCCCCCGCAGATTAGCAAACCGTTCGCGGACTGTTTCGAGTTCGTCGTGCAATTCGGCTAGCATGATCGCTCCTTAGACGGATGATTCGCATCACGTGCGGGCATAGCAGCGCTATGCCCCTCCTACTTTCCCTATGGTACCACAGCTTCGTCTGCCGTATAATAAGCGTAGGATTCACGCTGAAGAAAGCGGTGCAATGATGCGGTATCTCGTGCTGATAGCCGGAGTGATGCTGGCGCTGTGGGGAGCACCGCTACACGCGCAGAGCAACGCGCTCTATTTTGTCGCCACCGGCCAACGGCTTGATGATACCTACGGGTTTCTCAGCGTCTGGCGGGCGAGCGAAGGGCTGCTCACGCTTGGTCAGCCGATCAGCGCCCCCTTCCGCGACGGCGAGTTGATGGTGCAATATTTCGAGCGCGGCAGGCTGGAACTGCATCCGGCCTATAACAACGCTGTACTGCGCGGAAGGGTCGGGGCCGAGTACGCCGCTGCGTTGGGCCGGTCATTCCCGCTCCCCACTTCAGCCGCGCGTGCATCCCCCGCGCGCCGTTTCTTCGCCGAGACCGGTTACACCCTTGGGCCGCCTTTCCTCGCTTTCTGGGAAGCGCATGGCGCGATCGATGTTTTTGGTCTGCCGATCAGCGAACCACGCTGGGAATACGTTGGCGGCGCGTTGCGGCAAGTGCAATACTTTGAACGGGCTCGGCTCGAAGTCGATCCGCGACCCGCCGATCCGGTCAACGCGGTGCGGATCAGCGACCTTGGCCGCGATCTGGCCCGCCTGCGCGGAATCGATCTGAGCCCGGTCGCCGCTGGCAATGCACTACCGGTTGATGCCAACGGCCAACCCCAAGCGGCGCCGCCTGCATCAACCCCAGCCGCTGCGCCTACCCCGGCGTCGGCAGCGAAACCACCGGCTCCCAAACCTGCCCAACCGGTCATCCGCTCGACCGGTGACAAACTGATCATCGTCGATCTGAGCGACCAATGGCTCTACGCGCTCGACGGCGACCGCATCATCTTCGACGCGCCGGTTTCAACCGGACGAGATGGCTTTAACACGCCGGTCGGCTCCTTCAGCATCTACGCCAAAGTGCGCGAACAGACTATGCGCGGCTGCGCCGGCGGCGAATGCTGGGTCGTCCCCCGTGTCCCCCACGCAATGTACATCGTCGGCGGCGTCGCGCTGCACGGCACCTACTGGCACAACCAGTTTGGCACTGGTGTGCGCCGTAGCCACGGCTGCATCAACCTGCCACTTAAATCAGCGGCATGGCTCTACGAATGGGCGCCGGTGGGGACACCGGTAGTGGTGCGGCGGTAGAAAAACGTCACCCCTCTCCCGCATGGCGAGAGAGGGGGATTGAATAGCCACGAAAAGCCACAAAAGGCGCAAAAATCTGAGGTTTGTGGTTCGTTGTGGCTATTCCCCAAACCGCGTTGCGCGCTCTGCGTCCTTGGCGGCTTGGCGTGTGATCCCGCTGCGGCTTCGGGTTGGCCCCCACCCCTCGCCCCTCCCCCAGCGGGGGAGGGGCGTTGCCCGTCCCCTTGGCCTCCTCTCATACTGACGCGGGAGAGGGGAAGCCGCTGCATGGCTGGCGTAGCCAATCGCTCGATCGAACACGATGGTCGCCCCGCTCCCGTGTTAGACCGGGGATGAGGGCTATTCCACCACGATGGTCATCACCGTCTGCCATGAACCCACATTGCCCGCATTATCGAGCGGCTTCACCCGCAACCAGTACGTGCCGGGATCCAACAGCGGCGCCGTCACGCTTGGCTCGGTCACAAACCACTCGCTCTCACCCGCCGGATCGGGGCCGAGGTAGAGCCGGTAGCCGGACACTCCCGACAGCGGGTCGCTCGCCGCGGGCCACACTAGCGTGATCGCTTGATTGCGGGCCAGCGCCAGCGTTTGAGGTGTCGCTACCAATACCGGCGGCGAGATGTCGTAACCAACCGGCCCGTAGCTCGCCAGCGTCTGCCGGCCATCAGGCCCCCACGCCCGCACATAGAGCGTATGCCAGCCCTCACCCATATCAGCTAGGCGGGCATAGCCGTCGTAAGCGCCGGGGAACATCGGGGTATCAGCCGGCGGCTCGGCATCCCACGCTTGGCTGAGGCCGCCGCCACCCCACGCCACGCTAAAATCGATCTGGTGATTGACGTTATACCACCCGGACGGAAGGGCTGCGCTGGTAAACGTCACCGCTGGATCTTGCAGTGACATCGCCGTCAACACCTTGCCGCCATGCTGATTACAGCCACCGATTTCAGGCAAATCGTAACCCTCGGCAAACTTGAGCGTCACCGACTGGCGCCCGCTCCAGCCATTCGCGCCAGCAGTATAGGCTACAAAGTGCAAATGGGGAATACCGGGCGAACCACGATCACCCGCATACCCTAGCACATCGCCAGCCGCAAACGCATAACCGCGCTCGGTTGTCACCGGACGGCTGAGATGGGTATACATCGTAAAGAAGTTATTGCCGTGGGAAAGGATAATCGTGCCGCTGCGCGCCTCCCAGTGCCAAAGCGTACCGGAGGCAGCCGCCCGAATCGGAGCGTTGTAGGTCGGGCCATTCACTTGAGCCAAATCGAGCGCGTAGCGATCCCAGCCAGTATGGGTGCCACAAGCGTATCCCTGAATAATGCGCCATGGTTCGCCGGGGGGAGTGGGGAGGACGAGGGTGGGAGCGGCGGCGACAGGCACAGGTCGAACAACGAGCGAGAGCATTACGGCGAACAGCCAGCCGAGCGCGAACAAAGAGCGACGGCGGCGCGTCGAATGCGTCACCATGCAGATATTCCCTCCGGGCGTTGCCACACACGGGGCCAACGCCATTCAACACGGAATCACGTCGTCGCACCGCAGTGCGACGATGGAACAGGACGAACATGGTCCTGTCGCGGAGCGCTGTGTCATATACAGCAAGGTATATGACAAATGTTGCCAATATCATCTTCGACATGGCACGTCGGCAAGATACCATGAGTCGGCGATATGGTCAAATAATGGTTTAGATCGCCGCAACAACGCCCAAAACATGCGATATAAGCGAGGTTTGGTCATTGCAATGGGGCGCCCCCCTGTCATTGCGAGGGAGCGGCGGTACCCGGCGCAGTCGGGTGCTGCCCGACCGAAGCAAGCTCCCCCTTTAGCGGTATAGATGCCTGAGCGCACATCTTCCGCTCTCGCGGGGGATTGCTTCGCCGCCTACGGCGGCTCACAATGACAGCGGAAAGCGGCGCGAGGCGACCCTGCTGTCATTGCGAGGGAGCGGCGGTACGATAGTCTTCAAACCAACCGCCCTAGCCGTGGTACAATGCAGGCAAGACCGCGACCAGCAAAACGCGCATCACGCACCTATGTCGCCCACCACCCAATCCATCCTCATCGTCGGCGCTGCCGACACCGGGAGAGCGCCGATCGCCGCTGCCCTGCTACGCCGGATGGCGCAGGCCCGTGGCTACTCGTGGCAGATCGCCTCGGCTGGCGTTGTCGGTCACGATGACGCCCCGTTGCAACCAGCGGCGCGCGATGCGCTGGCGGTGCTTGGCTTCGCCGCCGATGATCACATCGCCCGCTCGCTGACCGATGAGCTAGCGGCGGCAGCCAACGTGCTGATTGCCGTCGATAGCGGGATTGCCCGCGTGCTGCGCAGTCGTTACCCGCAAGCGACAATCGCTTCACTCGGTGAATTGGCCGGAAGGGCGCGAGATATTCCCGATCCCGCCGGGATGCAGGTCGGCGCGTGGCTACATTACAGTCGCGAAATGGAACAGTTGCTGCGCGAGGGGTTTGCCCGCATTGTGGCTACGCTCAGCGGCGAAACCGCACCAGCGCCGCCGGAACCAGTAGCAGCGCCACCGCCAACGCCGCTAGCCTCAGCGGAACCGCCTCCTGAACGGCAAGCCATCTGTACCCGCGCCACCCGCCTGCTCGACGCGATACAGGCGATGCCCGACGTAATTGATTGGCCGGCAGCGCGTGGCCGCATCCAAACGACGTTGGCCGAACTCATCCCGCTGGCAGCCGCGCCCACCGATCTCACTGCGCTGTACGTCGAAGCGATCAATCTCTGGCTCACGCGCCAACCCACTGTCCCTGCCGCTGACCGGCTCAAACGTTTGCGCACCGCGATCGAACGCGCTCACCAGCCGGTTGGGCAGACCGAGGTAGCGGAGGTTATCCGGTGGGTGGATTGATCCCGCATACAGCCGTACGGCGGTACGGTGATAGGCCACACGACGCACGGTGCTGCGCCGGCCAACACTTCTAATGTGGAGCCGCACGGCCGTGCGGCTCTACGGGGGCTATTACATGATGTACAACCGCACAGCCGTGCGGCTCCATAATGATGCACTGCGTGAATGATTCTTACTATCCCGCAATGACGGTTTCAAAAGCCACCTGCAACCGGCTGGACGGCTGCGCTAGCGCATTCAGCTTCTCAAACCCGATCACGTGCCCATTGCGATCCTTCATCAGGATCACTTCATCACCAGTCTCTTCGCAAATATATTCATCTTGCGGCTCGCCAAACCAGACGGTCAGGGTATTACCGACCTGATCATAGAAAACCTTCACGTGGGCCATATGCGTTTACCTTCTTTGATTGCGTCAGTAGGATATGTAGTTATTAAAAACCCATCCCCGTTCAAACGTTTTGTCACTGCACAAACCCAACGCCCAAGACGTTCTGGTTTGTAAAACAAATACACGTTTGGATCGTTCTTACTCTGGCGAACTTCGGATGGATCCCGCAATGCCGCTTTCACATCTTCCTCACGCCCGCCATCACTGGATGTTTCTCTGTACCGATGTGATACCAATAATTACGGGTAACTCGCACTCGAAAGCCTAGTGGAGTGAGAACCTCAAATAAGAGCTGATCCAATGAGTCTGCTTTATCCATAAGCTAGAGTGAATGATAAACTGGGTAGGTAGGCTAAGAACTATCATTGCACAACATAATCACCTAGCCAACTTAGATAACACCACCCTTGTGCAACTGCACGGCGTGCGGCCCTACATCACCCTACCAACCCGCCAATCACGGCCCACCCCACCACCACCGCCCATGGCGGCGCTCGCCATACGTGCAGCGCCGCAAATGCGCTCAACGCCAACGCCACATCCACTGGCCCGCGAATGGCGCTGGTGATGACCGGCTGGTACAACGCCGCCAGCAAGATTCCCACCACCGCTGCGTTAATTCCTGCTAGCGCCGCTTGCGCTGCCGGCTGCGCGCGCAATGCGGCCCAGAACGGCAAGGCTGCCCACACTAGCAAAAACGACGGCAAAAAGATCGCAACCAGCGCCAGCGTGCCGCCGAGCCATCCGCCGGGAGGCGCTGCTGCCACCGCGCCAAGGTAGGCGCTGAAGGTGAACAACGGCCCCGGCACCGCTTGCGCCGCGCCATAGCCGGCAATGAAGGTGTCGGCGTTCATCAAGCCTTTACCGACCGTCACCGTCTCGAGCAAGGGCAACACCACATGCCCGCCGCCGAACACCAGCGACCCGCTGCGCACCATGCCGGCTAGCAGCGTCAACGTCGCATCATTGCTCAGCGTTGCCAGCAGCGATCCGCCGAGCAGCACGGCAAAGAGGGCCGCGAAGCCAATCCCGGCGCGCGGGGTAACCGGTGAGGGGAAGATCGCCCCATTGGTGCTGGCAACCTTCAGCAACCGCCACCCGGCCAACCCGCTTAGCCCGATCACCAGCAGTTGCACCAGCGCATCCGGCCAGATCAGCAAGATGATCGCCGCCGCAATTGCAAGGGTAGCACGCAACCGATCCGGGCAAAGGCGCTGGGCCATCTGCCACACCGCCTGCGCGACCACTGCCACCACCACCACCTTGAGACCACGCAACCACCCGCTGGACGGATCACCCAATACCGTCACGCCATACGCCACACCGATCATGAGTAATGCTGACGGCAGCGTAAAGCCGAGCCACGCCGCCAACCCGCCCAGAAAACCGGCCCGAATCGTCCCCATCGCAATCCCCACTTGGCTGCTAGCTGGGCCGGGCAGAAACTGGCAGAGCGCGATCAGATCGGCGTAGGCCACTTCATCCAGCCACCGCCGCCGCTCGACAAACTCGGTGCGAAAATAGCCCAAATGCGCCACCGGCCCGCCGAACGAGGTCAATCCCAAGCGCAAAAACACTGAAAACACCGTTAGCGGCGACATCATATCCCATCCCGTAGGGGGCATAGCGTGCTATGCCCCTACCTCGTCTTGATACCACTTACACACCGCGCGCAACGGGCAACCGTCATGGCGATCCAAAAAACTATTGCGGCCCGGCTGGCGTGAATAGACCCGCCGCGCCGGCGGGCCATCGCAGCGGGGCCGCACCAGACAATAACGCACGGCCAACTCGTTCAACTGAGCATGGAAATCGGCCAGCAATACCGGATCAGCCGGCAGTTCGCCGGCAATCGCCTGTTGCACCTGCGCATAGCTCGCCCGCTCCCACGCCAACCGCTCTGGCGCGACGCGGGAAAAGATCCGGCGGGTGTAGGCATCAACCACAAACAGCGGATGCTGCCCGGCGTAGAGCAAAATCACATCCGCCGTCTCTGGCCCGATCCGCGGCAACTGCAACAACTCGGCTCGCAGCGCCACCGTCGGGCGGCTCAGCATCGTCGCCAGATCGCCATACCGTGCCTGAATAGCGCGGGCCAGCGCGATCAAACTGCTCGCCTTTTGCCGGTACAACGCGCAAGGGTAGATCAATGCCGCCAACTGCCCGGCGTCTGCCTCTGCCAGCGCCGCCAGATCAAGCAAACCGGCGCCGTGCATGCGCATCACCGCCGCTTCCACTGTCTCCCAGCGCGTCTGCTGCACCAGTATCGCGCCGATGGCCATCTCAAGCTGAGGGTTATCACTCACGATTGGCCACCACGGGCTCGTCGCTTGGGGGCCGTGCAACGGGCCAAAATGGGCCGCCAGCCGGTGGTAGATGTCGATGATCCGCTGCATCATTATTGCCAAACACCAAAGCGCGCCGAGAGCATAATGTACTCATCACACTCTCTGCGTGCCTTGGTTCAACGCGCTTACACCGTGGGCATAGCGCCTTGCACCGCTACCGGCATATACATGTCGCGCAGGTAGTCGGCCAGCATTCGGCGCGTGCTAAAGATTGGCGCTACCGTGGCGATCGCCTCTTTGCAAATCTGCACCCACTCCACCGGAATGCCGTTCGCGTCACGGTTGTCGTAATAGCGCGGCACAATCTCGTGCTCCAGCAAGTGGTAGAGCGACATGGCATCGTTCCAATCCTGCTCTTCCTGATTGGCATACTCGCGCTCTTCGCCAATCGCCCACCCATTGCGCCCGTTGTACGCTTCCGGCCACCAGCCATCGAGCACCGAACAGTTCGGCACGCCGTTCAAGCTCGCCTTCATCCCACTGGTGCCGCTGGCTTCATACGGCCGGCGCGGATTGTTGAGCCAGACATCGACCCCCTGCACCAACGCCCGCCCGACCGCCATATCGTACTCTTCGAGGAAGACGATCCGGCCAGCCAAACCCGGTTGCATCGCCAGCCGGTAGACATCTTGAATGAACTGCTTGCCGGGGTCGTCGCGGGGATGGGCCTTGCCGGAAAAGATAATCTGCACCGGCTTGCCCGGCCGGTTGAGAATGGCCTTCAGCCGCTCAATATCTTTGAAGAGCAGCGTCGCCCGCTTATACGTTGCAAACCGGCGCGCAAAACCGATGGTGAGAATGTTCTCTTCGAGTACTGGCCAGACCGGCGCCGGAATGCCGAGCCGTATGTAGTGTTGTTGCAAGCGCTGGCGGCTGAACGCGATCAGATCGCTCTTGAGCTTTTGGCGGGTACGCCAGAAGGTTTCGTTCGGAATCTGGTACACCTTCCGCCAGAGCTGCGAATCGTCGAGGTTGTCTTCCCAATTCTTGCCGAGGTACGAATTATAGAGCGTGCGCATTTCCGGCGCCAGCCACGTCGCCGTATGCACGCCGTTGGTAATCGACGTGATCGGCACTTCGTCTTGGGCGCGGCCGGGGTAGAGCCACTGCCACATCCCGCGCGCCACGTGGCCGTGCAGCTTGCTCACCCCGTTGTGGTAGGCCGAAAAGCGCAGCGCCAACGCCGTCATGGCAAAGGTCGGCCCCCAGTGCTGCTCTTGCAGGGCCAGATTCATAAACTCATCGCGAGTGAGGTTAAGCTGCGGCCAGAAGCTCCAGAAGAACTTCTCGATCATCGGCAGCGGGAAGGCATCGTTGCCCGCCGGCACCGGCGTGTGGGTAGTAAAGACGCAGTGGGCCTTGACCTGCTCCATCGCCTCTTCAAAGCTATAGCCCTGCGCCACCAGCTCGCGGCACAGCTCAAGGACGAGGAAGGCCGAGTGGCCTTCGTTCATGTGCCAAACGGTCGGCTTGTAGCCGAGCCGGCGCAACGCGCGCACACCGCCGATCCCCAACACCAGCTCTTGCGAGATGCGCATCTCTTGGTCGCCGCCGTACAGCCGCGCCGACAACTCACGGTCTTGCGGACTGTTCGGGTGGATGTCAGTATCCATCAAGAGTAGCTCGGTGCGACCCACCTGAAACTTGTAGACCTTGGCGTAGATCGTGCGACCGGGCAGCTCGACCTCAACCACCACCTCGCGACCTTCGGGATCGAGCGCGGGCAGCGCTGGCACATCAGCGAAATTGAGCTTGTTGTACTCGGCATGTTGCCAGCCGCTCTGATCAATGCGCTGCCGGAAGTACCCCTGCGGGTAGATGAAGCCAACGCCGACCAGCGGAATCCCCATATCGCTGGCCTCTTTGATATGATCGCCCGACAAGATGCCCAAACCGCCCGAATAGATTGGCAAACTCTCGTGCAAGCCAAACTCGGCGCTAAAGTAAGCGATCAGCGTGTCTTTCGATTCCGGGTAATGTTTGCTAAACCACGTCTTCTTGGCGCTCATATAGCTGTCAAAACTCTTGAGCACCGCGTCATACCGCTTCAAATAGGCCGGATCGTTCGCCGCCGCCTCAAGCTTGCGCTGGCGCACGTCACGCAAAAATTCGACCGGATTGTGGTACACCAGCTCCCATAATTCCGGGTCGATCGAGCGGTACAAGTCTTGCGCTTCGGGATGCCACGTCCACCAGAGATTGTAGGCAAGCTCACGGAGCCGAGCAATCCGTCCCGGACAGGGCGTGAACAGGATCTCGTGTTCAAACCGTAGCATGGTTTCCTCACATCGTCATCTGATGCTAACCGCCGGCGATACCGGCATGATAACAAGAATCTTGCGTGTAACCGCCTCTCATGATCGCATGCGGATTCGAGCGTAGCAAACGGCGGCTTGCCTGCATTGTAGCCGCTGAAGGCGAATTTGTCTACTATGCAACTAATTTTCTCGCTGGCCCGGCCCGATCCGTGTCTCATGCACTCCGCTTACTGCTATAATAGCCGTGGTACACACCAAGCCCTTTACACCGGCTCAATACATGGCATGAACCATCTGCTCACCAGCCACTGGTCGATCGAGTTAGCGAGCGACCAGCCCACGGCCCAGTTCGCCGCTCACGAGTTGCGCCGCGCCTTCCAACGGATGGGAGGGCCGGTGTTGCCAATCACCGCTGCCGCCGCCGGCCCGTGCATTGCGTTGCGCCACGGCCCCGACGGCGATGGCTTTGTGCGCATGACCGGCGAGCGCGGTCTGGTGCTGATCGGTGAAGGGCCGCGCGGCTTGCTCTACGCAGTCTATAGCTTGCTGGAAGAGTTGGGATGGCGTTGGGTCGGCCCCGGCCCTGCCGATGAGCATGTGCCGCGCTGTGCCCAGATTCGCTTGCCTGCCGCAACGGTCGCCGAGCAGCCGGCATTCGCCCGTCGCGGCTTGGTGATCGGGCACGACCTCTTTCTCGCGCAGGCCGAAGCGTGGATCGCATGGGCGGCGCGGGCGAGGCTCAACACCATCTTCATCCATACCATCGGCGCCAGCGGGAGGTCGCTCGGCGCCTGCCGCTGGCGCTACTGGCAGCAACGCCGCTCCCGGCTGTGGTCGCTGATCGCCGAACGTGGCCTGCGGCTCGAAATCGGCGGCCACCATCTGCGCGACGCCGTGCCACGCCGGCTCTTCCGCCAACAACCTGATCTCTTCCGCTATGACGGTCGCCGGCGGGTGGCCGATGGCAACCCTTGCCCGACCAATCCAGCCACCCAAGCCTTGGTGCGCGATTGGGCGCGCAGGTTGTTCGCCGCCGAACCCAACGCCAGCGTGTATCACCTCTGGCCAGAAGACCGGCTCGGCGGCGGGTGGTGCGCCTGCCCGCAATGCCGCGCCTTATCGCCGTCTGACCAGTCGCTGCTCCTTGCCAATACGATAGCGGCAGCCTTGGCCGAACACAACCCCGCTGCTCACATCGCCTATCTCGCCTACCACGACACTTTCGCCCCGCCGCAGCTCATCGCGCCGGCAGCTAATGTCGAGGTAGTGATCGCGCCGCGCCAACGATCGTATGCCGCCGGTATCGGCGACACCGCCAACCCGGTCAACGGGCCGCTGGCCGGGCAAATCGCTGTCTTGCGCGCCGCCTTCCCCGCCGGCGCCAGCGTGTTTGAATACTACCTTGACGGGATTTTGTTCAAATCGGCCTTGCCGCCGCTCGGCCCAACCATCGCCGCCGACCTGCGCGCCTACCGCGAATGGGGGCTTGATGGCGTTCACGTTTTGCTAACTGGCGACCGGCCATGGCTAGCGGTTGGCCCCAACCCGCACAGCTTTGCGGCGCTGGCGTGGCAACCGCAGCGCGAGTCAGCGGCGCTGCGCGGCGAATACGC
>NZ_DAOTWH010000150.1:0-10554 GCF_034435895.1 Chloroflexus sp.
CGGGGCGACTGGATTTGAACCAGCGACCTCCTGAACCCCATTCAGGTGCGCTACCGGTCTGCGCTACGCCCCGAACGCCCTGATTATAGCGCGGCTACAGCGAAGAGTCAAACTTCGCGCCAGATCAGCGACGCAAAAAACCCTAACGCCGCGCCAAACGGCAGCGCGCCTAGCCCCCACACCAGTATCGCCGGCCACAGCACGCGCACCCAATCCGCCCAACCGGCATCAGGCGCGAGCTGGCCGGTGAAAAGACTGATCACGACGGTAAACACCCCGCCTAGCACAATTGCTAATAACGCCAGTATCAATGCGCCGCCCACAGCCCAACGCATCCGGCGAGAAGGTGATGGATCCATAGGCAATACTTCAAGATATCGACCAACTTACCGGCATGGTACTCGCAAGACCGGCTATCGTCAACTAGCACCGAAGAGATTCTTGAATTCTTGATCAAGTATATTGACAAACTCAACAATCTCCGCTATACTCTGGCTGGCACCGGTGCAAACCACGAACCGCTTTGCAAGAGAAAGTGAGGGAGGATCGTGAATACCCCGACGTTGCGCCTTGCCGGCGCTGCACTTGCCGGCGCGCTGGCAACGCTCGCCATCGTGACGGTGATCAGCGTTGCGCGCCCGCAAACAAACACTACCCAACTGGTGCAGCCAGCCACAACGAACAACGCTCCGGTTTCAACCACAAATGCACCCCGCGAGCCGCGCCCGTTCGATCAAGTGGTTGTGAGCACTGACTGGCTCGCCGCGAATCTCAACAACCCGCAAGTGCGCGTGATCGAGGTCAGTGTCGTACCCGGCCTGTACGAGCGCGGTCATATCCCCGGCGCGGTCAATTTTGTCTGGACAACCGATTTTGTTGATACGGTCGCGCGCAATATCATTGCCCCCGAACGGTTTCAGGAACTAGCTCGCGCCGCAGGGATCAATAACGACACGACGATCGTGCTCTATGGCGATAACTACAATTGGTTTGCCGCATGGGGCGCGTGGGTCTTCCGCCAGTACGGCGCGACTGATGTGCGGCTGCTTGACGGTGGGCGCAGCAAGTGGGAAGCCGAAAATCGTGAACTCTCCACCCGTACACCATCGTACCCCGCCGGCACGTTCACCGTTCAGCAAGACAGCTCGTTGCGCGCCTTCCTGCCTGATGTGCTAAAGGTGGTGTATGGCGAAGCGGATAAGGCGCTGGTCGATATTCGCTCGCCCGAGGAGTTTAGCGGCAAGATTTTTGCGCCGGAAGGTTTTCAGGAATTGGCGGTGCGCGCAGGGCATATCCCCGGCGCAATCAACATCCCGTGGAAGAAGGCGCTGAACGATGACGGCACCTTCAAGACTGTCGAGGAGCTGCGCAAGTTGTACGCTGATGCCGGCATCGATGGCAGCAAGCCGATCATTACCTACTGCCGCATCGGCGAGCGGGCCAGCCATACGTGGTTCGTGCTGAGCGAGATCCTCGGCTATCAAGTTGCGCTGTACGATGGTTCGTGGACAGAATATGGCAATAGTGTCGGCGTGCCGATTGCCAATCCAGCCGGCACTATCTGGGGTGTGAAGTAGGCAATGGCTAACTTTCTGTCTGAGAGCAGCTCGCTTGATCGAGCTGCTCCTTCACCAACCACGAACCTGCTTCAGCGCAGCATTGGCATACTAAGCTTGGCAGCACTACTGGCCGGAGCATACGGTCTTCACACCACGCCCGGCCACGGCGCCGCAGCATCGCTCGCACTACTGCTCGGCGGAGCGTTGGGCATTGCCTTTGAGTGTGGCCGGTTCTGCTTCTTCTGCATCTTTCGCGATTTGATCGAGCGTCGGCAGGCTGGGCCGCTGTACGCTATTCTCACGGCGCTGGCCATCAGCGGGATCGGCTACGCCATCGTCTTTGGGGCGTTTCTACCTAACCCAGCCAGCGGACGGCTCGCGCCCGACGCGCATATCGGCCCGGTGAGCCCAGCGCTGGCGCTTGCCGGACTTGTCTTCGGTCTTGGGATGGCGTTGTCAGGCGCATGTATCAGCGGCCATCTCTACCGGCTGGGTGAAGGTTCGGGCTATGCGCTGCCGGCGCTCGTGGGGTCATTACTCGGCTTTGGGTTAGGATTGCGGACGTGGAACTGGCTTTATGTAACGCTGATCACTGATGCGCCAGTGATTTGGCTGCCCAATCTGATTGGCTATGGCGGCTCGTTGATCGTTCACTTGTTGGTGTTGGGCATCATCGCCCTTGGGTTGCTACGCTGGCTTGCTCCACTCGCCGAACAACCGGCCTGCACCGTTACGCCAGCGTATCTTCGCACCGTACTGCTCGAACGACGCTGGAACCCGCTCGTCACTGGCGCGATTGTTGGCATTATCAGCGTTGTCGCCTACCTGCGCATCGAACCGCTTGGCGTTACGTCACAACTGGGTAGTCTGTCGCGCACAGTACTCCACAACTATAGCCTCCTGCCCGACCGGCTCAACGGCTTAGACAGTTTCGCTGGCTGCGCAACCCAAGTGGTGCAAACCATTACGACCAACGGCTGGCTCATCGGCGGGTTGGTCACTGGTTCGTTCGGCGCAGCGCTGCTGGCCGGGCGCTTCCGCCCCAGCATCCCACGCCGCAGCGGCAGTCTAGCGGCACTGACCGGAGGCATCTTGATGGGATGGGGCGCTATTATCGCGCTCGGTTGTACGGTAGGAACTCTGTTGTCTGGCATTGGCGCGTTTGCCCTATCAGGTTGGGTGTTTGGGATCACGGTGTTTGCCGGGGTATGGATCGGGATTGCCCTCCGGTTGTACCGATGGTTATAGGGCATAACCCAAGCGACGGCGCGAACGCCGTCGCTTGAGTTGTCGCATGAGAGTTGTGTTGCACTAGCGAAACACGCTCAACGCCATATAGAATGACACACACCAATTGGGTGCATCGACGATTTGGCTGATGCGCAAGTCGCCAGCCAAACTACACAGCACATAGGCATCTTCGCGGCTGAGGCGATAGTTGTCAACCAGCCACTCGATCATGTCGCGCACGGCATTGCGTGCGTTTTCCATCAGATCAGGGCCGATGGCGGTGGTGACGTAGTAGCCGCGCGCGTCATAAGCGGGTTGGATCGGGCCGGGTGGCGTGTAAAAGTGGTAGCGCCACGGCTTGAGCGAACGCCCCTTGATCACGTTAAACCGCAACGAAAACTGCATCGGGCATTCGATACCGGTCACGCAAACCTCGCCGTCGCCTTGGGCGGCATGGCAATCACCCGCCGAGAAGAGCGCACCGGGCACGAACACCGGCAGATAGAGCTTGGCTCCAACATTTAGGTGGCGAGTGTCAATATTGCCGCCACCCTTGCCGGTTGGCAACACATCAAACGCCCCCGGCTCGTCAAGCGCCACCCCCATGGTGCCACAAAACGGTTGCAACGGGATGTGAATGTCATCGCGCAACGGCGCAGTTTGGCCGTTGCTGAGATCGAAATGGCGAATGTAAGGCGCAGTGAAATCTTGCGCCAATAAACCCAGACCGGGGATGATCCCTGTCCACCCCCAATCGAGCGGCTGCAAGCGCAGAATCTCGACTTCAAGGATGTCGCCGGGCATCGCATCTTTGACGAAGATCGGCCCGGCCAGCGGGTAGAGTTGGCTAAAATCGAGATTCATCAACACGCTGGCATCACAACCGGGAGTCACCTGATTATTGGTCACTTCCGCCGTCTCGCAATGCACCACATCACCAGAGGCGATTTCGATCGCCGGCGGCAGGCTATTGTCCCACTTGTGATGCACCTTGCCCTTTTCCAACACGTATTCAGCCACCCGGTTCTCCTTTCCAGCCAACGCACCTCACCCAATCACCATGCAGGTGATCGTGCGCTTAATGCCACTAATAGCGTGGATCTCGCTCATCACCAGCCGGCCAATCTGGCGCGGATCAGGCGTTTGCACCGTCGCAACGATATCGTAAGGGCCGGTGACAGCATCAACCGCAATCAGGCCATCGATCGCACGCAGCGCAGCCAGCACCTCGCCGATCTTGCCTGACTCGGCCTCGATCAACACATACGCTCGCGCCTCCATCGCTCTGCTCCTCTCTAGCCTAAGCTCATTCCACCGCGCTTAGCAATTCGCGAACATAAGCGGCAGCGCCGGTCACCCGCTCAGCCGGCGGCAGCCGTTCGAGGCGGTCAATCAAGGCGCTGCCGACGATAGCGCCGTCGGCAATGCGCGCCACATCGGCGACGTGCGCCGGCTGGCTAATGCCAAACCCGACCACCAGCGGCAGATCGGTCTGTTGGCGCACCGTGGCGATGAGATCAGCCAGATTGCCGGCCAGCGCCTGCCGCGCGCCGGTCACTCCGGTCAACGAGACGATGTAGATAAAGCCGCTGGCGTGGGTGACAATCTGCGCGATCCGCGCCGGCGGAGTGGTGGGAGCAATGAACATGATCAGATCAAGCTGGTGCGCAGCGGCGATCTGGCGCAAATCAGCCGCCTCTTCGAGCGGCAGGTCGGGAATGATCCAGCCATCGCCGCCGGCAGCGGCCAAATCGGCGCAGGCTCGCTCGAGACCGTAGCGTAACAACGGATTGTAGTAACCCATTAAGAGCAGCGGGGCAGTTACCTTGCGCGCGCGTAGCGCGGCGACAGTCGCCAGACAATCGGCCATCGTCACGCCATGCTCGAGCGCGCGCTGGGTAGCGCGCTGGATCGTCGTGCCATCGGCCAGCGGATCGGAAAAGGGCACCCCTAACTCAAACAAACTGGCGCCTGCCGCTTCCAGCGCCGGCACCAGCTCTAACGCGCTCTCGCGTTCAGGAAAGCCGACCGTCAAGTAGGGCATTAAGGCAATCCGTCCCTCAGAACGGAGGCGGGCAAAGGTTTCGGCAATTCGGCTCATAATAGGCAATCTCAATAAATGTGGTTTTCACTGTAGTTACCATCATACCACAGGGAAGAGGGGGTGGGGCCGCCTCATGTTTACCGCCGAGGATGCAGGTCATTCCAACCACTTTGCGCTGCTTTGCGGAGCCAGCCAGCCGTCCGGCTGCGCCTTGGTGGTGCGCCCTCCCCCCCCGGCCCCCTCTCCCACCTGACGGCGGGAGAGGGGGAGCTGCTGGATGGCGGGAAAGACATTACGGGAGCGAAACGCAGGAGTGCCCTGCTGCCGGCCTGTCATTGCGAGGGCGCGCAGCACCCGAAGCAATCTCCTGCTTTGGCGAGAGCGGACGCACAGCGGGTTGCTCCCGTGCTCGGGGGAGATGCTGCGCCACGCGACCCTTGCCACACGCATTATCTACGACGAAGCGCATGTCACTGACAGTTCTCCAGCCGTTCCCCTTCTCCCGCCCTCCGGTGGGAGAGGGGAAACGGCTCGCTCCCTCCTCCAGTGGGGTTGAGGGGCCGGGAATGGGGGCCGCCTCATGCTTACCGCCGAGGGCGCGGCGGACACAGAGGATGAGGGTCATTTCCAATCCCTTTGCGCTGCTTTGCGCTGCTTTGCGCCTTTGCTCGCTCTGCGCCTTGGTCTCCCGCGTCAGGTGGGAGGGGCGAGGGGATGATGCCCATCCTAGGGCAGATGTATGAAGGAGCTTGCACCTAGAGGTGATGCCGCCTTCGGCTATACCGCATGTCACCGCGTGCTATAATACGTCACAACAACGACGCTCTAGCGCAAGGAGCCGGAAGATGGCAATGGCAGACACGTTGCTGCGGCCGTTTCGTCAGGTGCAACACTGGCTAGAAACCCGCCCGCGCCTACGGATGTGGCTGCGCGTTTTTCGTCTCAGTCTGTTTCAATTCGGAATGGGTCTCTCGCTGGCGCCGCTCACCGGTACGCTCAACCGGGTGTTGATCAACGAGCTCGGGATCGCCGCGTTTTTGGTTGGTTCCTTGCTGGCGCTGCACTACTTTATTTCGCCAGCCCGCGCCATTTTCGGCTACCAGTCGGATATCAATCGCGCCGCTGGCCGCTGGCGCACTCCCTATCTAGTACTAGGGGCGATGCTGACCTACGGTGGGTTGGCTACTGCGCCCTTCTCGCTAATTCTGCTCAGCGGCGAGGGTTATTTGCCGTTCCCGCTGGCAGTGATCGTCTGTTTTGCGATCTTTTTTGCCTACGGATTGGGCGTCAATATCGCCGAGACGATCTATCTCGCGATTGTCAGTGATGTGACCCCGCAAGAAGAGCGCGGGCGAGTGTTGAGTTTGTTGTGGGTGGCGCTGGTGCTGGGCACGATCGTTGGCTCGTTGCTGATCGGCGAGCTGCTGATCGATTATAGCCATACCCGCTTGATACAGGTGATGCAAGGGTCGGCGCTGGCTTTTGTCTTCTTGACGTTTATATCAATGCTCGACCAAGAGCGGCTGAAACCGAATGGCCAGTTGGCCGACGTGACACCGGTGCGGGTGCGCGAAACGCTGGGCGATTCGTTGCGCATGCTGGCGGCGCAGCGCCCGTTGCGCAACCTGTTTATCGTGCTGGCACTGGCCACCACTGGCTTTGCCGTTCATGACGTATTACTGGAGCCATACGGCGGGCAGGTGTTGGGGATGACGGTCGCCGAAACGACCCGCTTGACCGCAGTGTGGGGCGGCGGTATGCTCACCGCGATTGTGTTGACCGGCTGGCTGCTCTGGCGCGGCCAACCGGCGTTGCGCATGATCGGCGGCGCTGCGCTGCTCGGCATTGTTGGCTTCGCCACCATTAGCTTGTCCACCTCGCCAGATCACGTCGGGCAGTTTCTCGGTGGCGTGGCGCTGATCGGTATGGGTCGCGGCATGCTGATCGTCGGCGGCCTCTCGCTGGTGATGGGGCTTTGCGACCGCGCTCACGCCGGTCTGTTCCTTGCACTGTGGGGCATTACGCAGGCGCTGGCCCAAGGCGTGGGCACCATCGCCGCTGGTCTCGCCCGCGATATGATCGGGCGGATGAGCGGCGTGGCGGCGAGCGGTTACATCGCCGTCTACCTGAGCGCGCTCACCTTGATCGCGATCGCCGGCGTAATGCTGCTGGTGCTCTACCGGCGTGGCCACCTGCGCGCCGAGCAAGTGCGCTCGCCGTGGAGCAGCCTTGAGCAGGTGAATGCCGATCAGATTATTTTCTAGTTGGGTTAGTTGTCGGTGATCCTGATGGCATCACATCAGGATCACCAGCCTCTCCCGTTATGATGCCCTTGGTCGCCGTGCCAGCATCAGGATGCCGGCTACGCCGGCGACCAACCACCCAAACCAATCACCGGCAAGCGTATACAATGTTCGCTCGTGGCTGACAAACGTCTCGCCGATCAGGGATGCTATCTGATTGACCCCGCTCTCGGCAGTAATACGGCCATACGGATCAACGACGAGAGCGATCCCGCTGGTATTGCTGACGGCAAAAGCGACTCGGTTCTCAACCGCGCGCATGACGGTATCGGCAGCATGCGTGCGCGGGAACCACGGATTGGCGGCGAAATCATCATCGGCAGGCATAGCGACAATGCGAGCGCCGGCACGGGCCAATTGGCGCGTGATATCTGGTGTATGCCGATCGTAGCAAACGCCGAGACCAATGGTTCCCAATGGGGTCGGATAGACCGGAAAGCGCCGCTGGCCGGCGCTAAAGCCTTGCGCCTGTTCCTCTCCGGTCACATTGATTTTGGCTTGCCGCCCAACCTCAGCCCCATCTGGCCCAAACAAGACTGCTGTATCGTAGCGACCAGCGGGTGTGGGCCAGACCATATCGGCAACGATATATGCGTTCAGTTCGTGGGCCAGTTGCCCAATCGCCAACCGCAGCGCCGGATCGTCAACCGTGGCCAACTCGTTTTCCGGCCATACCACCAATTGCGGTTGCTGCGCTGCCAGCATCCGCGTGAGCGCAACATCACGCTCAAGCACAGCGGGTTGCGCCGGCTCACGCTGGTTGGCGAGATCGACGATGACCCCGATCCGTACTGTCTCTGCAGGTGATGGCATGATCACCCGCCATCCCCATGCCAGTACCAGTGCTACACTCCCCAAACCAATCACTGCTGACCACGCGATGCGCTTCCGCCAAGCGGCGACGAGTATGGCCGCCAGCGCCGCATTGACCAAGACAATCATAAAACTCAATCCGGGCCAGCCGGTCAGGGTGACGATTTGCAACGCGGCGGGAAAGCGCCATTGCGTTTTCGCCAAACCCTCGAACCACCAATCGCCGGCCACCGGCATCACCGTGCGCACAAACTCCAACGCCGTCCACGCGAGCGGCAGACCAACGATGTGGAACGAGGGCGGCAAACGAACGGCCAGCGCCATACCGGCTTGCAACAGCGTCGCGTAAAAGAAGCCGACCGCCACGATCAGCAGTGTGCCGCCGGCCCAACCAAACAGCGCTGGGTACCACGCATGCGCGCCGAGCGACCAGAGGATGCCGCAAGGCAGCGCAATCCAGAGAAGGCGATGCACCGGCTGGCCGGCAAGAGCAATCAATACCGGCACGAGACCGATCCACGCTAGCCATCCCATATCAACCAGCGCCGGTTGGGCGAGGCCCATCAAGATCCCTGAACATAGCGAAAGAAGGATAGATTGGCGCCACCGGAGCTGGAGCGAAACGGCAGTGCGAGCCGGTGTTGCGGAAAGCGTAGCGTCAGTCATTGTCAAGCACCTTTCCGCGCTGCAAAGTTGAGGGGCGGACAGAACACTTGGTTGAGTACAACTGTTGATCGCTATGCGACGCCTCAACACTCGATTCTCCACTCCCCTCTCCCGCACCAGTGGGAGAGGGGCTGGGGATGAGGGCACACCGGCGCATCGCAACGCTATGAACCACATCTACGCTCATACGTTCTGTCCGCCCTTGAACGCTGCAAAGCAAGCGGCTGTGGAGTCTGGCCACAGCCCTATCCTTCCCATACCTATTGGCATGCGCCCTATCGTTACTCAGCTTCCCGCCGGAGCAGCTCAGCGCCAACGACCAGACCCAGCCGGCCCGGCTGAAGATGAGATCGAGCAGGGTCATACCAAACTCGCCAATTAGGATGAGCGAGCCAATCACTGCCATCACACCGCCGGGGATGAACGGCCACCATACTTTCTCGTTCGCGAAGAGCGCACTGAGCAGCGGGATGGACGCCCAACCAGCCGCAAACGAGAGCAAGAAGACGCCGCCAGCAACAGGCTCGGCCAGCGGCAATGTTTCGATCAAGGCTGACCCCAACCCGATACCGCCAATGATACCCGCCGGAACGAACCAACCCGCCTCACGCTTGCGAATGCCAGCAATGGCAAAGATGATCGCCATCATCGGCAGCACCAGCAGACCAGTGTCGATCACATAGCCTAACAGCAAGACGATACCGAGCGCAATCAGCACCATCCCCACCACTGACCGGTTGCGCGTTTCGGTCATTGTCGTTTCAGTTGCCATCGCTTTCCTCGCTTTCACCTCGCTCGATTGCCTGTCTGAAGCATAGCACTCGGCGCGAGGGGCTGCTAGTGGCGCAGGATAGATTGCGGTCATAGACAGGGGATGACGTTTGGCATAGGAAGGTATTACTCGATCAAGCCCAACTCGCGGGCGCGGATAATGGCCTGCGTGCGATGGCGCACCGCCAGCTTGGCGAGCAGGTTCGAGACGTGATTCTTGACCGTGCGCAAAGTTGATCGGCGATCTCGCGGTTCGACTGCCCGGCGACAATCCTGCGCAGCACGTCCATCTCGCGCTCGGTGAGCGGGCCAACGGCGGCGTTGCCGGCGCCTTGCCACCGGCCAGCCGGGTGAACTCGGCCAGCACTTTGCGGGTGATGCTCGGCTGGATCAATGCCTCGCCGCGGGCCACAATCCGCACCGCTTCGACAATCTCGCTGCTGTCGGCATCTTTCAGCATATACCCGCGCGCGCCGGCTTTTAAGCCCTCGATCACATATTTCATCATCATCGAACGTAGTCAGAATGATGACGCCGATGTGCGGCCACCGCTTGGTGATCTCATGGGTTGCCGCCACGCCATCCATCACCGGCATGCGCACATCCATCAACACCACATCCGGCTGCAATTGCTCAACCATGGCCAGCGCCTGTTGGCCGTTCGCCGCCGCCCCCACCACGGTCAAATCCTCTTCCAGATCGAGCAGGGTCTGGATCCCCTGCCGCACCAAGGTCTGGTCATCGACCAACAGAATGCGGATCATGCAGCCCTCCCTCTGCACCCGCACGGGGCACAGCCATCGAAGCCGCCCGCCGGCAGCGGTTCCGCCTGCAAGGTTCCCCCCAAGCGCGCCGCCAGCGGGCCGTCATTGATCACTTCCAGCCGCACACTATCGGCAGCGCCGATCAGCCGCACCGTCACTTGGGTGGCCTGCCCATGCTTTTGGGCATTGGTGAGTCCCTCTTGGGCAGCACGGTAGAGCGTCATCGCCACCGCCGGCGCCACCTCGCCCACATCACCCTCCAGCGTAAAGCTGGCCTGCAACGGCGAAACCCGGTCGAAATCGCGCACCATCCCAGCGATCACGTCCGGCAACGGCTGGCCGGCCAGCGGATTGGCGCGCATCAGCGCCACGCTCTGCCGCACCTCGGCCAGCGCCGCCTGCGC
>NZ_DAOTWH010000151.1:0-19942 GCF_034435895.1 Chloroflexus sp.
GTGGGCGCGCCGTCGCGCTGCTCGGCCTTGATCGCCAGCGTCGGGCCAGTCGCCACCGCCAGCCGGAAGCCCATCAGCGTCTCGTACACCGCCCCAATCTGCTCGACATCGAGCGCCCGGTACGACAGCCGCTCGCCGTCCAAGAGCAGCAAGTGCTCGAGCACCTGATAGACCGCCCCGTCGGGGATGCGCGGGGCCACGATCCGCTGCCCGTGCTGGCGGACGCTGCCCAGCGGGCGGCCTTCGAGGAACGGGAAGCGGTCGGGGTCGAACAACACCCCCGCCCGTCGCGGCAACCCCAGCTCCGGTGCGCCGTCGTGCAGCAGCCGGAACAGCGCCAGCAGCCGCGCCCACGCCCCGTAGCGGTGGTGCATCGTATCGGGGTAGAGCGCGGCATCGGCCCGCAACTGTTCGTACAAGCTCGCCAGCGCGTAGTGTTGCTCCCAGACCGCATCGGTAGGCAACAAGCCGCGCTCCTCGGCGTAGAGCAGGAAAATCAGGCGCAGCAGCACCGTCAGCAGGCCGTGGTAGACCGCATCGGGGTCATCGCGCAGCACGTCGTGCAACAGCGCGCCATTGCTCTCGGCGTTGGCCGCCTGCACCCCGCGCAGCAGGGCATAGAGCGCGGCCAGCACCTGCTCGGCCAGCCGCTCGCTGACCGTATTTTGGTACTTGCGGCTCTCGGCCAGCAGCGCGGCGAGGCGCTGCGCGCGGGGCAAACTGAGCAGGCGCTGCTCGCTGAGCAACAGGCGCAACGCTGCCACCAGCGGGCGTCCGGCGGTGAGGCAGAAATCGGCGATGCGGAAGTCGAGCCAACCCGAACTCTCGCCGCGGGGAGCGGAGAGCAAGCGGATGACGTAGCCATTGCAGAGTACGCCGGCGGGGACGCCGGTCTCGCGCAGCATGCGTTCGAGCCGGCTGTGGGGCGCCCACGCCAGCCGGCCGGCGCCGCGCCGGGAGCGGGGTCGCGCTCGCGCACCGCCAGATCGGGGGTGAGCGTCTCGCCGTAATCGGGCAGCGGCACGGTCAGCTCCGGCGGGATCGGCGCGCCGTCCACCCCGGCATAGCCGCGCGGTGACAAACTCCAGCCGAGCACGGTGCGGGCGAAGTGGCGAAAATCGGCGATGAGCGGGCGGCCCGCCGCGTCATTGCTGAGGCAGTTGCACAGCAGGCGCTGGCTCTCGCGGTCATCGCGGGGCAGAATGGCGCCGGCGCTGACCAAGGCCGGGGCCGAGACGACCACGCCGGTAGGTTGGACGAAGCCGAGCCATTCGAGATGGGCAAGGATGTAGGGATTGGTGGTTGGCGTAGTTGATAGATATGACTCCAAACTGCAAAGCGAGCAAAGACGCATGTAGAGCCGGACGGCCGTCCGGCTCCGCAAAGGACACAAAGACTCTTAACGTAACGCTGCCAAGGACGCCAAGGTTTTTTGTGATTGGGCACAAGCGCGCTGCTCACCCCCCAATCAAAACCTTTGCGATCTTTGCGCCCTTCGCGCCTTTGCGTTTAAACCCTCTGCGCTCTCTGCGCTCTTCGCGCCTTTGCTTCCTTTGCGCCTTCCGCGTCACGAGCCCAGCAACTCTTCGGCCTCGATAATTGCTTGCGCAATATCCTTCATCTTGGTGCGCTTATCGCGGGCACGTTGGCGGAGACGCTCATACGCATCGCGCTCGCTCAGGCCGAGGCGCTGCATCAAAATACCTTTGGCGCGCTCGATCAACTTCCGCGCCTCCAGCGCCTCTTGCAATTCAAGATTCTCGCTGCGCAGATTTTGCAGCTCGCGGTGGCGGGCCAACGCAATCGAAATCGCCGGCGGTAACTCCTGCTCATTGATCGGCTTGACCAAATAGGCCAGCGCACCGGCTGCCTCGGCCCGCCGGATGGTATCCTTATCGGCAAACGCCGTCAGCATCACCACCGGAATCCCGGTCTGATCACGGATGCGGGCCGTCGCCTCGGTACCGTCCATCTCCGGCATGCGAATATCCATGATCACCAGATCAGGCTTTAGGCGGGTGGCAAGCATCACCGCCTCGGCGCCGGTACGGGCAATGCCAACCACCTCGTATCCCAACCCTTTCAACTGCTCTTCAAGCGTGAGCGATACAAGATCATTATCCTCGGCAATCAGGATGCGAATCGCGGCCACGGCTGCCTCCCGCTGCAAGCTTATGCGCATAATGTGATAGGCTAGATCATACCACAAGATGGGCAAGGGTGTGATACAATTTAGTATGAGACGAAGTGTTTGCGTATGCAACTGACGCCATTGGGGTGGCAGCCGCACACACCACCACCAACATCGGGGTGAGGAGGACGTGATGCGCTACGACATCACGAATATTGCAATCGAAGACTATCTGCACGATCTCATGCCACCGCGCGACGAGGTACTAGCCAACCTCGAAGCGCGCGCCAAACAGCAGGGTTTGTCGCTGGTCGGGCCGGTGCAGGGACAATTTCTCTATCTACAGGCGCTGATGATGAATGCCCGCAACGCGCTCGAAGTGGGCATCACCACCGGCTATGCCGCCATCTTCATTATGAAGGCGCTCCGCCAGACTGGCGGCAAAATGACGGCGATCGAGCGCAATCCTGAGCGGGTCAAGCTCGCCAACGAAGTGATCGAAGCCGCCGGCTACCGCGACCTGATCACAATCCATTTCGGCGATTGGCGCGAGATCCTGCCCGCGCTCAATCAAGAATTCGACCTCATCTTTCTCGACGTCTTGCGCAATTCTTCCAACGACGAACAGGCGACGCAGGCGCTTGAGCTAAGCGTACCGCTGCTCAGTCCCGGCGGCGTGCTCATCGCCGACAACGTGCTGTGCAGCGCGCAAGTGCTCGAAGAAGACGCCTCGCCGCTCGTGCGCGGCATCCAGCGGTTCAACCGCGCCATCATGGCGCACCCGCAGCTCGAGTCGGTGATCATCCCGCTGCGCGATGGCGTCTCGATCAGCCGCAAAAAGCGCTAAAGGACGTCTGTTCACCAACGAATAGTCCTATATGAGGAGCCGCACGGCGGTGCGGCTCCATCAAACCATTCGTTTATTCGTTCTCCCATTCGTTGTCCTATGCCGCCTTCTGATCGGCGCCACAACCTCGCCGAATGGGCAGCTTTGCGCTCATTCGCCCAAACCCTCAACCAAACGCTTGACCTGCGCGCAGCGCTGGAAGCGGCGCTTGGCCATATTTTGGCGTTGACCGGCCTCGAGGCCGGCTGGATCTATTTGCGCGACGAAGGCGATCAGTTTACCCTCGCCGCGCGTCAGCACCTTCCGCCGGCGCTCAATTATCCCGGTTTGGCATGGCAAGGCGAATGCGCCTGTCAAGAAACGTGCCGCGAGGGCCAACTCCGTGAACCGTCCTTCATGGCATGTTCCCGGCTCCGTGGCGCCGTCGGCGACAAGCGCGGCCTCTCCCATCATGTATCGATCGCCTTACGCGACAACTCCCGCGTGGTGGGCATCCTCAATCTCGCCACCAGCCAGTGGGCGCGGCTCAAGACGCCCGAGCAACATCTGATGGCCGCCATTGGCGATCTGCTCGGCACCGCTATCGCCCGCGCCTATCTCTACGAGGAGTGTAGCGTACGCCGGGTGCAAGAACGGCGCGCCTTGCTGTCGCTCTCACAAGAACTGTTGGTCAGCGATGATCTCGAACCGGCCTTGCAACGATTGGTGCGCGTCGGCGCGCGCCTGCTCGACGCCGATGCCTGCGCGTTTGTCGAAGCCGATGAAGAGGGAGGGAGAGCGGTGCTGCGCGCCTGTTACGGCTGGGCCTTGCCCGCCGGCAGCCCATGGCCGCTAACGCTCGACGAAGAGCACCCGCATCTGTGGTACTTGCCAGAACGCAGCGCGCAATTGCCTACCGATGCCTTGATGCGCCTGCCGCCGCTCTTGCGCCGGCAGAACTTTCAAGGCCACCTTGCCGTAACGGTTGAGCTCGGCGGGGCACAGCTTGGCTTGCTCTTGGTGAACACCATCACCCCCCGCTCCTTTCTCGACAGCGAAGCCGAGCTACTCGGCCTACTCGCCAGCCAATTAGCCCAGATGATCGACCGCGAACGGCTCAACCAAGAGGCGCTCGCCCGCCAACGGCTCGAACGCGAACTCGATCTGGCCCGCGAGATACAGGCCAGTTTCTTGCCCGACTGTTGCCCCTTCGTGCCCGGCTTGCAGATCGAAGCCTTTTACCGCGCCGCGCGCCAAGTTGGCGGCGACTTCTACGATTTTATCGAATTGCCGCCGGCAACTTCCGGCAGTGCGCCCCGCCTCGGCGTCATCATCGCCGATGTGACCGACAAAGGCGTGCCGGCAGCCCTCTTTATGGCCCTCTCGCGCACCCTGATCCGCGCCAGCGCCATCGATGGCCGTCCGCCGGTTGCAGTGCTGCAACGCGCCAACCGGCTGATTCTCGCCGATTCACGGGCCGGCCTGTTCGTGACCTGCTTCTACGCCCAGATCGACCCGGCCACCGGCCAGATCGCATTCGCCAACGGCGGCCACAACTACCCGCTGCTCTACCGCCGCGCCGCAGGGAAAGTCATCCCGCTCGCCGCCCAAGGGATCGTGCTTGGCATCATCCCCGATCCGCACTTTGCGCCGGGAGAACTCGCACTCGAACCGGGTGACGTGCTGCTGTTCTACACCGACGGCATCACCGAAGCGATGAACCCGGAACGCGAACTGTTCGGCGACGACCGGCTTGCGGCTGTCCTTCGCGCTACCCATCACCAAACCCCCGCCGCGATCGTGGCTGCCGTACTCGCCGCCGTCAACGCCTTCGCCGGCGACGCGCCCCAAGCCGATGATATGACCATGGTGGTGATCAAGCGGGTGTAGGGAACTGGAAACGTCCCCTGAGCCTAGCCGCTTGCTCGATTACAGACCTGTGATTTAATACTTATCCTCAACAATGGTCATATCAAAGAAATGTTTGAGCAAAATAGCAGCCCCGGGCGCTTTTGGATCAAAGATGACGATGTAATCGAGATCAAGTGAGCGCACATAGGCCACAAAATCAGCCGGGTTGGTGAAATCGGGGCCGTGATCGAGCAAATAATCTTGATAATGCAGTTGAATCAACTGGTTGGTAAGACGTCGATCGTACAACGTGGCAATAAACGTCATACGACCGCTCAAATAACCAATACGTAAATTTCCTTGTTCAACAATATCAAACGAGACAATATCAGAACGGCGATGCTCCTGTAAGATAGAAATCGCTTCTTGAGTAATAGTTCTATGGTTGCCGATGCCAACAATATTAGCTGCAATATAGATCATGCTGACGATCATCACCACTGCATAGCTATACCAAGCAAACCGGTAGCTACTCGGATTCGTCGCGGCCAGCATCGCCGGCCATAACACCGCCACTGCCGGCAAAAACAGCACATACCACGGCACACTGAGATGAAACGGCAACACAGCAACAATCGCAACCGAAACCACCAGTACAAACCAATATGCCCGGCGTTGCGGCGCCGGCATCCGGTGAGAACGCAAGGCCACAATCCCAAGCATGAGCAGCGAAATCGGAAATATCAACCCAAACGCATCATTCGTGATGTGCGGAATAAGATTGTACACCACAGGCGATTGGGGAATAAGCGGATGGGGCCAGACAGCCTGCGGTGATAAGTTGGGAAACGGTATCCCTTGGTAAGGCAAACCAAGATTCGTCAAGATTGTAGGCAGCGGTTGCGGCAAATCTAATGGATAGAGCGGATTGCCTTTCAACCACAGGTTGCGCAGATACCATCCCGATGTAAATACGCCGCTGCCAACCACGAACAGCAACGACCGCCACGAGGGTTTGTACGACCGGATCGCGACCATTGCTGCAAGCGCCGCAATCATCAACACCGCGCCAAAGAACAACCCATGATATTTCACGCTTGCCGACAGGATTGCCGCGCCAATCCCATACCAAGCATAATCAACCTGCCGCCGAACCAACGCCAACGTGAGCAAATACAAACTCAGATACACTAAAAAGTTGATATGAATATCAACATAAAATGCCACAGTCTGCGCAAACAGCACCGGAATGACCCCGCACAGGGCGACCGATAAGAGCCGAATGTGCCGAGCTGTCGTCCAAATCCCAGCGAACAGGTAACTCACCACCAAAAACAAAATATAAAACAGCGCGCCTGACAGATTGGTGCTATTAATATCGCGAGTAACGGCGACAAACAGGCCAACCAGCGCCTCAGCGCCAGCCGGAAACCAGAATGAGGTAAATGTGGCTTTCACATCAACATAGTAGGGATTAGCATGGCGGGCAATTTCCACTGCCATCGGAATATGATAGGCGGTATCATCAACAAAACTGCGCACATACGCGACACTATTGAGGCATACCGCACCAATGAGAATCAGCGCGACACAACTGACTGAACCATACCAGATCAGCGCAGCAGCAAGCGGGAGATCGTGAATGGCAGCTAGCCAATGTCGCTTCGGTGTTGCCATATGCCCAATCCAGCAGTTTTCTACGAGCTTAGCGCATTGTAATAGCGATATCCTATCATACAAACGGCGCTTCCACTTGCACAGATCCGCCCATCTCGCTATAATATGTGAGCGACGCAGCACGGGGAGATGACGGAGTGGTTGAACGTGCCCGTCTCGAAAACGGGTAGGGCCTAATAAGCCCTCGTGAGTTCGAATCTCACTCTCCCCGCCAGACACCTTACGCCCGACCTGCGATCAGGTTGGGCGCACCGATTCTTGAGGTAGCCTATGACGCCGGCGGAACAGCGCTTGCGCGAACAGTTAGAAGAACAATTGCGGCTCAATGAGTGGCTGTACGAACAGCTTGAACGCCAGCGCGCTATGAACGCCGAACTGCGCCGCGCTGTCGCCGATCTGGCCCGCGCCTTCCAAGAGTCGCTCGCCGCCGCGGTCGAAGCCGGCGAAGCCGGCGATCTCGCCGCTATTCGCCGTCTCACCCGCGCCAACCAGCAACACTGGCAGCACTACCTGCAACAGATCGTCGCCGCTGCGAGCCGCGCTACCGGCAACGACTCACCATCCCCCGCTGCACCGTTCAAGGATGGGGAATAGCCATCAAGAGCCACAAAAGACACAACAAACATCTTTTTGTGCCTCTTGTGTCTCTTCGTGGCTGTCCAACCCGCCTCGCTCCCGCCGTCAGGTGGGAGCAGAGACCGGGGGGTGAGAGCAACACCCCTCCCCCGCTGGGGGAGGGGCAAGGGGTGGGGGCCAACCCAACGCCGCCAAGAACGCAACGAGGGTTGGAGCATAGCCACAAAGACACCCAAACCAACAACTTCACCTTTTTGTGCCTTTTGTGTCTTTTCGTGGCTATTCAATATACCCAGCAAGCCGCGTAACCCTATGACCGCAACCGGCCCTGCTCAACATCATACTTGCCGGCCAAATCATCCTGCACCGTCTGCGGCGCGCGCTTGACCCCGGTCAGGTAGGCGGCTCGATCCAGCATGTGCGCCGCCACCGGCGCCGTCAACCAAAAGAACGCGATCAGGGCAATCATCTTCGCGGCGGCAATCAGATCATCATGATGCATGGCTACGGCCAACAGCACCCCTATAATCCCCAACGTGCCTGTTTTGCCGCTCGCGTGAACACGGGTATAGAGATCAGGC
This sequence comes from Chloroflexus sp., assembly GCF_034435895.1. Taxonomy (GTDB): domain Bacteria; phylum Chloroflexota; class Chloroflexia; order Chloroflexales; family Chloroflexaceae; genus Chloroflexus. Next base: position 7,643 of record NZ_DAOTWH010000151.1, read on the forward strand.
AATTTGATAATCCCGATCGATGAAATGAGCACAAACGCCACCCCGATCGTCGCCAATATCAGGGTCACAATCTCTTTCAGATCCATTAACTCCGCCCCTCCTCAATATAGCGCGCCACCGCCACCGTCCCCAGAAAACCGAGCACCGCGACGATCAAGATCGCATCAACCAGCGCCAATTGATCGGTAATCACCACATAGAGCGCCACTAACGCCACCACGTGATTCATAATCGCGTCAAACGCCATTGCCCGATCAGGAATGCTCGGCCCAATCAGCAACCGCGCCGTAACGATCACCATCGAAATCGCCAAGACCCCCATCAACCCGGCGATCAGCATTTCAAACAACGTCATGATGATTGACCCCTACGGTAACAACTCCATCACCCGCCGCTCGAAGTTCTGCTTAATGTCATCGCGCACCGCATCGGCGTCTTGCACATCAATGCAGTGAATGTAGATCGTGCGCCGATCGGAGGAAATATCGAGCGAGACGGTGCCCGGCGTCAACGTAATCAGATTCGCCAAGACGGTAATTCCGGCATCACTCTTGACATCGAGCGGGATGGCGATAATGCCGGGACGAATATCGGCGACGCGCCGGAAGAGCACGATCCGCGCCATATCAATATTCGCCTTCAAGACGCTCCATAGCGCAAACCCAATAAACGCAATCCACTTGAAGGTCAGGCGGGCGTAATTGCGCGTATCCATACGCGGGCGCCCGAGCCCGCCATTGACAAAGGGCACGCTCAAAAAGCGGCTGGCCAGCGCGACGATGGCATAACTGACCGCCAGCCCTACGATCAGATCTGGTAACGTAAAGCTGCTTTGCAGCGCCATCCATGTGAGGGTAAGAATGAGCACTAAGACGATCATACCGCCCCCTTTACTTCAGCGCCGCCCGATACACCGCTTCACAACCATCTGCGCCACAGACGGCGGTAATGTAGACATTGCGGTCAAACGCCTGTTGGCCGGCAATCGTGTTGTAATCTACCAGCGGCCCGGCCAGCAAGCCTAGCGCCACGCTGAGGACAACCAGCGCCGCTCCCGGCGCCAACAAGCCGAACGATACCCGCGGCAAGCGATTGACATCATCGTACGACTTCTTCCAGAAGACCTCGTTCCAGATTTTGAGCATCGAGAAGAAGGTTAAAATGCTGGTGCCGGCGGCCACGGCGGTAATCAGATACGCCTGCTGGCTGACGCCTACCTGTAAGAGGATCAGCTTGCCGATGAAGCCGCTGAGCGGCGGGATGCCAGCCAGCGACAAAATGCCAAGGAACCAAAACAGCGCCAATAGCGGTTCGCTGCGGGCCAAACCACCCATCTTCTTCAGATCGCCGGTGCCGTAGATCTGCTCGGCAGCGCCGCCAATGAAAAACAGCGCCATCTTGACGATCATCACGTGCGCGGTAAAGACCAAGCCGGCGGCCAAGCCAGCAGCGCTGGCTAAGCCCAATCCCATCACGCTATACCCGATCTGGCTAATAATGTGAAAGCTGAGGATACGGCGCACATTCATCTGCGCCACCGCTCCCAACACGCCAATCACCATCGTCAGACCGGCCAGCAGCGTGAGCCACGGCCCATACGTGGCCAATTCGTTCTGGAACATCAACCCGAATGTCCGGTAGAGCGCGTAGACGCCAACCTTCGTCATCAACCCGCTAAAGATAGCGGTAACAGCGACCGGCGGCGTGTGGTAGCTAGCAGGCAGCCAGAAGAAGAGCGGCACAATCGCAGCTTTGCTGCCAAACGCAAACAGAAAAATTCCGGCCAACACGGTCTGCAAGCCGGGGTTGGCGAGGGTCGCCATCCGCTCGGCGATATGGGCCATATTGAGCGTGCCGGCGAAGCCGTACATCAAGCCGCAACCAAACAGAAACGCAGTGCTGCCGAGCAAATTCAGCACTACATACTTCAACCCGCCCTCAAGCTGATCGCGGCTGCCGCCGAGCGTAATCAATCCAAACGACGCCACCAGCAACACTTCAAACCAGACGTACAGGTTAAAGAGATCACCAGTGAGGAACGCACCGCTCACGCCGAGCAGCAAGAGCAGCAAGAGCGGATAGTAAAAGTGTTGTTCACGTTGCTCGTCGATCGAAGCAAAGCTGTAGGAGATCGTCGTCAGCATAAGCAAGGCGGCCAGCATCACCATCAGCGCACTCATCCCGTCAGCCACTAACGAAATGCCGAATGGGGCCAGCCAACCCGACGCTTGCGCCACCAATGGCCCGCTCGCTGGCACGGCGCTCATCAACCACAGACCGTAGCCGAGGTTGATCAAGACGCTGAGCAGCGTGATGGCCCGCGCCACGATGCGCTGGCGGTTGAACAAGACGGCCAGCGCTGCCCCGATCAGTGGCGTAATGATCGGAATAAAGAGATGAAAAACCATGTCTATATTCCTGTGCTACAAGCGGTCAGTTGTCGAGAGATCATCCAGATCGTCGCTGCCCACTGCCTGATTCGAGCGATAGGCCAGCGCCATCACAAAGGCGGTAAACCCAAAGCTAATCACAATCGCGGTCAGGATCAGAGCCTGCACCAACGGATCGGCGGAGCCGGGAGGGGGCTGGCCGGCGGCATCCACCAGTGGCGGCGCGCCACGACGCACGCCATCGCCCATGGTAAAAATGAGCAGATTGACCCCGTGGCTCAACAAGATCAACCCAAGGATCAACTTCACCACCGAACGGCGCAACATCAGATAGGTCGCGCCGGCAAAGAGCGATCCGATCGCAATCGCTAACAAGATAATCATGCGCCCTCCTCTTGCTCGACCGGCGCTGATTTCATTGCCGGCAACGGGAAGAGTGACGGCTCTTCAACCAGCAACAGCGCGATTTTGGTCGTCACGCCAATCACAGTGAAGTAGACCCCGATATCAAACAGCACCGGCGTACCGATTTTGCCCACACCGGGGATCGGATCGGGCAGCCAGAACGCTTGCATATAGGGCGAGCCGGCAACCATAGCCGGCAAGCCCCAAATCGCGCCAAAGAAGACGCCAAACGCCGCCAGCAGCAGGTAATTGATCGGTAAGATACGCTGGGCCGTTTTGGGGCCAAACGCCACGATTTGCAGAATGATCGCGCTAGAAGCTAGCAAGCCGCCGATAAAGCCGCCGCCGGGTAGATTGTGCCCGCGCAGCAGCATATAGATCGAGAGCAGCAACAGCAGCGGCATCATCAGCCGGCTGACCGTGCGCAGGATCAGCGAATCGTACAGCGCGCTATCTCTTGGTGTCAACCGGTTCGGCGGCCGGTTCGGCAGTGGTGACTCGTTCCGGTGCAACATCGTTCTTCCCCTGTCGTAAACGGAGCAAGCCGTAGATGCCTAACAGAGCAATAAACAAAACGGTAATTTCGCCCATGGTGTCAAAGCCGCGAAAGTCAACCAAAATCACGTTGACCACATTGGCGCCTTTGCCCTTCTCAAGACTATTCTCAAGGAAGAAGGGCGCCAAGGGCGCGAACGCATCGTTGGTCGCCGTCGCCAATACCAACCCCGTTATCAAGAGGCCCATTGCCGTCGCCACAATCGCGTCGCGGCGGCGCACCCACGCGGCTGAAAAGCTCTCGAACCGCACCGGCAAGACCGAAAAGACTAACAGCAGGAAGACGGTCGAGAGCACTTCAATCAGCAACTGGGTCAACGCCAGATCGGGGGCCGAGAAGAGCACGAACAACAGTGACACCATTGCCCCCACCATGCCGGCGGCGATAATCGCCCCCAAGCGCGTGCGGGCCAGAATCGTCGCCAGTACGCCAACCGGGATTAGCGCCACGGCCAGCACTTCGTAGAATTGCAATTGCGGATCGAGATCAAACCGGATCGCGCCGAGACCGAAGCTGGCAAACGGCACGCCGACAAAGACCAGCATCGCCAGCGCCGTGAGCAGAATATAGCGGCGCAAGCGACCCTCTTGAATAGCGCGGGTCAGCGCCGTCGCGCCGGCCAGCGTGCGCTCAATCAGGCGATCGAAGATCATATCGCCGCGCGACCATGCCGGCCACCCCCGTATGTTCGCCAACTGCTCGCCAAAACGGGCTAACCCGAAACCAACCGCAATCGCGCCAAGGCTGACCAACAGCGCCGGGTTCACGCCATGCCAGAGGGCCAACTTCACTGCAATCGGCTTGCCGTAGATCGCCGCGCTCGCTTGCGCAATCAAGCCGCTGATTGGCCCCAGCAAGGCCAGCGGAATGATCAGCGATAGCGCCGCCGGCACGCCGGGGCCGATCAGCATGCCCGGCGCAGGATCGGTGATATGCTGCTGCATGGCCGCCATGCTGCGCTGGCCAAGAAAGATATTGCTGAATAACCGCCAACCTGTCACCAACGAAGCCGCCGCCGTCACTGCAATCGCCGCCACCGCCAGCACGCTCAGGGTTGCGCCGAGATCGGTTTCGAGCGCCGCTTCCAGCATCAACTCTTTGGCGACGAAGCCAAACATCACCGGGATGCCGCCGAACGAGAGCAACGCCAGCGCGGTGATCACCATCGTTTGCGGCATATAGGCGCGCAATCCGCCTAACCGGCGCAGATCGCGCGTGCCGCACTCGTGATCGATCACGCCGGCCAGCATAAACAGCGCCGACTTGTACAGCGCGTGGGCCAAAATGTTGGTCGCCACCCCTTCGGCGCCATACTTGCCTCCCAGACCGATCTGCATCGTCAGCGCGCCGAGCATGCTGATTGTGGTATAGGCCAGCATCGCCTTGAGGTCAAACTGGCGCATCGCCACAATCGCGGCGAAGGTCATCGTGGCGCCGCCGACCACGGCCAGCGTCACATCCCACAGCGCCGTGCCGCCCAACGCCGGGCTTAGCCGCGCCATCAGATACACGCCGGCCTTGACCATGGTGGCCGAGTGGAGAAAGGCGCTGGCTGGGGTGGGAGCTTGCATCGCCCCCGGCAACCAGAAGTGGAAGGGTATTTGGGCTGATTTGGTAAAACAGCCGAGCAAGATCAAGATCACCGCCGCCGGATAGAGCGCGTGCGCTCGCAAGCCATCGCCGGCAGCCAGAATATCGCGCAGCTCGTAGCTCCCAGCGGCCTGCCCTAGCAGTAGTAACCCAACCAGCAGCGCCAACCCGCCGCCGCCGGTCACCAACAGCGAGTGTAACGCGCCGCGCCGCGCATCGGCATAATCGTGCTTGTAGCCGATTAGCAGGTACGACGTGACCGACGTCAATTCCCAGAAGACGAACATCGTCAGCACGTTGCTGGCCAGCACCAGACCGAGCATCGCGCCCATAAACAGCATCATGTAGGCTAAAAACCGGCCAAGACCGCTATCGGTGCTGAGATAATGGCCGGCGTAGCCGACGATCAACGTACCGATACCGGTGATAATCAGCGTAAAGAGCAGGCTCAAGCCATCGAGGGCAAAACTCAGATCAAGCCCAAGAGCCGGCGCCCACGCGATCCGTTCGACGATCTGGCCGCCTTCCCACACTGGTCCGGCCTGTGCCAAGGTCAAGCCAAAGATGACCAATGGAATGAGGGCCAAGCCCCATGCAATGCGATCACGACCGGGCAAGCGGGCCAGCAACGCCAGCGGCGCAGCGGCCAACGCAATCAACACAAGCAGATAGAGCATGCTCCCCTCGACCAACGTGCAGAAACCAACCCTATACCGTGATAGAATACCGGCGCCGGCCACTCACCGGCGCAATGCAGCTTATTCCGGCGATTGGTAACGTGTCATCATACGGGTTGAGCAGATCATGATCGGCGAGCGATACGTAGTTGCCCATCTCGACCCATCACTGCTGACGCAAGATATGATACTTTGGCCAAACTAGCCCTACGATCGCGGTAACATGCCTCGTGGCATGGCTGCCTGATTTATCGCGCAACATTCCGCAAGGGTTTGAGTCTGTTGCCATTGTACCCGAAAATGGTTGAACTGTCACAAGACGGCATCTCCCCATCACCGCGCCTATTTCTGGTACAGTTATGGCGAAGCGACCGCGAACCATACCTGTAGAGTATGATCCTATGCCAACTGCCATCCAAGCACGCCTGCACCGGCTACTGTTCGCCGCCGGCCTCATCCTCATCGGATTAGCATTCCTCGCTGCCTGCGGCGAGCCATTGCGCGAACGCACCATCGAAGTCACCGCCACCGAAATGCGCTTTGATCCGGATCGGATCGAAGTCCAAACCGGCGAGCAGATCTTTCTCCGGCTGCGCAACCGCGGCCAAGTCGCTCACAGCCTGACCATCGAACTGCCGAGTGGCGATCGCACCGTCTCAGCCGATCCGGGGGTAGACGCGATTCTGGTCTTCCGCGCCCCCGCCCCCGGCGAATACCGGTTTTATTGTCGCATCCCCGGCCACGAAGCCCAACAAGGAACCCTGATCGTATTACCGTAAAACCCCCGGTAGAGCCGCACGGCCGTGCGGCTCCTATGACGACGCGGTATCGATCACACCGCACGGCGGTATGAATCACACCCCACGACCGCAGCGACCAAACCACGGAGTGGGGCGGAGGGCGGATCACCCCGCGCGGCCTGCGGCGCCGGTCACGCCCCCGGCGTCGCCCAATCGCGCCGGCGCACCGCATTGAGCGCCAACACCAGCAACGTAATCGCGGTAATTGGCAATACAAACAGCGCCATCACGCCGCTGAAGGCCGGCAAGGCATCGTGCTGGGTAGCAGCCAAGATCAGGTAGGCGGTATATGCCACATAGTACCCAAGGAAGAGCGCCCCTTCCCAGCGATTAATGCTGAGACCGGTGACAAAGATGGGCAGCACTGCAAATGCAACCGCGATCATCACCGGCAGATCGAAGGTAATGATCGAAGGGGCGACCGTCAAGCCGCCGGGTGTTATCAACGCGGCAAGGCCAACAATGCCGAGAATATTGAAGACATTGCTGCCAATGGCATTCCCAATCGCAATATCACGCTCGCCTTTGAGAGTGGCCACAATCGAGGCCACCACTTCGGGCAGCGAGGTGCCCGCCGCCACGATGGTCAGACCAATAATCACATCACTCACCCCAACGGTCCGCGCCAGCGTCGTTGCGCTCTCGACCAGCCAGTTCGAGCCAAGGGCCAGCGAACCCAACCCGACCACGATAAAACCGATGCTGGTCAGCCACACTTTTGCGCCACCCTGCGCCGGCAGCTTCTCTGGCCCAAACTCTTGGGCAAATTCGGCCCGCGCCTCGGCGCTCTCTTTCCGGCTGGCATAGATTGACCACACCGTATAGCCGATCAGCAAGCCAAACAAGAGCAAGCCATCCAGCCAGCCGACGCTGCCATCGAGCGCAAGGCCGGCCAGCAACAGCGAAACAGCGATCATAAACGGCACTTCGCGCCGGATAAGCTGCACCGCCACGATCAACGGGCTAATCACCGCACACGCGCCGAGAATGAAGAGAATATTGAAAATGTTACTCCCCACGACATTGCCGACCGCAATATCGCTCTTGCCGGCCAAGCCGGCCTGAATGCTGACGGCCAATTCAGGCGAACTAGTGCCAAACGACACCACTGTCAACCCAATCACCAGCGGCGAGATGCCGGCCAGCGCCGCCAGCTGGCTCGAACCGCGCACCAACAACTCACCGCCGACCGCAAGCAGCGCCAGCCCGCCAATGAGCAACCCGATTGTGATCAAATCCATACGGCGTATCCATTGTTCATTTTTACAACAGTATACATAATCGTTGAGCATATCGGTAAAGAACGTGCTTGGCAAGGGCGGTTCTCCGCCATCATGGCTACCGCCTACCCGTAGGATGGGTGGGTAATTTTTCCCTATCAGAAACGGCAAAAGTACGCTATAGTGCAAACCGTTGGGGAGTAGCCGCCTGCTTCGCGCAGGTTGATGCAATCGTCAAGACGGAATTCTCAAATTCCCGGTTGCATTGAGTACTGGGATGCCAGACTGGCGAGACCGACGCAGTGGTGAGCTGCCGTCGGCTCGCCTTTATTATTGTGATAAAACGTATCACATGCACAGGGAGTAGCAAAACCATGTTCGATGCAGTATGGGTCTGGGTCGGTTTCAATCTTTTTGTCTTGGCCCTGCTCGCAATTGATTTAGGCGTCTTTCACCGGGAAGCGCACGAAGTTTCCCTGCGCGAAGCAGCCATCTGGAGCGTCGTTTGGATTTCGTTGGCGTTGCTCTTTAATCTGGGCTTGTACCTCTTCTGGGATGTGATCATGCCAAACAGCTCGCTCAGCGCGAGCGATGCCGGGCTTGCCTTCTTAACCGGGTATCTGATTGAAAAAGCGCTCAGCGTTGACAACATTTTCGTCTTTGTGCTGATCTTCTCGTACTTCGCGGTACCGGCCAAATATCAGCACCGCGTGCTCTTCTGGGGCATTATTGGCGCGCTGGTCATGCGCGGCTCGATGATTTTGGCTGGTGCGGCGCTGATCAAGCAATTCCACTGGGTTATCTGGATCTTCGGCGTATTCCTGATCTTTACCGGCATTCGTATGGCCACGGCCCAAGACGAGCAGATCGAGCCGGAGAAGAACCCAGTAGTGCGCCTGTTCCGCCGCTTTATGCCGATTAGCGATCGCTACGACGGCCAGAAGTTTCTTACCCGCCAGAATGGCGTGTTGATGGCGACGCCACTCTTGCTGGTGTTGGTGATGGTTGAAACCACTGACCTCATCTTCGCCATTGACTCGATTCCAGCCATCTTTGCGGTGACGCAAGATCCGTTTATCGTCTACACCTCAAATGTTTGCGCCATTCTAGGGTTGCGCGCGCTCTACTTTGTGCTGGCCGGCGTTGTCCACCTGTTCCACTACCTCAAGCTAGGGTTGTCGGTGGTGCTAGCGTTTGTCGGCGTCAAGATGTTGTTGCCTGACCTCAGCGCGGCGATCGTTGGCGTGAGCTGGAAGATTCCGACCGGGGTGTCGTTGGGGGTCGTCGCCACCATTATTGCCGTGTCAATCATTGCCTCATTGGTGCGGGCGCGCGGGGCGGAAGCCGGCGAACATGCTGCCTCCTCGTAGCCACGTCTAGCCGTCTGAATGTTCGTTGTGCCAATCGGATTCACCATCGCACCCAGCAGGAACCAGCTCTGCGATCAATTCAACGATCAGCGCAGGGCATTCCTGCTGCGGCATGTGGCCGCAGGATTCGAGATGGATATACTGCCCGCGCCCTGCAAGCACCACTTCGGTGGCCTCGATACATTCGCCTGCGACGATCATGTCATGATCGCCAGCCATGAGAATAGTTGGCGTCGGACATTCACTGACCAGATCGAGATATTGATCAGCGCGGAAGAGCGCATCAACCGCCAGCCAGCGCAACGCCGAGAGGGTTGCCCGGCGTTGGCGCGCTTGGCACAGCCGCGCCCACACCCGGCGGCGCAGAAACCGCTGCTCGCGCGCCGGCAATTCGTAGAGATTGAAGTAGAATGGGCGCAAGCTCTGGAAGGCCAACTCATGCGAGCATTGCATACCGGCCAACATCAACTCGCCCACCCCCGGCAATAAGAGCAGCCACAGCCGGCGGCGTGGAAATTGGTGTTTGATCGGCAAGCAGCCGCTGATCAGAATTTGCTGTTGGATGAGCTGAGGCAAGCCTATGCTCAGACGCTGCGCAATCATTGCCCCCAATGAATGGCCAACTAACGTTACCTGCTGCAAACCGAGCGCCGCCATAAACTCGGCCATCGCGCGGGCAAAGAAGGTTAAGCTGTAACCGCTTTTAGGGCCGGAACTGCGGCCAAAACCGGGTAGATCAGGCGCAATGACGCGATAGCGCTGCGCGAGTGACGGAATGATAGACCGCCATGTATCGGCTTCATCGCCTAACCCGTGAATGAGCAGGAGCGTTGGCGCCTGAGCAGCGCCGGTATCGTAATAAAATAGTTCTAGATCACGAAGAGCAATCCGGCGAGCATACGGCACCAACATGGGGGGGATGTCCATCGTAGGATTTCTCTGCATAGCATTGGCTCCATGGGCAAGTAATGTTGCTATATTTTATGCAACCTATTCTGGTATGTCAAACATTTTGAAAATTGGGCGCTAAACTACTACAACAAAATTGTTAATCGATTTTAAATAAACCAGACCGCGTGCTGAATAAATCACTCATTATTTCGCTTCACAAAAAGTTGTATCTTCTTTAGTGACAAGGCTCATCATACAGAAGAGCCACATTTCACCCGCTACATCACGTTTACGCCATATTTACACATAGTATCACTATGGTTTAGCCCTGCGCTATCACCAAACCCTTTCCTGCTCTATCCTGCTATCACCCCCCTCACTATTCCGTGCTACAATCGGGCATGCCGGAATGACCGGCAACGAATGACTGCCAAGAGGAGCCGGCAATGCGCACAACCATTCGTGATATTCAGCAGATGCGCGATCGCGGCGAGCGGATCCCGATGGTGACCGCGTATGACTATACTTCGGCGCAAATCGCCGATCGCGCTGGCATTCCTATGATTTTGGTCGGCGATTCGCTGGGGATGGTGGTCTTAGGCCACGAATCGACGGTGCCGGTGACGCTCGACGAGATGTTGCACCACACCCGCGCCGTCGTGCGCGGTGCGCGCAAGGCGTTGGTCGTGGGTGATCTGCCGTTTTTAACCTACGCCTCGCCCGAACAGGCCGTCATCAGCGCCGGGAGGATGCTACAAGAGGCGGGCGCGCAAGCGGTGAAGCTGGAAGGTGGTGTGCATATCGCACCGACGATTGCCCGGCTAGTGCATTTGGGAATTCCGGTGATGGGGCATATTGGCTTTACCCCGCAAGCGGTCAACCAAATTGGGTTGCGGGTGCAAGGTAAACGCGCCGCCGAGGCGCAGCAGTTGCTGGCCGACGCGCTGGCCGTGCAAGAGGCCGGCGCCTTTGCGGTTGTGATCGAGCTGGTGCCTGCCGAACTCGCGCAAGCGATTACCGAACGGCTACGGATTCCGACGATCGGGATCGGGGCCGGCGCCGGCTGTAGCGGGCAGGTGCAGGTCTGGCACGATATGCTCGGCCTGTACAGCGATTTTGTGCCCCGCCATGCGCGCCGTTACGCCAATCTCGCCGCTATCATCGGCGAGGCGCTGGCCCAATACGCCAATGATGTGCGCGCCGGCGCCTTCCCCGGCCCCGAACATAGCAGCCGGATGGATGCAGACGAACTGGCGGCGGCGTTGCGCCAGTTCGACGCCGGCGCACCGTCAGAGGAACCAGTCTGATTGTGCCGCTAGGAAGGGCGTAGCACCTGAGCCGCACTGCGCTGACCGGCTCAATTGCGGGGTCGATCCACAGGCGTAGATGGCGGGCCGCGGATGGGCCGTACTAAGCGGCGACCTAGCGCGCTCGTGCCAGCAATCTCTCGCGCTCAATCAGGCAATTGCCGCACTGCTGGCGGCGACTCGCAATGACATGCGAACCTTATCACATCTGTTCAATGAGGAATCGTATGGAAGTACTACATACTATCGCCGATTTCCGCCGCGCGCGCGCGGCCTTTGGCGAATTAGGCTTTGTACCGACGATGGGCTATCTCCACCAAGGTCACTTGGCGCTCGTCGAGCGGGCGCGCGCTGAATGCCCGGCGGTGGCAGTCAGCATCTTCGTCAACCCAACCCAGTTTGGGCCGCACGAAGATTTTGCCCGTTACCCGCGCGATACCGAGCGCGACTTGGCGTTGCTCGCCGCCGCCGGGGTTGATCTGGTCTTTGTGCCGCCGGTGGAAGAGATGTACCCACCCGGCTTTGGCACGTATGTCATCCAACCCGCCGCCGATGAAGTGCTGGAAGGCGCGGCCCGGCCCGGCCACTTTCGCGGTGTGGCGACGGTAGTGTGCAAGTTGTTTAACATCGTGCAGCCAACCAAGAGCTACTTCGGCCAGAAGGATGCGCAACAGACGGTGGTGATCCGGCAGATGGCACGTGACTTGAATATTCCGGTCGAGATCGTGGTCGCGCCGACGGTGCGCGAACCGGACGGGCTGGCGCTGAGCAGCCGGAATGTGTACCTCACCCCTGCGCAACGCGCTGCCGCGCCGGTGCTTTACCGGGCATTGCGGGCCGCCGCCGAACGCTACGCCGCCGGTGAGCGCAGCGGTGAGGCGTTGCGCGCGTTGATGCGCGAGGTGCTGGCGGCTGAACCGTTGGCGGAGCCGGAGTATGTGAGTGTGGCCCACCCGCTGACCCTGCGCGAGCTGGATCAGATTGGGCTAGAGGGGGCGCTGCTCTCGATGGCGGTGCGATTCGATGGCGTGCGGTTAATCGATAACTGGGTGCTGGAAGGGATGAGGTAGGGGCGTAGCGCGCTGTGCCCCTAC
>NZ_DAOTWH010000152.1:0-4727 GCF_034435895.1 Chloroflexus sp.
GCCGGTGCGCGGGCAGGTGGCGACGGGCGAAGAGCCGCCACCGGCGCCGGCCACGCTGACCTTTGCCCAGACCTTGATCGCAACGTTGTTGTTGCAGGGGCGGGGGTAGATGATGTTACCGCGGAGGGCGCCGATAGTTCTTACCGCAGAGAGCGCAGAGGGCGCGGAGGAGAAGGTTGGCGCAAGGGGCGGCGCCTATGACCGCTACCCTGCACCGATGGGGTGTTAGACCATAGGTTTTTACCGCAGAGGACGCCGGGGACGCAAAGGCAACAGGCACTAATAAGCAATTAAGCGTCTCAACGCTGCGCCCCCTGCGGTGTTAATCCACGAGCTCAAACGCTGCTTCCGCGATTGACAGCGGATCAAGCCCAAAGGCGCAGTAGAGATCATCACGCGCCCCTGATTGGCCAAACCGGTCAACACCAAGGGCGCGAAGCGGCGCACCGTAGATTGAGCCGAGCCATGCCAACGCATGCGAAGCGGCATCGTGGACGGTCACGATCGGCGCTTTGCGTTCGCTAGGCGGGATGAGCCAGCTCACATCGCCACCCTGTTTCCATTGCTCGTACACCCGGCGGGCGCTGGTGAGATTGATCACATTCACCGCCACCCCTTCGCGGCGCAGATAGTGGGCCGCCGCGACCACTTCGGGCACTAAGGCGCCGCTGGTGACGATCTGCACCACCGGCGCATGCGGATGATCGTGGTAATCGGCGCGGTCAATCAGCCGGTAGCCGCCGCGCAACACCTGCCGGTGCAGCTCATCAGCGCCGAGCCGGTTGAGGGCCGGTTGGAGCAAGCTCTGGTCGATCGGGCGGGTCGAGAGGCGCAGATAGCTGGCCGAGCCATTCGGATCGATACAAAGCCGGAGCGCCTCGCGCAGCAGCCACGCCGTTTCAAGGGCGAAACACGGCTCGAAGCTGGCCAGATTGGGCAACTCGATCCCCAATGAGGCTGTGACTGATGATTGGTGTGCGCCGCCTTCGGGCGATAGCGTGATACCGCTGGGAGTGCCAACGACAATAAATCGCGCTCCCGAATAGAGGCCGTAGATAAACGCATCGAGGCCGCGGCAGACAAACGGATCGTAGACTGTGCCGATCGGGATAAGCGGTTCGCCGATCAGGTCGCCTGCCAACCCAAACATCCCCAGCAGCATAAAGAGGTTCATCTCCGAGATGCCCAATTCGATATGCTGCCCACCCGGCCAGCGCCGCCAGCGCAACATACGATAGGCTTCGGTCTCAAAATCCGGCTCTTCGTGGCGGGCAAACACCCCAGTCTTGTTGATCCAGCCGGCCAAATTGGTCGAAACCGACACATCCGGCGACGCGGTCACAATCCGTTCGCGCAGACCGGCAATATCGGCGATGCGCACCAGAAAGCGGCCAAAGGTATCTTGGGTGCTAACCATGCCACTGGCGGGCACGGCAATCTCGTCGGGCAGGGGAATGGTTACGGCAGGCGCAGCATGATCGGGCGCGCCATACAGACGGGCCGCGGCGGCGGCGCAGAGCTGGCCACCGGGTGAATCGGGCGGCAGCCGATCCCACTCGTGACCGGGAGCGATGCCGAACTGCTCGCGTAGCGTCTCGATCTGGTCGGGTGTGAGCAACATCGAGTGATTGAGCGGATTACCGGCGATAGGCAAACCCCAACCCTTAATCGTATAGGCAAAGATAATCGTTGGCCGGCGCGGTTTGGCATCGGCGGCGGCGAGCGTCTTGAGCAATTCGATCACATCGTGGCCGCCGAGATTCGCCAGCGTCGCCGGCAATTCCTCGTTAGGAACGGCGGCGAGCAAGCGGGCAAGTCGCTCGTCGCCGTTGACGAGGCGGGGGCGCAGATCGGGGCCGGGCAAACGGATGAGCGCCTGATACTCCTCGTTACTCATCTCGTCAATACGGGCGCGCAGCGCCTCGCCGCCGGGTTGGGCAAAGAGGGTTTGCAGGCGGCAGCCGTACTTTGCTTCCAGTACCCGCCAACCGCTCTCGGCAAAGAGTCGCTTGAGGTGCGCGGCGCGGATACCGGGCACCACCCGGTCTAGACTCTGCCGGTTGAGATCGACGATCCAGAGCAAATTATCGAGATCGGCGAGCGCCGGATCGATCACCGCTTCCCAGACGTTACCCTCATCGAGTTCGGCATCACCGACGAGCGCGATGAAGCGTTGGGTGGTGGGCCGGTTGAAATGTGCAGCAGCATACTGGGCGCTAAGGGCGGCAAAGGCCGGCGCAACTGCGCCAAGCCCGACTGAGCCGGTAGAAAAATCGGGCGGGTCAGGGTCTTTGGTGCGGGAAGGGTAGGCTTGCAGACCGCCAAACGCGCGCAGTTGGGTGAGGTAGCGCGCATCGAGCTGGCCCAGCAAATATTGCAGCGCGTGATAGACTGGCGAAGCATGCGGCTTCACCGACACCCGATCGCCGGGACGCAAATAGTGCAGGTAGAGGGTGGTCATAATCGTGACCATCGAGGCTGAAGACGCCTGATGACCGCCCACCTTCACCCCGTCGGGATTAGGGCGCGCGTGGTTGGCGTGGTGAATCATCAGCGTCGATAACCAGAGCACGCGCTGTTGCACCTCTTCGATCGCGCTGATCAGCGCGGGCGTTGGCTCAGTGCGGGGCATACATCGCTCCTTATTGGTCGCTTGGGCAGGGACACTCGTATTATACCTGATGATGCGGAGGACGGCATTCGATACGGACATTGTGGAGTGCGGCAGTTTGGCTGCCGCAATTCAGCGAATCTCATCATCACAATAGCATGCGGGTTATTGGATGAATGTGGAATGCGGCAGCGAAGCTGTCGCATTTCATAAGCCTGCCATCATCACAATAGCGTGCGGTTGTATCAAGAAATGATTAAGCGCGCTTGAACAATCGATTAATTGCATCAGATTCGGCAAAAAATCGACCTGATTCGCTTGCCAAAACGCTCCATCTGCGGTACTATGCGCATGCCTATTCCAGTTCAACGTTGGTTTGCACCTTGATGCTTGCGCGCTCGATGAGGCCAAGCGGATTGCCATCATGAAGGGCAACGCGGTTTGGTTGTGGTTGTTCGCGCTTGAAACGGAGAGCATGCCTCATGGAGAAGATCTCACGCCGGCGGTTTCTCAAGGGGACGGTCGCTCTAGGGGCGGGGGCGCTGCTCGCGATCTACAGCGACGGCAGCTTCCGGCTAGCATTGGCGCAGGAAAATCCTGCCTTCCGCATACGGATTCTGCACACGAATGATCACCATGCCCGGATTGAACCGGTGTTCAGCGGCAACAATCCGGTTCACGGCGGTGTGTCGCGCCGCAAAGCATTGATCGACAAGATCCGTCGCGAGACAGCGATGCCCACCTTGTTGGTCGATGCTGGCGATGTCTTCCAAGGAACGCTCTATTTCAACCAGTACAACGGCATGGCCGACCTCGAGTTCTACAATGTGATGGGGTACGAGGCGATGGCCGTTGGCAATCACGAGTTTGACAAAGGGCCGCAGGCGCTGGTTGATTTCATCACGCGGGCCAAATTTCCGGTGTTGAGCGCGAATATTGCGGTGGCCGCCAGCAACCCGCTGGCCGGCCTGATCAAGCCGCGCACGATTATTGAGAAAGATGGCCGGAAGATCGGCATCTTCAGCTTGACCCCGGAAGACACCGGCGTGCTCTCGAACGCCGGCCCCGGCATTACCTTTACTTCGGCGATCGAAGCGGCCCGCCAGCAGGTAGCGGCGCTAAAGGCCGAAGGCGCTTTCACCATTATTGCGTTGACCCATGTGGGGATCGATGTCGATCGCCGGATTGCACGCGAAGTAGGCGGGATGAGCATGATCATCGGCGGCCACTCGCACACGCCGATGGCACCGATGAACAATGTGCGCACGCCTCCCTACCCCGAACTGATCGCCGGGCCGGATGGCAAGCCGGTGGTGGTCGTTACCGACTGGGAGTGGGGGCGCTGGTTGGGTGATATAACGGTGGCCTTTAACGCTGCCGGCACCGTGATCGACTTGCAGGGCAACCCGACTGAGGTGCTGCCGTCGCTGCCGGCGGATCAGGGGTTTGAGAACCGGATTGCAGTATTCAAAGGCCCGATCGAGCAGTTGCGCGCGCGGGTGGTTGGTTCGGCAGCGGTCGATCTCGATGGCAGCCGCACCAATATTCGCTCGCGCGAGACGAATCTCGGCAATTTGGTAGCTGATGCCATGCTGGCTAAGGCGCGCAGCGCTGGGGCGACGCTGGCGATCACCAACGGCGGCGGTATTCGGGCATCGATCCCGGCGGGGCCAGTGACGGTTGGTCAGATTCTGGAGGTGTTGCCGTTCGGTAACACGCTGGCGCTGGTGACGCTGACCGGCGCGCAGGTGATCGAGGCGCTCAACAACGGTGTTAGCCAAGTTGAGAGCGGCGCGGGCCGCTTCCCGCAGATCGCCGGCTTCCGCTTCACCTACGATCCGTCATTGCCGGCGGCCAGCCGGGTGACGAGCGTGACCGTCGGCGGCGCGCCGATCGATCAAAACGCCAGTTATGTGGTCGTCACCAACAACTTTATGCTGACCGGCGGCGACGGCTACAGCGTCTTCACCCGCGGGCGCAATCAGGTTGACACTGGCTTCATTTTGGCCGATGTCGTTGAAGAGTACATTGCCGCCAATTCACCGGTCAATCCGGCGGTTGATGGCCGGATCGCGGTTGGCGCCGCGCCGGCGCAGCCGGCGGCTCCGGCGCAGCC
>NZ_DAOTWH010000153.1:0-3249 GCF_034435895.1 Chloroflexus sp.
GCCTTGCCGGCGATGGCTGCGGCGGCAGCGGCACCGGCTTTGACACTACCCAAGTCTACGGTCACGCGCTCATTCGCGACGCGGCCTCGCCCGCCGCCCCCTGCGAAGGCGGCCGCACCAGCGGCCTCTGCTACCGGATGTGGTACTCTGGCTTCGATGCTTTTGGCGTCCGCCGGATTGGCCTCGCCCTCTCCCCCAACGGCGTCACGTGGAGCCGCGTCGTTGGCCCCGGCCCCAGCGGCAGCGTGCTTGGGCCCGGCCCCGCTGGCAATTTTGACAGCGCCAATACCTCCTTTCCGTCGGTCATCCGTACCAACACCGGCTATCTGATGTGGTACACCGGCGGCAACGGCAGCACCTTCGCCATCGGTCTCGCTTCTTCCACCGATGGCGTTAACTGGACCCGCATCCCCGGCCCGCTCACCGGCAACGCCGTGCTCCGGCCCGCTGGCATTGCCGGCGCCTTCGACCAATCCATTATCGCCGCCTCCCGCGTCATCCGCGATGCCGCCTCGACCCTCGCCCCCTGCGAAGGCGGCCGCACCAGCGGCCTCTGCTACCGGATGTGGTATCAGGGCATCGATAGCAGCAACCGCTTCTTCATCGGCTACGCCCTCTCCCCCGACGGCCTGAATTGGACCCGCGTCCCCGGCCCCGGCACCAATGGCAGCGTGATTGGCCAAGGCCCCACCGGCACCTTCGATGCCCAAAACTCAGCCATCGCCGCCGTGGTCAAAGACGGCCTCCGCTACCGGATGTGGTACAGCGCCCAAGACAGCAGCGGCGCTCACCGCATTGGGCACGTCGTCTCGCTCGACGGCGTCAACTGGGTGCGTCCCGTTCCTAACAATGCCGTTTGGAGCGGCAGCGACGACCCCGGCACCCTCAGCCCCGACAATGTCTGGAGCCCGTTCGTGCTGAAAGAGGAGTTGGGCTACCGGATGTGGTATAACCACACTACCCGCGAGAACTCGCGCCGGGTCGGCTTGGCCGCGGTGACGCCGGGCACGCCGCTGAGCGCGGTCGGCCTGAGCGGGGTGAGCAATGTCTACACCGTGACTTTTACGACTGCGGCGACCATTCCGGCAGACGGGTATGTCTTAATCACGCTGCCGGCGGCAGTGGCTATCGCCGATGTCAGTGCGGTTGACCTGAGCGGATTTGGCGCTGGGGCAACGTTGACCGTGGAAAATGGCATCTTGACCGACGCCGAAGCGGGAGGCGACGCCCGCGGCGCGTTGCTCGTCCGGCTGAGCGAGGCCGCCGCGCCCGGCCCTAAGAGCATTTCGTTTGCCCTTGCCTCCCCGCCCGCGGCGGACACCACCGTGCTGGTGCAGACTTTCGACAGCCGCGAGGTGTTGGAATATGCAACAGTGACAATCACCGGCACCGGCATCTTCCCTACGCCGACTGCAACCCCAATGCCACCAACGGCAACCCCAACACCGATCAATTCGCCAACCCCAGCGCCAACGAATACTGCCACACCTACGCCAACCCCGCCGCCGAGCGGCAACAATCAGCCTTGGAGCTTCGTCGCCGGCTCATGTGCCAGCGGAGCAATCTTTGGCGTCGCAGGCAGCGCCTGCGGAGGCGGCGGCACCAGCTTCGATACCGATGAAATTTTCCCACCGAGCGTTGTGTTTGATGAAGCGTCGGCGCTGCGGCCCTGCGAGAACGAACGCACGAGCGGCGTCTGCTACCGGATGTGGTATGTCGGTGTAAGTGATGGGATCCGGCGGATTGGCTATGCCGTTTCACCCGATGGCATCGCGTGGACACGGGTGCCCGGCCCGCTCACCGGCGGCGCAGTGTTTGTTGGCTCCGGTGTAGCCGGCAGCTTCGATAGCCTTGGCGTAACGACGATGCATGTTATCCGCTATGGCGATGGCTTTCGGATGTACTACAGCGGGTTTGCATCATCAGGGATGATCGATGGCTTAGGAATGGCCGAGTCAACCGATGGAATCGCGTGGACGCGCGTGCCCGGCCCATTGGCCGGCGGCGCAATGATCCGCGCGTCAGGGCAAACCAACCAGTTTGATGCCACATATGTTGTTGCACCAGCCGTACTCGTTGATGAAGCGTCACCGATCGCACCCTGCGAGAACGGGCGCACGAGCGGCGTCTGCCACCGGATGTGGTTTGAGGGTGTGAATAATGTAAGCAGTTACCTCTTCCGCATTGGCTACGCCGTCTCTCCAGATGGGATCAACTGGACGAGGATCGCAACCTTCAGCGACGGCTCGGTCGTGCAGCCCGCGCCCTTTGGCAACTTTGACGACAACAACGCTGGCGTGCCGATGGTGATCAAAGACGGCGCGATTTACCGGATGTGGTTTGAGGCCAATGGCTATAGCAGTGGCTACACCACTGGCTATCTGGTCTCAACTGATGGCCGCAACTGGACTCGCGCCGTACCGAATACACCGGTATGGACAGGCACAATGGATCCGATCAACGTGGGTTCGCCTGATGAAGTGTGGGCCGTGCGCACGTTGAAGGAAGGGCCGTCGTACCGGCTCTATTACACGACTAGCACTCGGCCCAATTCGCGCCGCTTTGCGCTGGCCGCCATGACTCCCGGCACACCGCTGAACGTTAGCGTTGCTCAGACTGGTACCAGCTATACGCTGAACTTTACTACGGATGCGACCTCGGTAGGAGGCAGTGTGTTAATCACGCTGCCACCGAGCATCCCAACCAATGCGCTGAGCGCCGGCGCAGTGAGTGGCTTTGGCAGTGGGGCGAACCTCGCGGTTGATCCTGCCGCCGTGACTGATGCACTCTCTGGCGGTGTCGCCCGTAGCGCCTTGCTGTTGCGTCTCCCGGCAGGTGCTCCAGCAGGAGTGAAGAGCATTACCTTTACCATCACCGGTCTCAGCACCGATGCCAGTGCATTGGTGCAGGTATTCAATGCGCGTGAAGTGATGGGATATGCGATCGTTACATTAGCCGCTTCGACAGAACCGACGGCAACCGCGACTGCTGGCCCATCGCCGACGCCGACGGCAACCGCGACTGCTGGCCCGTCGCCGACACCCACCGCAACGAATACGCCATCACCAACCGCGACGGCAACCAATACTCCCGTGCCGATCAGCAACTTCGCGCTCAGCTTCGTCAGCAACGATAGCGCGCGCGGCGCGGCGATCCCCGGCCTGAACGCCAGCCATACGCTCGAATTCTGGTTCCGCCCCAGCGCCACCGGCCAAACCGGCGTTATCGCCGCCAGCAATGCCACTGGCA